>JBEVKV010000643.1:0-3864 GCA_040509515.1 Pyrinomonadaceae bacterium | reverse complement strand
CCCCGGGGCTTAAGACGCTTCAAGCTCGTACGGACTTTATAAGCTCCAACACGCGCCCTCCGCCGACGCGGCCGAAAGGATTCCAGATGCGCGCCCGCTCACATCTCGTCGCACTCGTCTTCGCACTCTCTCTCGCCCTTCTCTCGCTCGGCGCTCCGCTCTGGCGGGCCGCCTCGGCGCAGACGCCGTCTCGCAAGAGCTACAGACCCGACACCGGCCGCGCACGCGACATGCGCACCGACGCCTCCGCGCGCCCCGCACGAGCCGGCGCTTACACGCCTCAACGCAAACGCCTCGACAAGTCGGCGCGCCCGCGCCCGCTCGCCGCGAACGCCCGTGCGCAAAGACGACTCCCGGCCCCGCGCGCCGCGCGCGTCGCGCGCAACACGACACGGCCCGCGCTGAAGTCCGCGCCCGCCTCCTCTTCTCAGACGGCGAAGCCGCTCACGGCCGCCGCCGGCATCGCGCCCGGCACGCCGCTCGGCCGCGTGCTCCACGTCTCGCAGCTCAGCCTCGTCAGCACCGCCGGCACGCACGAAGAGTTCGTCGACCGCGACAGCGATCTGGTCGCCGACGACCGCTCGACCTTCGACGCCGACGGCGGCTCCTACGACATCGCCGTCGGCCGCACAGGCGCGCGCTACGAGGTCTTCACCGCCATTGACGACCGCGGCACCGCGACGACCTCCGACGACGTTTACACCGGCGTCCTCGTCCTCGCGCTCGACACGGGCGGCGACTACGTGCGCGACGCCTCGTCCACCTTCGACTTGGGGCGCGACTTCGGGCTGCCCTCGGCCGTCTCGGTCGTCGCCGGCACTTCGCGCGCGGGGCGCGAGTTCGTCGTCGTCTCTTCGAGCGGCTACTACAACGGCGACGACCCGAACGACCCGAACAACGAAGAGTCGCCCGGCGTCGTCCTGCTCGTGCGCGACCCTTTGACCGGCGGCTTCGACGCCTCGCGCACGCGCGAGCTGGTCGAGGTCGGCGACAACCGAATCTTCAACGCCAACGCGCTCGCGCTCCTGCCCGGCGGCCACCTCATCGTCGCAGACTTCCAGTCGGACGAGCTGCGCATCGTCCGCGACACCGACGACGACGGGATGCCCGACACGCTCGACCCGACCGCCTACTACTCGTTCCCCTTCGACACCGACGCGCCGCTCGACGTGGCGGCCAACTCGCGCGGCGTCGTCTTCACGCACTCGGTCGGCAACGACACGTACATGCTCGCCGTCTACGACACGAACGGCGACGGGCGCGGCGACGCGGACGAACTCGTCGCCGAGGGGCTCTCGATTGACAACAACCTCGTGCTCCACGGATTGACGGTCGCGCGCGACGGCACGGTCTACGTCATACAGGACGCGACGGGCGAGAGCGACCTCGCGGCCGACGGCGGCAACGGCGGCATTCCGCACGTCTACGCCTTCCCCGACCCGGCCTTGAACGGCGTGCTGCGCGACGGCGCGGCCTTCGTCCTCGCCGACGACGAGTTTACGCAAGCCTACTCGGGGCTCGCCTTCGGGGTCGAGACCGTGCTCGGGCCGGTCGCGCGCCTCTCCGTCACCAACAGCGCGAGCCAGCAGGGCGACGCGCCCTCGGGCGGGCTCGCGACCATCAAAGGCACGGGGCTGACGCGCGGCCGGAGCGGCGCGACGCAGGCCGAGGCCGCCGCGCGCGCCGTCAGCGTCACCATCGAAGGGACGCCCGCGCCCGTCCTCTCCTTCGACGACTCGTCGATTCACGTACAGGTGCCGCAGACGCTCGGGACGGGCGTTGCCTCCTTCGTCGTCCGCGTCGGCGGCGACGTGACGGCGGCCGACGACGCCGCAATCGTCAACACCAACCCCGGCCTCTTCACCGTCCCGCAGACGGGGACGGGCGAGGCCGTCGCGCTGCTCGTCTCGGGGATGCTCTACACCAACGCGCCCTTCCCCGCGCGCACCGGCGGCGACGCCTCCGAGGTCGCGCTCTTCGGCACGGGCTGGCGCAACGCGCTGCCCGTCACCGTCCAGATCGGCGGCAAGGCCGCGACGGTCACTTACGCCGGCCCCTCGGGCGGCTTCCCCGGACTCGACCAGCTCAACGTCCGCATCCCCGACGGCGTCACCGGCGCGGCCCCCGTCGTCATCACCGCCGCGGGCGGCACGACGAGCCGCACGACGGGCGTCTTCATCACCGTCCAGTGACGAAGCCCGCCCCGTTGGTGTTATAGTCCTCGGCAACCCGAACAGCCATGGACTTGAACACCATCAAGACGCCTTCGCTCGTCCTCGACGCCGGGCGCGTGCGGCGCAACGCCGAGACGATGTCGGCGCGCATGAAGCAACTTGGAGTTCGCCTGCGCCCGCACGCCAAGACGCACAAGTGCGTCGAGGTCGCGCGCATCCAGACCGCGGGCGCGCCGGCGCGGCTCACCGTCTCGACGCTCGCGGAGGCGCGCGCCTTCGCCGCCGAGGGCTTCAACGACATCACGTACGCCGTCCCCGTCGAGCCGGGAAAGTTTGAAGAGGCCGTCGAACTCTCCAAGCTCTGCGAACGCTTCGCGCTCATCACGGACGACGCCGACATCCCGCCGCTTCTCGACGATGCGGCGCGCCGCGCCGGTCTCACGCTCGACCTCTTCCTGAAGGTGGATTGCGGCTACCACCGCTGCGGCGTCGAGCCCGACCGCCCCGAGGCGCTTGAGATTCCGCGCCTCATCGCGCGCGCGCGCAACCTGCGCTTCGCTGGCATCCTGACGCATGCCGGCCACTCCTACCACGCACGCTCCGCGGAAGAACTGCTCGACATCGCGAGACGCGAGCGCGACGTGATGACGGAGTTCGCCGGGCGTCTGCGCGCCGACGGCGTCGAAGTCCCGACTGTCAGCGTCGGCTCGACGCCGACCGCCACGCACGTCGATCACCTCGAAGGCGTGGACGAGGCGCGCCCCGGAAATTACATCTTCTTTGACGCCTTTCAGGCCACGCTCGGCAGTTGCTCGTTCGCGGACTGCGCGCTGACCGTCCTCGCCTCGGTCGTCCACCGCGACCGCGCGCGGCGCAAGGTCGTCATCGACGCCGGCGCCGTCGCGCTCTCGAAAGACCGCGGCCCGGTCGAGCTTGATTCTTCGTGCGGCTTCGGCCGCGTGCTCGACCTCGCGGGTGAGGACGTGGGGCTGCGCGTCGAGTCGGTCTCGCAGGAGCACGGCGCGTTGACGGTCGCGGACGAGCGCCTCTTCGACTCTTTGCGCGTCGGCGCGCGCGTCCGCGTGCTCGCCAACCACTCGTGCCTCTCCGCCGCGCAGCACACGCACTACCACGTACTCGAAGGCGGGCGGCTGGTCGACCGCTGGCGGATTCACGGCGGCTGGTGAGGGTTCGGATGGCCGGGAACAATCTTCTAAACCTCGAAGCCTTCCACGAAGACGAAGAGCTGAACGTCATCATCGAGACGCCGAAGGGCAGCCGCAACAAGTACAACTACGACGAGCGGCTCGGCCTCTTCAAGCTCGGCGGCGTCCTGCCGTCGGGCGCATCGTTCCCCTTCGACTTCGGGTTCGTGCCCTCGACGCTCGGCGGCGACGGCGACCCGCTCGACGTGCTCGTGCTGATGGACGAGCCGGCGTTCGCGGGCTGTCTCGTGCGCGCGCGGCTCGTCGGCGTCGTCGAGGCCGAGCAGACCGAGCGCGACGGCGAGACGACGCGCAACAGCGCGTGCGCGCTCGCGATGCACGCGACGGCGCACACGAAGGACCCCGCCGCCACGCCGATGTAGTCGGCGCGGAAGACGGAGTAGACGAGGTACCAGTAGAGCCGCGCGAGCGGCATCACGTGCCCGTTCGCGACCGGCTGGAAAAGCGCAGCCCAGAGCTCCTCG
>JBEVKV010000642.1:0-13366 GCA_040509515.1 Pyrinomonadaceae bacterium | reverse complement strand
TGCCGTTGGCGCCGGTGGTGCTGGACGGCGCGGCCGGCGGCGCGGGCTCCTGACCCGGCAGCATGACCGGCTTCGAGAGGACGCTCGCGAGCAGCTCGTTCAACCCGTCCTCCTTGCCGTCGTGAAGCGGCTTGTAGAACTGTGCGAGATTAGTCCTGCGGGCGTCCTTCGCGGGGCCGGCCGGCGACAGCGCCACGGCGCGCGCGTAGGCGTCGACGATGCGGTGCGAGACGGCGTTAATCCTGTTCAGCAGCGCGTCGCTCTCGGGCGTCGCCTCCTTGCCCTCGTACTTGGTCTTGTACTCGTTGACCATCCCCTTCAGCTCGCTGTCGATGTAAGCCTTCGCAAGAAAGTCGTAGGTCGTCGGCTCCTTGGCGAATGAGCTGGTCGACTGCGCGGCCTTCACCAGATACTTGGCGGCCTCAGCCGGCGAGCTGTCGAGGGTGAAGAAGCCGAGGTAGTAGTTCAGCCCGGGCGCGGCCTCCTGCTGGCTGGTGAACGGGGCCCAAGCTTCGGTGGTCGAGCCCTTCTCGACGAGCGTGAGCGCGCGGCGCGCGGCGTCGGCGGCCTGCGCGTTCGTGCTGCTGTTCTTCGCCTGCGCGTTCTTCAGCCCGGCGGTGACGAGAAGAAGCTGGTACTTCAGGTTGTCGGGGTTGGCCGCGATAATCGGCTGGCAGGCCTGAAACGCCTGTCCCGGGTTCTTGTTGACCGCCTCGATGCAGTTGAACTCGACGACGGCCTTCTCGTACTTGCCGACCCAGTTCTGGATGTAGGCGGCGATCTGCTTGTCGCTGGCTTCGGGGCACGCGCCGTACTTGCTCAGGTGCTCCTTGCCCGCCTCGTAGGCGACCTTCTGCTGGTCGGGCGTACCTTTGAAGTTGTCGGTAAATTTCTTATAGAGCGCCGCCTTCGCGTCGGCCTCGGTGCAGGGGCCGGCGGGTGCTGCGGCGGCGGGCGTGGCGGCCGCGTCCTGCGCGTAGGCCGGGAGCGCGAACACCGTGGCGAGCGCTGCCAGGGCCAGAAGTCTAAATGCGTTTTTCATCGGTCGCAAATCCTCCGTCGTGCGCTAATCGAACCTTATTGTTGGGAGATTTAAATTCCGGGGCGCGCGCTTCGGTCGGCCACTGGAGCGTCGCGTTACGAACCTCAGATGCGCGCCGTCTGCGGCCAGTTGCCGCCGCTGGTCAGGCGGCCCGCACCTGCTCGCGTGGGGATCGCCGGGGGTTCTTCGTCCTAAACATTGACCGTTTTCGCGCTGATACTGCACTAACCGCCGTAAAGGTGTCAAGCTAAATGGCCGTCCGGTCGCGGGTCAGAAGTGGAGAGTCAGAAGTCGGAAGAAAAGGCGGCGGAATTTGAGGCGGCGGACAGGAATGCAACGGGAAAACAACCAAAATGGAAGAGGCCCGACTTGTACAGCCGAGCCTCTTCCACGTCTGATTTCTGATCCCTCACACCTGACTTTCTGCTAGGGCCTGTCCGAGACGCGGCGCGGGCGCTCGGCGCCGTTGGTCGTCTTCGGCGCGGGGGCCGAAGGGGTGGCGGCGGGCGTCGCGGCGGGTCGCGCGGCGGCCGGGCGCTCGATAGTCCTGGCGGTCTTCTGGAGCGCGGGCTGCTGCGTGGACTGCCGCGTGGACTGCGCGCCGGCCGCGTCCTGGCCGGCCTCGCTGACGACGAAGGCGTCGCCGTCGGCGGTGTTGGCCTCAAGCGCCTCTTCCTCGCGCTCCTCGTCCGAGACTTCGGCGGCCTTGCGCGGGTCGATGTGCGGGCGCGGCGCGAGCATGTCGTTGGCGAGCATGGGCTGGCTGCCCGGCTTGGGCGCGAAGCGCGCGGTCAGACCCAGACGGCGGTAGACGCCGCCGGCGACCTCGGAGGCGTACTTCCCGCGCGCGTGCGTGCCGCGCAGGATGACCGCGACGGCGAGCTGCGGGTCTTGGACGGGCGCGAACGAGGTGAAGAGGCCGAGCCACGGGCGGTCGGGAATCTCTTCCCTGCACGAACCGGTCTTGCCGGCGACCGTCATCAGCGGCGACTGCGAGCGGCGCGCCGTGCCGTAGGTGACCGCGCCGATCATGCCGGGCAGGATGCGGCGGACGTTGTCGGCGGGGATGTCGATTTCGCGCTTGACCTCGCGCTTGAAGTTGACGTTCTCCTGCGGCGTGCGCGGCAGGTGCGGGACGAGCAGCTTGCCGCCGTTGCCGATGGCCGAGGCCATGCGGGCGAGCTGGACGGCCGTGACCTGTATGTCGTCGCCGTGCGAGGACATGTGGTTGACGGCGTAGCCCTCCTTGAAGACGGGGAGCTTGCCCGGCGACTCGAACGGGTGGTTGATGCCGGTCGGCTCGCCCAGCCCTAACTTACGCGCGTACTCCATCATCTTCGGGAAGCCGACCTGCCCGCCGACCCTCTGGAAGTAGCCGTTGTTCGAGAGCGCGAGCGAGTCGGTCAAATCGAGGCTGAAGCTGCTGGTGCCGATGTTGACGGTCTGGACGGGGTCGATGACGCCCTCGGTGAGGCCGGCGAGCCCGGTCACGAGCTTGACGGTCGAGCAGGGCTTGTAGGCTCGACGGAGCCCCCAGTCCTGATTGACGACCGTGTAGACCTGCCCGGTCTTCGGGTTCATCACGACGACGGTGCCGGCCTTGTCGCCGAGCGCCTCAATGGCGGCGCGGCGGACTTCCAAGTCTTCGCCCGTCGTCTCGTCTTTGGCGATGTTGGCGACCGTCTCGTCCCTGAGCGACTGGTCGTAGGCGCGCTGGCGTGCCAGCGCGATGGCGATGCGGCGCGCTCGCTCGGCCGCCTCGCGGCGGCGGCGCTCGGCCTCGGCGCGGGCGGCGGCCATCCGCTCGCGCTTCGACATCCTGCGCGAGTCTTTACGCGACTCCTTCGCGGAGGCGCGCTCCTCGCGCCCCTTGCGCCCCCGGCGCTCGGCGCGTTCCGACTTCGCGTTGCGGTCGTTCTTCCCGCGCCGCGCGTCGGCCGCGCGCTCGCGCTTCGAGGAGCGCGAGTCCTTGCGCGACGCGGCGGCCGTCTCGCGCCCGCCGCGCTTGGACTTGGCGGCGGCGGCCTTCGCGGCCGGCTTCTTGGCGGCCTTCGCGGGTTTCTTGGCGGCGGCCTGCGCCGACAGAGCGGCGGTAAGAAGGAAGATGACGGAGACTGAGAACGCGGCGAGACGGGGGAAACGGAACCTTGGGGTCATTGAGCCTTCCTCGCTTAAAAAGCAAAGCAGAAGCGACCGTTCGGGCGTTGGAGACGGAGGGCGCCCGGCCGGACGGGTCAAACCGCTAAGACGCACTTAACAGAGATTTGATTGCGACGATTTCGGCGGAAGCCGGGAGGGCGCCGCCGGCGCTGGTGCCGGACTCGAAGTGTCGTAAAGCAATGCCAAAGCCTTTGCCGTTCAAGGTCTTCACTCACCTTCAAACTTCAAATCGCACCACGAAAGTTATTGGAGAGAACTGCTAGCGGCCTCCCGGAGGGGTTTGCGCTGGAGACCGTGGCGACTATAACATCTCCAAAAGCCGCACGGCAACACCTTTTACTGACCGTTGACGGCGTCGACAAAAGCTCCCCGCGAAACACAGGCCGGCCGCCGGAGCTTCTGAAACGAATGAGACTGCCGAGACTCTTTTACAACTTTCGCACGCGGCTGCTGCTGGTGATGGTCGTGCTGCTCGTCGCCACCGTCGGCGTGCAGTACAACCTCGGGCGCGTCCGTTCGCGAGCGCGCGCGCGCACCGTCGCCGCGCAGGAGCAGGCGCTCACCGCCTCCATCGCGCTCGCCAACGAGAGCATCACCTCGGGCAAGTACATGTTCGAGTTGGAGCGGGCGCAGGGCAAGTCGCTGCTCGTCGATCAGGCGGGGCGCATCATCAACGTCCTCTACATTCGGGACGAGGACGGGCGCATCGAGGACAGCCTCGACGAGAACTTCAGGCCCGAGACGCTGCCGAACGGCCAGGCGCGCTACTTCTTCATCTCCGACCCGCAGGTGCAGCTCTACAACTTCGTGGACGCGGGCGAGGCGACCGAGGGCTTCAAGCGGCTGCTGCCGTCGCTGCCCACGACGACGCAGCCCGTCTCGGGCGACCCGCGCACCTTCGCCATCCCGCTCCAGACCGAGCGCGGGCTCGTCTACGTCGTCATCGTCCTCGGGAAGACGCCGATGAGCGACACCTCCTTCTACGAGACGATGCGGCCGCTGGCCCCGACGCTCACCATCATGCTCATCTCCGCGCTCGTGGCCGGCATCCTCGTCTGGCGCTTCACGCGCCCGCTCAACGAGCTGTCGCGCGGCGCGCAGCGCGTCGCCGCCGGCGACTTCTCCTTCCGCGTCCCCGGCGGCCAACGCCGCGACGAGGTCGGCCGCCTCGCCGCCACCTTCAACGAGATGATCGAGCAGCTCGGGCGGATGCGCGAGCTTGAGGCGCAGTTCAAGCAGGCCGAGCAGTCGGCGATGATCGGCCGGCTGGCCTCGGCCATCGCGCACGAGATTCGCAACCCGCTCAACTACATCAACCTCACGCTCGACCACCTGCGCACGTCGCTCGCGCCCAGCGACCCGCAGAAGCGCGCGCTCGTCGAGAAGTTGACGCTCCAGCTCAAGGCCGAGGTCGCGCGCATCAACACGCGCATCACGGAGTTTCTGAAGTACACGCGCCCCGCCCACCTCGACCTCACGCCGCTCGACCTGAGCGCGACGCTGCGCGACGCGCTCTCGATGGTCGAGATGCAGGCGGCCGAGAGCGGCGTCGAGACGCGCTTCGAGGATGACGGCCGCGTCCCGCCCGTGGTCGGCGACCGCGAGGCTTTACGTTCCCTTTTCACGAACCTTATCATTAACGGCATGCACGCGATGGAGGGGCGCGGCGGGAGTCTGACCGTCAGCCTGTCGGCGGTGGACGGGCACGCGCGCGTCCGCGTCCGCGACACCGGCGTCGGCATCGACGCCGAACACCTCCCCAAAATTTTCGAGCCCTACTTCTCGACCAAAGAGACGGGGACGGGGCTCGGGCTCGCCATCGTCAAGAAGGCCGTGGACGAGCACGACGGCTCCGTCCGCGTCGAGAGCAAGCCCGGCGAGGGCACGACGTTCACGGTCGAACTACCGATAAAGGAGAAAAGTGATAAGTGACGGGTGATGAGTGGTGAGAAAGCGTCCTGCCTTTTCTTATCACCTGTCACTCGTCACTTAATCACTTACAAAGAATGGCACGCAAAAGCATCCTGGTCGTTGACGACGAGAAGTCGCAGCGCGAGATTCTGGAGATGATTCTGTCGGGCGAGGGCTACGACGTGACGACGGCCGCGTCGGGCGAGGCGGCGCTGCGCATCGCGCGCGAGCGCCGCTTCGACCTCGCGCTCACCGACCTGAAGATGACGGGGATGGACGGCATCGAGCTGCTCTCGAAGCTCCTCGCCTTCGACTCCTCGATCATCGTCCTGCTGCTGACCGCGCACGGCTCCATCGAGTCGGCCAAAGAGGCGCTCCGGCGCGGAGCATTCGACTACCTCGAAAAGCCCTTCGAGCGCGAGACGCTCCTTGAGACCATCCGCCGCGCGCTCGCGAAGCTCGACGCCTTGGATCAGGAGATCATCTCCGCCTCGGTCGAGATGGAGGCCGTCAAGAAGATGATTCTCAAGGTCGCGCGCTCGAACTCGACGGTGCTCATTCGCGGCGAGTCGGGCACGGGCAAGGAGCTCATCGCGCGCGCCATCCACAGCCAGAGCCCGCGCGTCACCGAGATGTTTCAAGCCGTCAACTGCGCCGCCATCAACGAGAACCTTCTCGAATCCGAACTCTTCGGCCACGAGAAGGGCTCGTTCACCGGCGCGCACGCCGAGAAGAAGGGGCTCTTCGAGATAGCCGACCGCGGCACGCTCTTCCTCGACGAGATAGGCGAGCTGGACGTGTCGATGCAGGCGAAGCTTTTGCGCGCCTTGCAGGAGCGCGAGATTCGGCGGGTCGGCGGCACGCGGGCCATCAAGATCGACGTGCGCGTCGTCGCCGCGACCAACCGCGATCTGCGCGCGATGGTCTCGGACGGGCGCTTCCGCGACGACCTCTACTACCGCATCAACGTCCTCTCCATCGACGTGCCGCCCCTGCGCGAGCGCCGCGAGGACATCCCCGTCCTCATGGACTTCTTCCTCAAGAAGCACACGCGCAACACCTCGCGCCTGATACGCGGACTGACCCCGGACGCGCGCAAGGTGATGCTCGACTACGCGTGGCCCGGCAACGTCCGCCAGTTGGAGTCCGCCATCGAGCGCGCCATCCTGCTCGCCGAGGCCGACTACATCACGGTTGAAGACCTCCCGCTCGAAGTCCGGCAGGAGACGCGCCCCGTCGCGGAGGGCGCGGGCTTCAAGCTCCCGGCCGAAGGCGTCAACTTCGAGGACGTGGAGCGCAACCTCATCCTGCAGGCGATGGATCGCACCGACTACAACATCACGAAGGCGGCCAAGCTGCTCGGGCTCACCTTCCGCACGCTCCAGTACCGGCTTGAGAAGTTCGGCATCAAGCGCCCCGACCGCCACGGCGGCCACGGCGGCGAGGAAGAAGAAGAGGGCGGCGAAGAGTGAGCGACGTGAAAAGACTCCCACTGCTGTTCACCCTCGTGCTGCTCGCCTGCGCGGCGCACGGCGCGGCCGGCGTCGCGTCCGCGCAGGGACGCGCGGCGGACTTCCGGGGCACCTGGAACCACGCCGACTACGCCAAAGACAAGTCGGAGCTTCCGCCCGCCTACCAGAGCATGGAGCTTGAGCAGGTGCCGGTCTTCGCCATCGACATCACCATCAAGCAGACCGGCAACCGCCTGCGCGCGACGTGCGGCATCGTCGCGCGCTATCTGGCGAGGATAGAGGACTGCGGCTTCACGGCGACGGTCAGAAACGGCGCGGCGCGGTTCCGTCTGGGGAGCGGCTTCGGCGGCACGGCCACCATCAGGCTCACGCTGCGCGACGGCAAGCTCCGCTGGCAGACGCTCCGCCGCACGGGCGTCAGCTACTTCCCCGACGACGTGACGCTCCGACGCCTGAAGCCCGGCGAGCTTCCGCCCTATTTCGAGAAGGAAGACGCGCAGTAAGCCCCGCGCAGCCGAAACAAGCCGCGCGCCGTACGCCCGCGCAAGCGGCCGCGCCCGACCGCGTTCAAATCGTGTTCCTGAAGACCCCGCGCACACGGAGACTCCAATGAGACTGACGATTACTTTTGTCCTCACTTTAATACTCGCGGCGCTGTCCGGCTGCGCCCTCGGCTCAAGCGACCGAGAGCCGCAGGGCGTGGCCGCGCCCAACGCGGCCACGCAGGAGCAGGCGGCGGCGGGCGGCGGCGGCGACGTTGCCATGAAGACCGTCTCGCTACAGCAGACGGAGGACTCGACGCCGCAGCAGCAGGCGGGCCAGCCCGCCGCCGTCGAGCGCAAGATCATCCGCAACGCGACGCTCACGCTCGAAGCCGACGACCCGTCGAAGGCCGTCCAGCGCGTCGCCTCCGTGGCCGAGTCGCGCGGCGGCTTCGTCGTCACCTCCGAGTCGCGCCAGCGCGGCGGCGCGCGCGGCTCGAAGGGCTACGAGGTCTTCACGGTCGAGATGCGAATCCCCGCCGCGCAGTTCGACGCGGCGCTCGCAGAGATACGCGCCGCCGCCGGCAGCGTCACCTCCGAGCGCATCACCGGCAAGGACGTGACCGAGGAGTACATCGACCTCGAAGCGCGTCTGCGCACGCAGCGCGCGCTCGAAACGCAACTGATGGAGATCATGAAGGGCGCGGACGCGGTCGCCGACGCCGTCGCCGTCCAGCGCGAGCTGACCAACGTCCGCACGGAGATCGAGCGGCTTGAGGGGCGGCGGCGCTTCCTCGAAAATCAGGCGAGCCTCTCGACCATCAGCGTCACCGTCCAGCCGGCCGAGGAGCTCGTCAGCACGACGGGCTTCTTCGGCAGTCTGGGCAGGGCGTTCGGTCAGGGCGTCGACATCGCCGCCAACATCACGCTCTTTCTCGTCAGCTTCCTGCTGGCGCTTCTGCCCATCGTCATCTTCGTCGTCCTGCCGGCCTACTTCATCCTGCGCTACATCGTCCGCCGCGCGCGTCGCGCGCGCCCCGCGCCGCCGCCGCAGCCGCCCGCGCACGAGTATCAGCAGCCTCCGCCGCCGGTCGCGTAACAGGGCGCGTGACGTAAAAGTTCAAACCTGCTTCAAACTTGAGATAGACTCCGAGCCATGCGACTAAAGAATCTTCTCCCGGGACTTCTGCTCTGCGCGCCGCTGGCCCTCGGCGCGTGCGGCGCGCGGACTGACAACACAGGCGTCGCGTCCGTCACGCCGACCCCCGCGGCGACAACGCCGCCCGCGACTCCCGCGCCGACGCCGCAGGCGCAGGGCGTGACCGCGGCGGTCGAGGAGGCGAAGCTCACGGCGGGCGGCGCGGGCGAGGCCACCGTGCGGCTCGACATCGCGCAGGGCTATCACGTACAGGCCAACCCCGCCTCCGACAAGTTCTACGTGGCGACCGAGCTGCGCGCGGAGCCCGGGGACGGGCTCACGCCGGGCAAGCCCGTCTACCCGGCGGGACTCCAGCGCAAGCTCGGCTTTGCGGAAAAGCCGCTCTCGGTCTACGAGGGCAGCGTCCTCATCAAGCTCCCGCTGCGCGCCGACGCGGCCGCGTCGAAGGGGCGGCGCACGCTCCGCGCGAGGGTGCGCGTCCAGACCTGCACCGACGAGGCGTGCCTCCCGCCGCGGGAGATCGACGCCCCCATCCCCGTGACCATCAACTGACGAGGACGCCCGGACGACTTCGGATTTTTTACCGGCGGAGCGTGAGCTTTGGAGAGGCGGACTGACGAATTGGCGACTGACGGGCGCTCCGACTTCGGGCGCGTCTGGCGCGTCGCGGCCTACGTGCTGTTTGCGGCGGCGGCCGTGCTCCTGCTGCTGCGGCGTTTCGAGGCGGCCTTCGCGGTCGCCGCGCTCGGCGGCGCCGCGTGGTTCGTCAACGTGCGAACCGGCCTCGTCCGCAAACACGACCTCGTCAAAGTGGGCGGAAGAAACTGGCGGCCGCGCCGCGAGGTGGAGAAAGAGGAAGCGGCAGCGGCGGCCGAGGAAGAGGACGACGAGTAAGCCGCCCGTCGAACTCGGAGAACTTCGCTTAGAGCATTTCCGTCGGGATAATTCGCTCAGAGCATTTCGGCGAAGGAGAGTTGCGCGGCTTCGCCCGAGTCGCCGTCCGCGTTCTGGCGTCGCGCGCGACGGCCGTGGGCGGATGTCTCGTCGCCGTCGAGCGCGCGAAAGACGGCCTTGAGGTTGAAGCGCACGAGGCGCGGCGTCAGGCGGACGCACGGGATGCGGCCGTCGCGCGCCAGACGGCGCACGGTCGATTCGCTCACCTTCAAAACTTCGGCGAGCTGGCGCGAGGTCACGAACTCCTCGCGCGCCTCTTCCCTGTTCGGGTGCGCGTCCTTCACTCTCTTTTCAAGCGTCCGGCCCGCTACTTCCGCGCGGGCTCCAGAGAGAGCGCGGCGCGGTAGATGGCCGCGCCTTCCACTTCCACGTCGGCCGTGGCCGGCAGCATCCCGTCGGCCTTCGCCGTCAGACGGTAGCGCGCGCGCTCCGGCGGGAGCCGGAAGGCGAACGACCCGGTCGCGTTCGAGACGCGGCTGTCCAACTTCCTGAGCGAGCCGTCCCCCTCGACGCGCGAAAGCTCGACCTTCGCGCCGCCGAAGCTGCGCCCCGCGCCCGAGAAGACGCTCCCGCGGATGAAGGCTATCGAGCCCTCGTCCACGGGCAGGTAGAGCCCCTCCTTGAGCGTGACGGTCTTGCCGGCGCGCACCTCGACGCCGTCCATCCGGCCGACCTGCAAGCCCGCCTTGCGCAGCGTCAGCCCGTACGTGCCGGGCTCGACATCGCGGAAGGCGAACTCGCCCTTCGAGTTGGTCGAAGTCTGCGCGACCTCGCGGTCGCCGCTGCGCACCGTCACGCTCACCCCGTTCGCGCTGTGGCCGTCCTCGACGCGCACGCGGCCGACTATCGCGCCGGTCGTCGGCTCCTGCTTCTTCGACTTCTTCTGCGCCGGGGCGTGCGCCGCGAGCGCGAGGAGCGCCGCGAGCGTTGCGAGTAAAAATTTTCCGCCGAGGGTCTTCAAGTGGGTCGCTCCAAAGGTTCGGCCGGGGCATCAAAGCTACGGCGGCCGGGATTATAACACGCGTTTCAAGGTTGGTTGATGCGGGCGGGGCGCGGCTCTGTTGCCCGCGAGGCGTTTGCGGCGGAGGGTCTGGCGCGTCCCCCCTCCGCCGCGTATAATCGCCGCGCCGGTCACTTGCCCAACGCGCCCGACGCCCGAAGTCTTATGTCTTCCGCACCAATCAAGAAAAGCATCTTCCCCGCGCGCGCGGGACTCTTCGGCGCGGCCGCGCTGCTGTGTCTCGCGCCGCTCGCCGGCCCCGCGCCGCTCGCGCGGCAACAGCAGCAGACGGACGCGCCCGCGCAGCGCCCCTCGCCGACGCCCGTGGAACTCGGCGACGAGGACGTGCTCAAGATAGACACCGACCTCGTGCTGATCGAGGTGAGCGTGACGGACGCCTCCGGCCGCGCGGTGAAGGGTCTGCGCCCCGAAGACTTCAAGCTCTACGAGGACGGAGAGGAGCGCCCGGTCGCCTTCCTCAACGTCGAGCGTCGCGGCGGGGCCGAGCGCCCCGTGGCGGTCGTCTTCGCGGTGGACGTTTCGGGGAGCATGACGCCCGAGGAGATGTTGCGGCTCCAGACGGCGATGCGCGCCTTCTCGGGACAACTCTCGAACCGCCCGGCCTCCTTCGCGCTGATGAGCTTCGGGATGAACGCGCGCGTGGTGCAGGGCTTTACGAGCGACCCGCGCAAGCTCGACCGCGCGCTCGGCCGTCTGGCGCGCGAGACCGAGGGGCTCTCGACCCACGCCTACGACGCCGTCGACGACGCCGTCCGCCTGCTCGCGCGCAGCGCGCCGCGCACGCTCGACCGCCGGCTTTTGAAGCGGGCCGTGGTCGTCGTCACAGACGGCTTCCCCGTCGGCGACACCGTCCACCCCTCGACGGTCATCGAGCGCGCCAACCAGGCCGAGGTCAGCGTCTACACGGTGACGCTCCCCTCCTACACGCGCCTCATCTCGCCGGCCGCGCCCGGGCGCGCGCCGCTCCCGACGCCGCTCGACGTTTCGGGGCTGGTCGAGAAGACGGGCGGAACCAACTTCTACGCCACCGCGAAGGACTACGAGCCGCTCTTCAAGGCGCTGGCCGAGGAGGTGACCTCGACCTACGTGCTCGCCTTCTACCCGCCGGAAGAAAAAAGGCGCGACGGGCGCACCCACACAGTCCGTGTGGAAGGCCCGCGCGGCCTCACCGTCCGTCAGAATCGAACGGTCTACAAGAGCCGTGGACCAAAAAACCTGAACCGTGACGAGTAAAGATAGGCTCTTCTCCTTGTCACGGTTCACGGTTTACGGTTCACGGCTCTTAGTATTCGTCATCGTCGTCATCGTCGCCGTAGTCGTCGTCATCGACTTCTTCCTCGGCGATGTCGAGTTCGACGGGGTCGAGTCCGACGATCTCAAGCTTGGTCGTGCACTCGTCGCAGGTGACCGAGTCGCCCTTGTCGGCGTCGAGGTCAACGTGGACTTCGGCTTCGCAGTCGGGACAGGTTCCTACCGGCACAGTTACTTTCCTCCAGGGTTCTTTTTGACGGGGGCACGCCCGGCCCCTTTAGAAGCCCTCCGCGCCTTGCCGTCCCGAATCTCCGCCGACAATCTAACCGCGCGCGTGTGATTTTGCAATACCCTTTCACGCCCGCCCGGCGTGGGCGCGCGAGCGTACAATTCGCGCGCGCCGGGCGCGCCTACCGGCGTGCGTTCGGGCGAAGATTTTCGAGCCGGCGGCGCGCCTCCGCGGCTTCGGGGCTGCGCGGGTGGCGCGCGAGGATTTCGCGCCACGCCGCGCCGTCGTAATGGAACTGTTTCGACGCGTCGTCATAGATGAACTTCACGCCGAGGCGGTTCAGGCGGTCGAGCCCGTTGTAGTTGAGGAAATAGCTGGCGTGGGGCGCGCCGCCCGCCTCCATCTCGCGCGCGTCGAGGCGGCGCGCGGCCTCGCGCGAGAGTCTGGCGGCCGCCGCCTCGGCCGCGTCCCCGAAGTCGAGCAGCGCCGCGGGCCGGAGCGCCGAGTGCGGGAAGGCGTCGAGGAAGATGCGCGCACGCGCGAGCCGGTCGAAATCCTCAGAGCCGCGCACCAGACGCCACAGCCGCGCGTCCTCGCCCGCGACCCACGGGCGCGCCAGCGCGTCCGACTGAACCCACCCGCCCGTGCGTCTCGTCACAAGGACTTTCAGGAACGTCACGCCGCCGCCGCGAGTTCGCGAGCCCGCGACCGTGACGACGCTCCCGCGCCCGAGCCTTCGCAAGAGGTTCGCGTCGAGGCTCGGCGCGTCGCGCAGCGCCGACAGACGCTCGTCCACGACCAGCGCGGCGCGGCCGCCCGCCGGAGCCCTTCTTTTCCCCTGCCCCCGCGACGCCGCGGGGAGAACGAGCAGGAGCAGCAGGAGCGACGCGATTTTAAGGTTGAGTTTGACGTGGGGCACGGCTTCTTAAACCCTCCTTCGGTCGGGTTGGGTTGAGGTCGTCCCCTGGCGGAGGGCTTCTGTCGTCGTCTTCAGAGTGCGTCCGAATGGAACGTCTCAGCGCGGAGCGCGGCGGCGCGGGTTGGCGGCGAGGAGCGCTTCGAGCTTGGCGCGCGCGGGCGCGGGTCTGTCCTTCGACAATCGCGGCCGTGCGGCGTGGTGCAGGTGCGTGACGGCGACGGCCAGCGCGTCCGAGGCGTCGAAGGGCGTCGGCGCGACTTTCAGCTTCAAGAGCACGCGCATCATCTCCTGCACCTGCTGCTTCTCCGCCGCGCCGTAGCCGACGACCGTCTGCTTGATGAGGCGCGGCGCGTACTCGGCGAGCTCGACGCCCGCGCGCTCGGCCGCCAGCAGCACGACGCCGCGGACGTGGCCGAGTTGGAGCGCGGTCTTGGGGTTGACGGCGAAGAACGCCTCCTCGACGGCGCACACGTCCGGCCGGAACTTCTCGATGAGCGCCTCGACGCCGACGGCGATCTTCAGCAGCCGCGCCGCGAAACGCTGGCGCGGGCTCGCCCTCACCGTCCCGAAATCGACGGCCGCGTACCTGCGCGCATCGCCCTCGACCACGCCCCACCCCGTCGTCTCGCTGCCCGGGTCGATGCCTAGAACTCTCATGAGTGATAAGTGACGAGTGATGGGTGATAAGTGTTTGAGAAGGAGAAGACGGGCCTCGTCCCTCTTATCACTCGTCACTCATCACTTATCACCGACTTTACGCTCCGGC
>JBEVKV010000641.1:0-22777 GCA_040509515.1 Pyrinomonadaceae bacterium | reverse complement strand
CAGGCGCGCGCTACAGGTCGTCTCGGAGGCGGGCGCGGGAGGTCTGGCCGAGGGGCAACTGTCGAACCGAGGGTTCGAGTCGGACATCGGGCCGGCGGGGCGCGCCCTCTTCGAGTGGGACGTGGTGCCGGCGGCCGGCGCGCAGGTCGCGGTGGACGCGCGCACGGCGCGCGAGGGGCGTCGCTCGCTGCGCGTCGTCTTCAACGCGTCGGGGCAGATCGACTTTCGCAACGTCTCGCAGGTCGTCACGGTCGAGCCGGGCGCGCGCTACCGCCTGAGCTTCTGGGTCAAGTCCGACGGCTTGAAGAGCGCCTCGATGCCCGTCGTCTTCGTCTCGGAGGCCGCGTCGCCCGACGCGCCGCTGGTCGCGTCGCCGCCCGCGCCGGCCGGGACGAGCGACTGGCAGCAGGTCTCGCTTGAGTTCGCCGCGGGGCCGCGGACGGAGGCGGTCGTCGTGCGGCTCGCGCGCGCGGCCTGCCCCGACGGCGTCTGCCCCATCTTCGGAAAAATCTGGTATGACGACTTCAACCTCGAACGTGCGGGCGGACGCCCTAACGCCGGTCGCTGACGCCGCGCTCACGCCGGCCGAAGACGTGCGCGCCGTCGCGCCGCCGCCGCCCCGCGACGCGCAGTCGCCGCCGGCCGCCGCGCGCGAGCTGCCGCACACGGTCTGGAGCCGCTTCATCATCCTCATGATCTGCATCGCGGTGGTGACGACGACGCTCGCGTTCGGCACCGTCCACGCGTGGTCGCTCGCGGCCTTTCAACTGAGCGCGGCCGTCGTCTTCGTGCTCTGGATGGCGGACGCGTGGCGGACGGGCGTGCTGCGCGTCAGCCGCAACGTCTTACAGTTCCCGCTCGTCGGGCTCGGCGTCATCGGGCTGATTCAGCTCCTCCCGCTCGGCGCTGCGCCGCTCACCTACGACCCGCAGGCCACGCGCGTCGCGCTCGTCGAGATCGCGGGGCTCGTCGTCTACTTCGCCGCCGCGCTCGCCTTCGTGGACAGCCCGCGCCGGCTGCGCCTGCTGGCGCGGCTCGTCATCGTCTTCGGCTTCCTGCTCGCCGTATACGGGCTGATGCAGCACTTCGTCAACCCGCGCACCATCTTCTGGGTGAGGGAGCCGAAGCAGGCCGAGCCGTTCGGCCCTTACGTCAACCGGCACCACTTCGCCGGCTACATGGAGCTGGCGCTGGCGATGCCGCTGGGGCTGCTGTTCGCGGGCGCGGTGGCGCGCGAGCGCGTGGTGCTCTACGGCTTCGCCACGGCGATTATGGCCATCGCGCTCGTGATGACGAACTCGCGCGGCGGGCTCGTCAGCATGGTCTGCGAGATTCTGTTCCTCGCCGCCGTCTCGATGCTGGCGCGCGGGCGCAAGCGTGAAAGGGACGAGCGGGAAGGCGAGTCGCGGCTGCGCTCGGCGGCCGTGCGCGTCGGGCTCGGGTTCGCGCTGGTGCTGTCGGTCTTCGTCGGCGTGCTCTACTTCGGGGGCGAAGACGCGCTCTCGCGCGTGGTCGGCACCGTCTACAGCGATGACCCGACGACGGGGCGCGCGCACTTCTGGCGCGGCGCGCTCGGCATCATCGGCGACCACCCCGTCACGGGGACGGGGCTCGGCTCGTTCGGCTCGGTCTACCCGCGCTACGACACGGGCAACGGCCTCTACAGGCTTGAGCAGGCGCACAACGACTACCTGCAAGTGCTGTCGGACGCCGGCGTCGGCGGCGGCGCGCTGGGGCTGTTCTTCGTCGCCGCGCTCTTCTGGACGGCGCTCAAGCGGATGCAGTCGCACGACCGCTTCCGGCGCGGCGTCGCGCTGGGCGCGCTGGGCGGGTGCGCGGGCGCGCTCGTCCACAGCTTCTTCGACTTCACGCTGCACACGACTGCGAACGCGCTCCTCTTCCTGCTGCTGGCCGCGCTCGCCACCGTCAACGGCCGCGTCGAGGAGGCGGACGCGGGCGGCCACGGCCGCAAGCGTCGCCGGCGGCGGCGTCAACACCACCACGGCGCGGACTCGCAGGAGAACGCCGAGCCGCCCGCGCACGACGCGTCGGGCGAAGCGGGCGGGGCGGGCGCGCGCGCCTGAGCGGTTGGCTGTTACAATGCCGGGGCGACAAACCCGAAGGGCTTCGGAGAGCGGATGCGGATACTTGTGACGGGCGGCGCGGGCTTCATCGGCTCGCACCTGTGTGAGCGGCTCCTCGCGGGGGGGCACGACGTTCTGTGCCTCGACAACTTCTTCACGGGCCGGCGCGAGAACGTCCACCACCTGATGGACTCGAAGCGGTTCGAGGTCGTCCGCCACGACATCATCGAGCCCGTCCTGCTCGAAGTGGATCAGATTTATAACCTCGCCTGCCCCGCCTCGCCCGTCCACTACCAGTACAACCCCGTCAAGACGGTCAAGACCAACGTCCTCGGCACCATCAACATGCTCGGCCTCGCCAAGCGCGTCCGCGCGCGCATCCTGCAAGCCTCCACCTCCGAAGTCTACGGCGACCCGGAAGTCCATCCCCAAACCGAAGACTACTGGGGCCACGTCAACTGCATCGGCATTCGTAGCTGTTACGACGAAGGGAAGCGGCTGGCCGAGACGTTGATGATGGACTACCACCGGCAGAACAGGGTGGACACGCGCATCATCCGCATCTTTAACACGTACGGGCCGCGGATGCTTGAGAACGACGGGCGCGTGGTGTCGAACTTCATCGTGCAGGCGCTGCGGGGCGAGGAGTTGACCATCTACGGGACGGGCGCGCAGACGCGTAGTTTCTGCTACGTGGACGACCTCGTCGAAGGCATGATGCGGCTGATGAACGTCGAGGCGGACGCGCATCCGGGGGTGGACGTTCACGACCCCGTCAACGTCGGCAACCCGGGCGAGTTCACCATGCGCGAGCTGGCCGAAGAGGTGGGCCGGGCGGCCGGCGTCGAGGTGCGTCTGCGCCAGTGCCCGCTCCCCAAAGACGACCCACGCCAGCGCCGCCCGGACATCACGCGCGCGCAGAAGCTCCTCGGGTGGGAGCCCACCGTGCCGCTCCGCGAGGGGCTGCGGCGCACGGTCGCCTACTTCGCTGAAAGGATCAAGGCCAAGTGAAGAGTGTCGAAGTCCCGGCGAGCGTGCCGGGGATGTGCCTGGAGGCGCTCGTGCGGCACGCGAAGGCGGACGCGCTGAGCCTGAAGGTCAAGGGGCAGTGGCTCCACATCCCGGGCGAGGCCATCATCCGGCGCGTGCGCGCAGTCGCCTTAGGGCTCTCGGCGCTCGGCGTGAAGAAGGGCGACCGCGTGGCGCTCCTCTCCGAGAACCGGCCCGACTGGTCGGTCGTCGACATCGCCATCCTCAGCCTCGGCGCGGTCAACGTCCCCATCTACACGACGCAGGCCCCCGAGCAGGTGCGCTACATCCTCGAAGACTCGGGCGCGCGCATCCTCTTCGTCTCGGGGAAGAAGGTCTTCCGCCACGCGCGCCCCGGCGTCGAGCCGGTTGAGACGCTTGAGCGCATCGTCTTCTTCGACACCGACGCGGCCTCCGGCGTCGAGGGCGCGCTCTCGCTCTTCGAGCTTGAGCAGACCGGCGCGCAGCTCGACGAGGCAGCGCCCGAAGTCTTCAGCCGCGCCTTGAACGCCGTCGGCGCGCAAGACCTCGCGACCATCATCTACACGTCGGGGACGACGGGCGAGCCGAAGGGCGTGATGCTCACGCACGGCGCCTTCGTGTCGAACGTGCTGGCGGTCACGGCCTCGCTGCCGATTCTTTCGACCGACGTGGCGCTCTCGGTGCTGCCGCTCTCGCACATCTTCGAGCGCGCGGTCTTCTACGTCTTCTGCTGGAACGGCGTCTCGGTCGCCTACGCGCCGTCGTTCGACGTGGTCGGCGAGTACCTGCGCGAGGTGCGCCCGACGATCATGACGGCCGTGCCCCGACTCTTCGAGAAGGTCTTCCACAAGATCGTGAAGAAGGGGACGGCCGAGGGCGGCTGGAAGGCGAAGCTCTTCAACTGGGCGCTGCACGTCGGGCAGCGGTACGCCGAGCTGAAGGACAAGGGGCAGCCCGTCCCGCCGCTGCTTGAGATTCAGCAGGAGGTCGCCTCGCGGCTCGTCTTCAAGAAGTGGCGCGAGGGCGTGGGCGGCCGCCTCCGCTTCTTCGTCTCGGGCGGCGCGCCGCTCTCGCCCGCGCTCTCCTACGCCTTCCTCGGCGCGGGCATCGTCATCCTACAGGGCTACGGGATGACCGAGACGTGCATCGTCTCGGCCAACCGCCCCGAAGACAACCGCGTCGGCGCGGTCGGGCTGCCGTTCCCCGGAATCGAGCTGAAGACCGACGCCGACGGCGAAATTTTGGTGCGCGGCCCGAACCTGATGCAGGGCTACTACGGCCACGAAGCCGAGACGGCCGCCGTCTTCACCGGCGACGGCTGGTTCCGCACGGGCGACGTGGGCAGGGTCGACGAGGCCGGACGCCTCTTCATCACAGACCGGAAGAAGGAGCTGTTCAAGCTCTCGAACGGCAAGTACGTCGCGCCGCAACTCGTCGAGAGCCTCATCAAGCAGTGCCAGTACGTGAGTCAGGTCGTCGTCGTCGGCGCGGGGCGAAAGCAGCCGGCCGCGCTCATCGTCCCCGACTGGGAGGCGCTCGCCTCCGCGCTCCCCACGCCGCAGGCCGAGCAGCACACGCTGCGCGTCGCATGGAGCCGCAGCCCCGAGGCCGTCAAACTCGTCCAGACGGAGGTGGCCGAGTTGACGCGCCCGCTCCACGACTACGAGCGCGTTCGCCGCGTCGCGCTGCTGCCCGACGAGTTCTCCATCGACGGCGGCGAGCTGACCCCCACGCTCAAGGTCAAGCGCCGCGTCATCGACGAGAAGTACCACGACCTGATCGAAGATATCTACAACGGCGGGTGAAAGCGAGAGTAGACAGTAGACTGTAGATTCAAAGGCGGCACGCCCGGCCGATGGCCGAGACGCGCCGCCTTAAGTTTTTCTACCGACTACTGACTAATGTCTACTTATTGCTCACTGCTCGGTGCTCACCGTCTCGGGCGTCAGGCGCTCGATTTCGAGGAGCGATTCGGCGAAGCGCGCGCGGTTGTAGGAGGGCTCGGCGAGCACGTCTTCGGCGAGGCGGCGCAGGTTCGCGGGCATCGGGTGGGCGGCCAGCGGGAGGGCTCCGCCCTGCGGCGCGTAGCGCGAGAGCATCTGCACCTCCGCCCCGCAGAAGTCGCACGACGCGACGTGCTCCGCGACGCGACCGCCGCGCGTCGCCGCGTGCGCGCTCAGGCAGTAGGTGAGTAGCGTCTCGGTCTGTGGGCAAGTGCGAAGCTTGCGGAACCGGGCTGTGCTCGTAGAAGGCATGAGTGCTCCTCGCTGTCTCTCGTATTCTCAACGCCCGACGGCCGGGGGGAGCCCGTCGGGGCGGCACGCGCGAGCGTAAAACGCCGATTCGGTTAAAGCACAGCTCGGGTCGGGCGAAGATATCCGGCCGAGCCGCTTCTCCGGCCGGGGCCGGCCTCGGAACCCTTGTTTCGGGCGCTTCACTCGTGCACCGGAGAGAAAGTACCAATCCGCACCCGTTTCCAAACTTTCGCCCCCCGCCCGCGACCCCGCGCGACCCGTTTCTCCCTGATTTTTCAACGCCTTGACCGTGGTGTAAAAAGATGTTGCTCAAAGTCGGGATTGCTGCTACCATCTCAAAGTGTTCGGGGCGAACGCCGAAAAGGCGGACGCGAGACAGACCCGACGCCCCTTCACGGTGGCCGCGCCATTCCCCTTGCGGCCTATCCGGCGCGGGTTCCCCGCGAGGTCATCATTCAATCCCCAGAGCCAGCGGAGCACGGATGTCCCCTACCGGATTTGTTCGTCTCGTCGCCGGCCGCGAGAGTTAGCGGCCGGGCCGAAGCACACGAGACGCGCCGGAGTTTTCCACCCCGTTAACCTCCTCAGCGGACGCATCCAGACATCTCCGGCCTTGCTCCTAACTGTTCAGAACCGGTAACATGGCTGCCACATCTGCCGACCGACATCATCACTTGAAAGACCCCATGACGAGCGCAAGCGAAGAGACACAGCCCACGCCGCAGGGGCGCACCCCCGCCGCGCAGGAGCGCCAGCAGAGGCACGCGGGCGCGTGGGTCGAGACGTTGCGCCGCTCGGACGTGTCGCGGCTCTGGACTGAGCTTCAACGTCTGGTCGTCAACCACCCTCTCGTGCGCGCCTCCTACAGCGCCGGCCTCCTCGTCGAGGAGGGCGACCGCGGCAGCGCATACCTCGACCTGACTCAGGAACTCTTCGTCACGCTCCTCGCCAAGTCGCGCTTCCAGCACTACCTCGACTCGGAGATGACCGACGCCGAGATCGAGTGCGAGGTCAGCCAGATCGAGCTGACGAACCTGCTTACGGCCGAGCTGCGCAAGCGCCACCCGGAATCTTACCGGCTCGCGCGCCGCATCTCGACCATCATCCAGTCTTCGGCCAACTTCCGCCGCGTGGACGCGGGCGCGGGCGAGGACGAGCCGCACCGCCGCCTCGTCGACCGCGTCTACGGCTTACGCGAGTGGCGCGCGGACAAGTCACGCCGGGCGCAGGCCGAGCTCGAAGAGCGCGTGCACATGATTCCCGTCCGCCAGCGCGACACGCGTATGGTCGGCTGCACGGGCGACGCGCAGATCATCATCAGCAACTCCGACCTCGAAGACCTCATCGTCTCCGTCCTCGAAGCCTGCGACTCGCCCGTGGACGTGCGCACGCTGCGCAGCCTGGTCATGTCGCGCCTGCCCGTGATGGACATCTACCTCGTGCCCATCGGCGGCGACGACACCGACGAGGGGCGCGGCTTCGAGCCGGTGGACGGGCGCGAGAACCCCGAGCAGTCGCTGCTGCGGCGCGAGTCGGAGGACGAGGCGGCCGGCTACGTCGACAACTTCCTGCGGGGCCTGCACGCGGCCGTGCGCGGCAAGTCGAAGCAGTACGACCGGATGCTCGGCGTGCTGTGGTATTGTTACCTGAGCCCGGCGCACATCACGCAGCTCGAAGCGGCCGCGCGCCTGAACGTCTCCGACTCACTCGTCTCCGACTACCGCCGCCGCATCGAACAGCAGTTGCGCGCGCTCTCGCTCGCGGGCGTCGAGGAGGCGCGGCGTTTCGAGACGGCGCTGCGCGAGCGCGTCCACGCGCTGGTCTTCGTCGGCAGCGAGGAGGGCGTCCCGGTCTGAAGCTTTCTTGACGGGAGTCGCCGCCGGCGCGCGCCGCGCGCACGAGCGGCGAGGATGGCCGACCGAGGCGGGATTGCCCCCCGCCGCGTGCGGCCGTTTTGTCGCAAGCAGGTTTGGTCGCGCGCCCCGAGGCGCGCCGGGGATTGGTTTAAGCAGTGCCGCCGACTTCTTCCAGACACCCGCTCGAATACGAGCCCGTTATCCCCTCAAGACTCGGGGGCGCAGGCGCGGGCCCGAAGGACGCGGGGCGCGACGACGAGTTCCGAGACCTCGGCCCTCGCCGCGAAGAGGTCGGCGGGTGGGGCGAAGTCCCCTCTTACACGGAAGCGCCGGTCACGCGCGCCCGGCCGGCCGCCGCGTCGGCGAAGAGTTCGCTCCGGCCGGCGCACGCCTTCACCTTCGCCGGGCTCCTCCTCTTCACCTTCGTACTCTTCTACCGCCCGTACGAGTACATCCCCCTGCCGTCGAACCTCGCCTTCTGGTTCGCGCTCGTGACGCTGGCCGTCTTCTTCCCGTCGCAGCTCGCGGCCGAAGGGAATCTCACGGCGCGGCCGCGCGAGGTCAACCTCGTGCTGCTCCTCCTCGTGACGGGGCTGCTCTCGATACCTCTGGCGAAGGGGAGTCCGGGCGAGGCGTGGGCGACCTTCACGGACATCTTCATCCGCGCCGTCCTGATCTTCGTCGTCATCGTCAACACGGTGCGCACCGTGCGGCGTCTGCGCCTGATGCTTCTGCTCTCGCTGGGCTCCGCGGTGGCGCTCAGCGCGGCGGCGCTCTACGACTTCCGGTCGGGGCGTCTGACCGTGGAAGGCTATCGGGTCGAGGGGAGTTTGGGCAGCATCTTCGAGAACCCGAACGACATGGCGCTCCACCTCGTGACGATGGTGCCCGTGGCGGTGGCGCTCGCCTTCGGCTCGCGCGGGATACTGCGCAAGGCGTTCTACATGGGCGCGGCGGGGCTGATGGTGGCGGGCACCATCGTCACCTACTCGCGCGCGGGCTTTCTGGGGCTGGCCGCCTCTTCGCTCGTGCTGGCGTGGACGCTCGGGCGGCGGCACCGGTTCGCGGTCGTCTCGGGGGCGTTCGCGCTCGTCGTCGGGCTGCTCGTGCTCGCGCCGGGCAACTACGGCGCGCGCATCTTCTCCATCTACGACCGGAGCCTCGACGCCTACGGCTCGGCCGACGCGCGGCAGGCGCTCCTGATGCGCTCGGTGCTGGTGGCCATTAGAAACCCGCTCTTCGGCGTCGGGATGGGCAACTTTCAGTACGTCTCGTTTCGCAATCAGGTGACGCACAACGCCTACACGCAGGTCGCGGCCGAGATGGGCGCGGCCGCGCTCGTCATCTACACGCTCTACATCGTGTCGCCGCTCCGCCGCCTGCGCGCCGTCGCGCGCGAGACTTTCGAGACCCGCAAAACGTCACAGTTCTACTACCTCGCGGCGGGGCTCGCGGCGAGCCTCGTCGCCTACATGGTGGCGAGCTTCTTCGCGTCGGTCGCCTACTACTGGAACGTCTACTACCTCGTCGGCTACGCCGTCTGCCTCTACCGACTCTACGAGGCGAGCGAGGGCGCGGCGCGCGAAGGGGCGGAGGCCGGGACGCGCGTCGAGAGGGCGGAGGAGGCCGCCGCCGTTAACGTATGAGCTTCGAGCCGGCGTTAAAAATCGTCTTCTGGGCGGCGGCGGCGGCGCTCGCCTACGCGTACGTCGGCTACCCGGCGCTCGTGTGGGCCGTGAGCAAACTCAGGCCGCGCGCCGTCCGGCGCGGACAGATAGAGCCGACGGTGACGGTCATCATCACCGCCTACAACGAGGAGCGCGACCTCGCCTCCAAGCTCGACAACACGCTCGCGCTCGACTATCCCGCGGACAAGCTCGAAGTCCTCGTCGCCTCCGACTGTTCGAGCGACCGCACGGACGAGATCGCGCGCTCCTACGCCGCGCGCGGCGTGCGTCTCCACCGTCAGGCCGAGCGTCTGGGCAAGACCGCCGCGCAGAACGCCGCCGTGGAACTCGCGCGCGGCGACGTTCTACTCTTCTCCGACGCCACGACGCTCTACCGGCCGGACGTGCTCCGCGCGATGGCCCCGAACTTCGCAGACCCCTCGGTCGGCTGCGTCGCCGGCAAGCTCATCTACGTCGACCCCGCCGCGACCTCGACGGGCGCGGGCGCGAAGTCCTACTGGGGCTACGAAACTTTTCTGAAGACGCACGAGAGCCGCGCCTGCTCGCTGATCGGCGCGTCGGGGTGTCTGTACGCGGTGCGCCGCTCGGCCTACGTGCCGCTCTACAACGAGGCGTGCAGCGACTTCATCATCGCGACCAAGATGGTCGAGCAGGGATTGCGCGCCGTCTACGAGCCGGCGGCCGTCTGCACCGAGGAGACGAACCGGCAGGCGGGCAAAGAGTTCAGGATGCGCGTCCGCGTCATCGCGCAGACCTACACAGACCTCTGGCGTCACCGCGCGCTTTTGAACCCGATGCGCGGCGGCTTCTACTCAATCGAGCTTCTGTCGCACAAGGTCATGCGCTACCTCGTGCCGGTCTTCCTCGCGCTGACGCTCGTCTCGTCGCTCGCGCTCGCGGGCTCCGGCTGGCTCTACGCGCTGGCGGCCGTGTCGCAGTCGGCGTTCTATCTGGCGGCGGCCGCGGGTTGGCTGGCCGGGCGCGCGGGGCTTCGGTCGCGTCTGCTGGCGCTGCCGGCCTACTTCGTTCTGTCGAACGCGGCGGCGGTCGTCGCCTTCTACAAGTTCGCGCGGGGCGAGCGTTACGCGCGCTGGGAGCCGATACGCGAGCCGGCCGCTGCGGCGGCGGTCGCGCGCGGGGGTGAAAGTTGAGAGTGCCGCCCAACGAAACCGAGGGCGCGGCCCCGGCCGTGAGCGTCGTCATGCCCGCCTACAACGTCGCGCGGTACATCGGCGAGACGCTTGAGTCGGTCTTCGCGCAGACGTTCAAAGACTTCGAGGTCATCGTCGTCAACGACGGCTCGCCCGACACCGCGGAGCTTGAGCGCGCGCTCGCGCCGTACCTCGCGCGCATCGTCTATCTCAAGCAGGAGAACCGCGGGGTGAGCGCGGCGCGCAACGCCGCCATCCGCGCCGCGCGCGGCAGGTTTGTGGCGCACCTCGACCCGGACGATTTGTGGGAGCCCGACTACCTCGCGTCGCAACTCGCGGAGTTCGAGCGCGAGCCCTCGACCGACGTGCTCTACACCGACGCGCTCATCTTCGGCGACGCGCCCGAGGCCGGGCGGCGCTTCATGGAGTGGTGCCCGTCCGAGGGCGAGGTGACGGTCGAGGCTCTGTTTGAACAGCGCTGCCACGTCATGTGCGCGGTGACGGCGCGGCGCGAGGCGCTCGTGCGCGCCGGGCTCTTCGACGAGTCGTTGCGCTGCTCAGAAGACTTCGAGCTGTGGCTGCGCGTGCTCAAATCCGGCGGGCGCATACGCTACCAGCGGCGCGTGCTGGCGCGCTACCGCAGGCACGCCGCCAGCCACACGGCCGACCCCGCGCGCCTGAGCCGCGCGGTGCTCCACATGCTCGACAAGGCCGAGGCGTCGCTCGAACTCACGCCGTCCGAACTGCGCTCTCTGCGCGCGATGCGCGAGCGCGTGCGCGCGGGCGCGGCGCCCGAAGAGGGAAAGGCGGCTCTCGCGCGCGGCGACGTGACTGCTGCGCTCGCGGGGCTCGGAGCCGCCAACGCGCACCGCAGGAGTTTGAAGCTCTCGCTCGTCATGCTGGCCGTGCGCGTCGCGCCGCGTCTGGTGCGCGCCGCTTACGCCGCGCGCGGGCGCTCGGCGCGTCGGCCGGCGGCGGAACTTCAGGAAGCCGGCGCGGCGCGCGCCACACACACGGGCGAGGCGAAACGGGATGCACACGGCACGCTATAACATCGCGCACGTCATGCCGTGGGCCGCGGTCGGCGGCACGGAGCACGCCACGCTGCGCATCACGCGCGCGACCGAGGGCGCGGACTTCGGCCACGTCGTCTTCTGCCGGCGCGACGCGCCCGAGGTGCGCGAGTTCTTCGAGGCCGCGGGCTGCGAAACGCAAGTCTACGACCCCGTCGAGCCGAGCTACCGCCGCGCCGACAGGTACACGCTGGACTCCTACCGGCTGGCGCGCGAGTTCCGCCGCCGCCGCGTCCACCTCGTCCACTGCGCCGACGTGGATGCCGCCTTCAACGCGGGGCTCGCGGGGCGTCTGGCCGGCGCGCGCGTCGTCTGCCACGTCCGCAACCGCCACACAGGGCTCTCGCGCCGCGACCAGAGCTTCCTGCGGCTCGTCGGCAAATTCGTCTTCGTCTCCGAAGACACGCGCCGGAAGTTCTCTTATCAGGTCGCGCCGCGCCGGGGCGTCGTCGTCTACGACGGCCTTGAAGTCGGCCCGCAGGAGCCCGCCGAAGTGGTCGCAGGGGTGAGGCGCGAGTTCGGGGCCGAGGGCGTCAAGCTCGTCGGCATGGTGGCGCGCGTCGCGCCGCAGAAGGACTTCGCGACGCTCGCGCGCGCGGCCGCGCGCGTCATCGCCGAGCGCGGCGACGTGCGCTTCATGGTCGTCGGCGATTACGAGGAGGCCAACCGCGGCCACTACGAAGAGGTGCGGCGCGCGCTCGAAGAGGCGGGCGTCGCGCGGCACTTCATCTTCACGGGCTTCCGCGCCGACGTGGCGCGGCTGATGAGCGCCTTCGACCTCTTCGTCCTCTGCACGCACTTCGAGGGGCTGCCGCTCGTCATCCTCGAAGCGATGGCGCGCGGCCGCCCCGTCGTGGCGACGGCCGTGGACGGCATCCCCGAGATAATCATCGACGGCAAGACGGGGCTGCTCCACCCGCACGGCGACGACGGGGCGCTGGCGGCGCGGCTGCTCTCGCTCCTCGACGACGAGGCGTACGCCGCGCGGCTCGGCGAGGCCGGGCGCGAGTTTGTTAAGATGCAGTGGAGCCGCGAGCGCTTCGCGGCCGACATGGTGAGGCTGTACCGCGACGTGCTCAGACTCGACAGTCCGGGCGGCGCGGGTCTCGGGGGCGCGGCCGGCGCGGTCGGCGCGGCGCGCGGGGGGGCTGGCTGAAGTTGGCCGAGACGCTGGACAGGGGCGGTTCTTTGACGGCGCGCGCGTTCCTCCTGATGTTCGCGAAGGGGGCGGCGTACGTCCTCGGCTTCGCGCTGCCGCTGCTGCTCGTCCGCCGGATGAGCCGCGAAGAGTTCGGCCTCTACAAGCAGGTCTTTCTCGCCGTGAGCACCGCTCTGGCTGTGCTGCCGCTCGGCTTCGGCATGAGCGCCTACTATTTCCTGCCGCGCGAGCCCGAGGCGCGGCGCGGCGCGGTCGTCCTTAACATCGTCGTCTTCAACGCGGCGGTCGGCGCGCTCTTCTTCCTCGCGCTCGTGCTGCGCCCGTCGGTGCTGGCCGCGCTCTTCGGGAGCCCCGAGCTGACGGCCTACGCGCCGCTCGTCGGCCTCGTCGTCATGCTCTGGATGACGGCCAGCTTCGTCGAGATCGCGGCCATCGCCTGCCACGAGTCGCGGATGGCGACCGTCTTCATCGTTGCCGCGCAACTGAGCAAGACGGCGCTGCTCGTCTCGGCCGCCGCCGGGTTCGGGACGGTGCGGTCGCTGGTCTACGCGGCGCTCGCGCAGGGGGTGTTTCAGACCTGCGTGCTGCTCGCGTACCTGCGCTCGCGCTTCCCCGGCTTCTGGCGCGCGCCCGACTGGGCGCTGATGCGCGCGCAGCTCTCCTACGCGATGCCGATCGGCTTCGCCGGCCTCGTCTTCGGCGTGCTCATCGACATGCACAACTACGTCGTGTCGCACCGCTTCGGGCCGGAGGCGTTCGCCATCTACGCCATCGGCTGTTTCAGCCTGCCGCTCGTCAACATCGTCGGCGAGTCGTTCGGCTCGCTCCTCATCCCGCACATCAGCCGTCTGCAGAAGCAGGGCGAGACGCGCGAGATCGTGTTGGTGACGGCGCAGACGATGCGCAAGCTCGCCTGCGTCTACTTCCCGCTCTACGCCTTCCTGCTCGTCGCCGGGCGCGAGTTCCTCGTCGTGCTCTTCACCGAGCAGTATCTGGCGAGCTGGCCCATCTTCGTCGTCCACCTGACGACGCTGCCGACCTTCGTCCTCATCACCGACCCGATCATGCGCGCCTACGCCGAGCACCGCTTCTTCCTGCTCAAGGTGCGCACCGTGACCGTCCTGCTGCTCTTCCCGGCGCTCTGGTTCGGCACGCTGCGTTGGGGCATGGTCGGGGCCATCTCCATCATGGTCGCCTTCTCGCTGGCCGACCGCTTCGTCGAGACGGCCAAGGCGTGGAGCATCGTCGGCGTGCGCTGGCGCGACGCGGCGCTGCTCAAAGACTTCTGGAAGGTCGCGGCGGCCGCCGCGCTCTCGGGCGTCGCGGCGGCGCTCGTGCGCGGCGGGGCGATAGCGGGCGGCGCGCGCCCCTTCGTCGTGCTCGTCGCGAGCGGCCTCTCGTTCGGCGCGGTCTACGTCGTCGCGATGGCGTTGCTCGGCGTCGTCACGCCGGGCGAGCGCGAGGCCGTCCGCCGCCACCTCGGCGCGCTCGGGCGGCGCGTGCCCGGGAGACGCGCGCCCAACACTGCCGTCCCCGTTCAGGAGGTAAAGAGCTGATGTGCGGAATCGCCGGGTTCGTCGGTCGGTCTGAGTTCGCGGGCGAGGGCTTGAGCGCCGCCGGGGCCGTGCTCGAAAGCATGTGCCGCATCATCGCGCACCGCGGGCCTGACGAGCAGGGCGCGACCGTCCGCGGCGCCGCCGCGCTCGGGATGCGACGGCTCTCGATCATCGACCTCGCGGGCGGGCAGCAGCCGATGAGCGGCTGCGACCCGTCGGTGACCATCGTCTTCAACGGCGAGATTTACAACTACCGCGAGCTGCGCCGCGACCTGGAAGCGCGCGGCCACCGCTTCCACACCAACTCGGACACAGAGGCCATCGTCCACGCCTACGAGGAGCACGGCGCGCGTTGCGTCGAACACTTGCGCGGCATGTTCGGCTTCGCCGTCTGGGACGAGCGCCGCCGCCGCCTCTTCGTCGCGCGCGACCGCGCCGGCAAGAAGCCGCTCTACTACACGCTGACGCCCGAGGGCACGCTCGTCTTCGGCTCTGAGCTGAAGTCGCTGCTGCTCCACCCCGAGGTGCGCCGCGAGGTGAACCCCGAGGCCCTCGACGCGTACCTCTCGTTCGGCTACGTCCCCGACCCGCTCAGCATCTTCCGCGACGTTCACAAGCTCCCGCCCGGCTGCCACCTGACTTTCGAGAACGGCGGCGTCAAGGTCGAAGAGTACTGGGACTTCCCCTTCAAGCCCGAGGAGGGAAGGACGGAGGACGACTGGCTCGAAGAGCTGCGCGCGCTGCTCGAAGAGTCGGTGCGCGTGCGTCTCGTGGCGGACGTGCCGCTCGGCGCGTTTCTCTCGGGCGGCGTGGACTCTTCGGCCATCGTGGGCTTGATGGCGCGCGCCAGCGAGCGCCCCGTCAAGACCTTCTCCATCGGCTTTCGCGAGGACAGCTACGACGAGCTGAAGTTCGCGCGGCTCGCGGCCGAAAGATTTAAGACCGAGCACCACGAGTTCACCGTCACGCCCGACGTGTGCGCGATTGTCGACGAGCTGGTCTGGCACTTCGACGAGCCCTTCGCCGACTCGTCGGCGCTGCCGACCTACATGGTCTCGAAGATGGCGCGCGACTACGTCAAGGTGGTGCTCTCGGGCGACGGCGGCGACGAGCTTTTCGCGGGCTACACGCGCTACGCCGTCGACCGCCGGCGGAGCGGCTTCGCGCGCCTGCCGCGCGTCGTGCGCGAGGGGCTGATGCAGCCGCTCGGACGCCGCCTGCCGCACGGCGCGCGCGGGCGGAACTTCATCCACAACGTCGCGCTCGAACCGCTCGACCGCTACGTCGAAGAGGTGTCGGTCTTCACGCGTCTCAACAAGGCTTCACTCTACACCGAAGATTTCCGCCGTCGTCTGGGCGCGTCCGACCCGGCGGCCGGTTTCCGCGCGACGGCCGCGCGCGCGGGGACGGGCGACCCGCTCGACGCGCTGCTCTACCTCGACGCGAAGACTTACCTGCCGGGCGACATTCTGACGAAGGTCGACCGGATGACGATGGCCGTCGGGCTCGAAGCGCGCGCGCCGCTCTTAGACCACAAGCTCATCGAGTTCGTCGGGCGCATCCCCGCGCGCTTCAAGATGCGCGGGCTGGAGACCAAGCACCTCTTCAAGCGCGCCGTCGAGGGGCTCGTCCCCGAAGAGATTCTGCGCCGGCCCAAGCAGGGCTTCGGCGTCCCGATCCAGCACTGGATCAACAGCGAGCTGCGCGGGCGGACGCGCGAGACGCTGCTCGACGCGCGCGCGACGGCGCGCGGCTACACCGACACGTCGTACGTGCGGCTCCTGCTCGACGAGCACGAGCGCGGCCGGCGCGACCACGCGGCCGAGCTGTGGTCGCTCTTCGTGCTCGAACTCTGGCACCGCAACTTCGTGGACGAAGCGCCGCGCCCCGAGCGCCCCGAGCCGGCCGCGCACGCGCTGGCCCTCGCCTGAAGCGATGAGAGAGAACGTCCTCCATCTGATAGACAACTTCGAGCAGGGCGGCACCGAGCGCCAAGCCGTGCAGCTCGTCCGCCTGCTGCACGAGAGCGGGCGCTACAAGGTGCGCGTGGCCTGCTTCAAAGGCCACGGCGTGCTGCGCGCGGAGGTCGAGCGTCTGGGGTTGGGCGAGATACCGGAGTACCCTTTGCGCGGCTTCGGCCATCCGAAGTTCGGCGCGCAGCTCGTGCGCTTCGCCAGTCACCTGCGGCGCGAGCGCGTCCGTCTAGTCCACGCGCACGGCTTCTACACGAACACGTTCGGCGTGCTCGGCGCGGTGCTCGCCGGCGTGCCCGTCCGCATCAGTTCGCGGCGCGAGACCGAGTGGCTGCGGTCGGGTGCGCAGCAGCGTCTTGAGCGGCAGGTCTTCCGGCTCTCGCAGGCCGTCGTCGCCAACGCCGAGGCGGTCGGCCGGCAGTTGGTCAGGTCGGGCGTGCCCGCGTCGAAGGTCTTCACGGTTCACAACGGGCTCGACACCGCGCGGCTCGCGCCGAAGCGTTCGCGCGCGGAGGCGTTGGCGCACTTCGGGCTGCCGGAGGGACGACGCTTCGTCACCATCGTCGCCAACCTGCACCACCGCGTGAAAGACCACCCGACCTTTCTGCGCGCGGCGCGGCGCGTGCGCGGGCGCGTCGGCGAAGCGGCCTTCGTCGTCGCGGGCGAGGGCAGTCTCCACGAAGAGTATCGCGCGCTCGCGGTTGAGCTTGGGATCGGGGAGGACGTTTTCTTCACGGGGCGCTGCGAGAGCGTGGGCGACCTTCTGTCCGTGTCCGACGTGTGCGTGCTCAGCTCGACGGCCGAGGGTTTTTCCAACTCGATTCTCGAATACATGGCGGCTGGCCGGCCGGCGGTCGTCACCGACGTGGGCGGCGCGCGCGAGGCGATAGAGGACGGCCGCAACGGCTACGTGGTAGCTTCGGGCGACGACGAGGCTCTGGCGGCGCGCGTCGCGGCGCTGCTCGAAGACCCGGAGGGCGCGCGCCGGATGGGCGAGGAGGGGCGGCGCATCGTCGAGGAGAAATTCTCGTGCGGGGCGCAGCTCGCGCGCACCGAGGCGCTCTACGAAAGCCTGCTGGCGAAGCGGCTGCTGCCGCACGCGGCCGGCGCGCTCCGACGCGAGGGGGCCTGAGGCGTGTTCAAGATGGTGACGGCCGCCGAACAGAGCCCGCGCCTGAAGTCGGGCGCGCACCAAGAAGGAGAGCGGGCGACGAGTCGCGCGCGTCGCTTCGCCGTCGCCGCGCTCGTCGCGCTGGCGGCGTGGCCTTTCGCGGCGTGGGTCGCGGCGCGCGCCCTCGTCGTCGACTGTGAGCTTGAGAGCGCCGACGCGGTCGTCGTGCTCGCGGGCTCCGCGACCTACCGCGAGCGCGCGCGGCACGCCGCGGAGATTTACGCGCGGGGGCGCGCGCCGCTCGTGCTGCTCACGGACGACGGCCAGCGGAGCGGGTGGTCGGCGGAGAGGCAGACGAATCCGCTCTTTCACGAGCGCGCGGCCGAAGAGCTTTTGAAGGCGGGCGTGCCCGCCGAGCGCATACGCGTCCTGCCGGGCGTCGTCGCGAGCACGCACGACGAGGCGCTGCGCGTGCGCGAGTTCGCCGAAAGCGAGGGCTTGCGCTCGCTGCTGGTCGTGACGACCGCGTACCAGTCGCGGCGCGCGCGCTGGACGATGGAGAGGGTGCTGGGCGCGTCGGGCGTCCGGGTCGGCGTGGACGCGCCGCCGCCGGGCGAAGAGTCGCCGCCGGCCTCCGTTTGGTGGCTGCGCGGGCTCGGCTGGCGGCTCGTCCCCGGCGAGTACTTGAAGCTGGCTTACTACGCGCTGCGTTACTGAGGTGTCGGATGATGCAAACGAAGGAAGGTCTGTTGGAGATGAGTTCCCACGCGGCGGAAGTGGCGGGCGGCGAGCGGTTCGAGTTCGGCGAGAACTGGAGCCGCTTCCTCTCGACGCTCGACGAGGGGCGCGTCGCGCGCGCCGAAGAGTCTCTGCGGCAGATGCTCGAAGTCGAAGACCTCGAAGGCAAAAGCTTCCTCGACATCGGCTCGGGCAGCGGCCTCTTCAGCCTCGCGGCGCGGCGTCTGGGCGCGCGCGTCCACTCGCTCGACTACGACCCGCGCTCGGTCGCCTGCACGACGGAGCTGCGCCGTCGCTACTTCGACGGCGACGCGCGCTGGACAATCGAAGAGGGCTCGGCGCTCGACGAAAGTTACATCCGCTCGCTCGGGCGCTTCGACGTGGTCTACTCGTGGGGCGTGCTGCACCACACGGGGCAGATGTGGCTCGGGCTGGCCAACGCGGCTATCCCGGTCGCGGAGGGCGGCCGCCTCTTCGTCGCCATCTACAACGACACGGGGAGCCAGAGCGAGCGTTGGAAGTGGATCAAGAAGACCTACAACCGTCTGCCGCGCCCCTTGCGCTCGCCGTTCGCGATGGCGGTGATGGCCCCCGAGGAGGGCAAGGCGCTGCTGCGTTCGCTCGTCCGCCTGCGCCCTTCGGAGTACGGCGCGCGTTGGACGCGCTACGAACAGAACCGCGGGATGAGCCGCTGGCACGACATCGTCGACTGGGTCGGCGGGCACCCTTACGAGGTCGCGAAGCCGGAGGAGATTTTTGAGTTCTACAAGTCGCGCGGCTTCACGCTGACCAAGCTGAAGTGCGGCGGCGTCGGGCTCGGCTGCAACGAGTTCGTCTTCGTCAAAGGCGGCGGCGCTTAAGTCCGCGCGACGACGCGCGGCGCGCGGGAGACGTTTTGAAACTGTGCGTCTTACTCATCGGCGGGACGGCGTTGGCGCTGCTCGCCACGGCGTGCGCGCCACGCCCCGCGCCCATGAGCGCGGCCGCGCAGACGCAGCGCGCGCGCGCGCCGAAGCCGTCGAAGCCCGCCGACGGGAACGACCGGCGCGTCATCCCCGAGCCGCCGCTGCCGGCGCTCCCGGCCGTCGGCGGGACGTTCCGCGACCCCGTCTTCGGCACCGAGGTGATGCGCGTGACGGGCGAGCGCGACGGCAAGCTCAACGGGACTTTCTACCCGCACTGGCCGACCTTGAACGCCGACTCGACGCGGCTTTTAGTGAAGAGGTTCGAGACGGGCGACGCCGTCTACTCCTTCGACCCCGTCAACTTCAAGCTCGGCGCGAGCCGCCCGCTGCCGCGGCTGCCCGACAACGGCATCCTCATCACGGAGGGCGCCATCTGGAGCGCGACCGACCCCGACGTGCTCTACGGCCCGACCTTCAACGGGCCTTACCTCTGGGCGCTCAACGTCTCGACCAACTCTTACAAGCTCGTCAAAGACTTCCGGCGCGAGCGCGGCTTCGGGCCGAAAGACTACCTCTGGCAGATGAGCATGAGCGCCGACGGCGACACCTTCGCCTTCACGCACAAGAACGCCTCGTACAAAACAATCGGCTACGGCGTCTACCGCCGCTCGGACGACAAGGTGCTACTCCTCGAACGGAGCGCCGACGCGGACGAGGTGCGCATCGACAAGAGCGGCCGCTACCTCATCGCCTACCTCGCGCGCCCCGACGCGCGCGGCGACGACACGTACGTCCACGACCTGACGAAGGGCACGACGGTGGGCCTCAAGCCCGGCGCGCCCGACTTCACGCTCAGCCACGGCGACGTGGGCACGGGCTTCCTGCTCGGCTGGGACAACGACGAGAACCGCTTCCTGCGCCGCGAGCTTTCCGACCCGCGCCCGTTCAAACTCGTGCTCGCGATGGGAGCCGACTGGCTCAACCAGCACGTCTCGCTGCTCGCGCGCGACGAGGCTTGGGCGCTGCTTTCGTTCTACAGCTACCGCGGGGCGGGCGGCGCGGGGCCGGGGCTCTTTCACGACGAGCTTGTGCTGGTGAGGACGGACGGGTCTGGGCGCTTCCGGCGCATCCTCCAACACCGCTCGAAGGCGCAGGACTACTGGGAGACGCCGCGCGCGAACCTCAGCTACGACGGCCGCTTCGTCGCCTTCTCCTCGAACTGGGGCGGCTCGAAGCGCGTCGACCTCTTCATCGCGCGCCTCGACCCTCCGCTCGGCACGGAAGCGCCGCAGACGCCCGCGCCGCCCGCACGACAGAGGCCGCGCAGGGCGGCCTCCGACTGAACCCTTTTTAACTTTTTAGATTGTTACTGCGTCGCGCGCCGTCGTGAGCGCCGGCGTCTGTGTCGCGCGGCGAGCCCGGCGAGGCCGGAGCCGAGGAGGACGAGCGTCGCCGGCTCGGGCGTGGCCTGGAAGTCGTATCGTACGTTTCGGATGATGAGTGTGCCGGGCGGCTGTGCCACGTCGGTGTAGTCGAACGTAATGGTGGCGAACCCCGAGGCGAAAATCTCGTCGAAGACGAGCCGCTCGCCCGTCGCGAACCTGTTGATGACGAGCGTGCCGCTCATCGTGAAGGGGACGACGACCGAGACCCTTCCTTCGACGGTGTTCGGGTTGGCCGGCATGACGAAGGCGCCGGTGGAGAACCTGAGCTGCGTCCCGCTGAAGGACGCGGTACGGTTGAAGGTCACGGGGTTGACCTCCGGGGGGAGAGGGAAGAAGTAGGAGCCGCCGACGGAGGGGAGGTTGGTGGAGCTTGACATCATGACCGTGTTGAATCCCGCCGGGCCGGCGGCCTGCAATCTCGCGGAGAAGCCCGAGGTGTCGGACGCGTTGCCGGTCACGGATCTCTGGTCGCCCCACCTGATGTCGAAGCCGTGGTTCTGTGCGGCCGAGCGGATGGTGCCCTCCACCTGACTGATCTCGTAGAAGCCGCCGCTGATGTATATCGGGTCGGCGTGCGCCTCCGCGGCCGGGTAGAACAGCGCGCAGGACAGGAGCAGGAGGGCGGGCAGTATTTTTGTCAGTCGTCTCATGGAGTCACATGCCTTCCGGATGAACCGCGCCCTGCTTACCGCTCCGGCGGCGACGCCGCAAAGCGACGCCGGCGAGGCCGGAGCCGAGGAGGACGAGCGTCGCCGGCTCGGGCGTCGGCGAGGCCGGCTGCTGGAACTCATAGCGGATGCTGCTCAGTTGGTACGTGCCGAGGAACTGCGCGAACTGAAGCGTCACGATGCCCGAGCCGTAAACGTCGCCGACGACGAACGGGGGTAAGTCCACGGGGTTGACGACGATGTACGGGTCGAACGTGACGGTGCCGTTCATCGTGAAGCGACCCGTGAGCGTGAGCACGCCCTCGGCGAAGTTCGGCGTGGTGAAGGTGTCGGTGGTGAAGTAGAGCGGCCCGCCCGCCCACCCCAGATGAGTCTCCCCGTTGAACTCCAGTAGCTGTGTCGGGGTGCGGGAGAAAGGGCTGGCGGGGTGGTAGATGTGGAACGTCTCGCCCGGCGTGCAAGGGAAGCAGCCCACCATGTTCACGTTCTGGCTTGAGCCGTCCGGCTCGACATTCGCCATGCGGAAGCCGTCGCCGCGCAGGTCATAGCTCCACGAGCGATAGGGCCGCCCGCCCGGAGTCGGGTTGCTCACGACGAAGGTGCCGCTCGTGATGGCGATGCCGTCGGCGTGCGCCGAGGCCGAAGGGAAGAGCAGCGCGCAGCCGAGCAGCAGCAGCGCGGGGACGATTCTTTGCGGTGAGCGCACGAGGCAAAACTCTCTTTCCGGGAGACAGCGGCAGGGTGGATTTTTGTTCGCGCCCCCTTGCGGACGGCGCAACGGCGACTCCGGTTCAGACGCGGAGTTTAACCCCGCGGGCGGCCCTGTCAAGCAAAATCTCCCGACGACTGCGGCCGGCGCGGCTAATAAAAGGTAGACGTTGAATCGGGCGGAACTTCCGCGCCGTCTCACCCGCGCGCCGAGGCGAGCGCGCGCCACGCGCGGCCGAGGAGCGCGCCGGCCGGCGTGCGGCAGACGAGCGAGGGCGCGAAGTACGGAAGCCGCCACGCGCCGGGCACGTCGAAGCGACGCGCGAGCGCGCCGGCCTCGCGCCAGCGCCCCCAGTAGCCGAGCACGCAGGCCGTCTTCAGCGCGCGCGCCGCCAGCACGCGCGCCAGCAGCGGGCGAAGCTCCGAGGGGCAGGCCGACTCGATCTCTTCGGGGTGTTCGAGGAACGGCTCCACGGGTCGCGCGCCGATCAGATTTTTACTCAACCCCGAGGCGTCCTGATGGAACCGCGCCAGCGGCTCAAGCCGGAACGCGACGGCCTCGTTCAAAAGCACCTTCAGCCACAGGTGCGCGTCCTCCGCGTAGAGGCAGCGGCCGCGCTCGTAGAAGCCGCCCCGGCGGCGCACCGCCTCGGCGCGCGCGAGCGTCGTGCACGGCGACATGTAGGCGAGCATCTGGACGACCCGTTCGGGCGGCGTGCCGGGCGCGACGCGGCTCACGCCTTCGCTCAGGCCGCGCGCGCGCCACATCCCCTCCTTCGACTCGCCCGGCGGGTGTAAGAAGTAGCCGAAGGTGACGGACGCCACGCCCGGCCCGCACGAGTCGAGCGCGCGCACGCCCTCTTCGAGAAAGGCGGGCAGCCACTCGTCGTCCGCGTCGAGGAAGGCGAGCAGGTCGCCGCGCGCCTCTGTGATGCCGCGGTTGCGCGCCGCGCCCGGCCCCGCGTTCGACTGTGTGACGAGTCTGACGCGCGCGTCCCCGCTCGTCTCGACCTCGCGCGCGCCGCCGTCGGTCGAGCCGTCGTCGACGACGATGACCTCGAAGTCCTGAAACGTCTGCGCGGAGACGGAGCGGAGCGCGCGCCCGACGTGGGGCGCTTTGTTGTAGAGCGGGATGACGACCGAGACGCGCACTTTTAATCTTTGGTGAGCCGGCCGCCGGCCTTTGCGGGGACGAGCCCGGCGTAGAATTCGACGAGCGCGCGCGCACGCGCCTCGGGCGAGAAGGCGTCGGCGACGCGCGCCGAGGCGTTCGCGGCGAGCGTGCGCGCGAGCGACTCGTCCGACAGCACGCGCGCGAGCGCGGCGGCGAAGGCGCGCGGGTCGCGCGCGTGGACGAGCAGCGCCGTCTCGCCGTCGGCGGCGACCTCGGGCACGC
>JBEVKV010000640.1:0-18215 GCA_040509515.1 Pyrinomonadaceae bacterium | reverse complement strand
GGCGCTTTCGCATTTCGTGTGATCCCGAACGCTTCGCGGCCACGCGTTAGAGGTTTGGAAAACATTCAACCGGAAAAACGGGGGCGCGTAATGAACGAGCGAGGGCGGGCGGCGGGCGGCGCGGGTGTGCGCGCGCGCGTCAAGGTCAACTACATCGTGCTTGTGTATCTGTGTCTCGTGCACGTCGTCGCCGCGTCGGCGTTCCTGCTGCCGGTGCGCGCCGGACACGTCGCGCTCGCCTTCGTCACTTACTTCGCCGTCGGGTTCAGCACGACCATCGGCCTGCACCGTCTGCTCAGTCACAGGTCTTTCGAGTGTCCGAAGTGGCTCGAATACACGCTCGTGACCGTGGCGATGCTGACGGGACAGGGCAGCCCTCTGCTCTGGGTCGCCAACCACCGCGTTCACCACGGGCGCAGCGACCGCGAGGGCGACGTGCACTCGCCGACGCGCGGCTTCTGGTACGCGCACGTTGGCTGGATAATCGACGACGCCTCGACCGACCCGCAAGCCTATCGCAAGTACTGCAAAGACCTCGCGGGCGACCGCTACTATCACTGGCTCGTCCGCTACCGTCTCGCCCCGCAGGCGGCGGCGGTCGCGCTCGCCGGCTTCACGCTCGGCTGGTCGGCCGTCCCCCTAGTCGTCTTCCTGCCCGTCGTCTGCTGGATGCACAGCACGTACGCGGTCAACTCCGTCTGCCACGACGCGCGGTTCGGCTCACGCCTGTTCGAGACGCGCGAGGGCAGCCGCAACGTCTGGTGGGTCGGCCTGCTCGCGCTCGGCGAGGGGTGGCACAACAACCACCACGCGCGACCGCGCTCGGCCCGGCACGGGCTCGGCGCGCGACAGTTAGACCTCTCCTATCTCGTCATCCGCCTCTTTCAAGTGTTAGGGCTCGCGCGGAATGTGAAGGATGCGCGGGTCGCCGCGCGCGATGTGATCCCTTTCGCCGGCGAAGCACGCGTTGACGTGTGAGCAGTCATCCCACGGGCCGCCTTCATTGATTAGAAAATCAAACGGGTAAGCGCCGGAACTCCGGAGCGTCAGGAATCATGAACGCAGTTAAGCAGACCAGACTTGAGCGCAACCAGCGTGTAGACAGGTTTCAGCTCTACAAGCCCTTCATCTTTTACACAATCGTCGTCTCCGCGATGCAGTTCGCGGTCGTCCGCGGCGGCGAGTCGTCCCTGCCGGGCGCGGCGGCGCTCTTCGTCGTCGGGCTCCTGACGTGGGGGCTCTACGAGTACGCGACGCACCGCTGGGTTCTGCACCGCGAGCCGAACGCCGAAGGCTTCAACCTGCCCGGCAACCTGACGCACCTGCGTCACCACGCCGACCCGAACTCGCTCCAGCGGCTCAACGTCCAGTTGAGCGAGAGCGTGCCGGTCTGCGTCGTCTACTTCCTCGCGGCGTGGGGTCTGTCGGGGAGTTGGCAGTCGGCGACGCACCTCTACACGGGGCTCATCGCCGGATACTTCTTCTACGAGTACCTCGACTTTCAGGCGCACCACGGCACTTCGCGCGGCCGCCTGACGCGCTACTTCCGCAAGTACCACCTGCAACACCACCACTACGACGCGACCGTCCGCTACGGCGTCACGTCGCCGCTCTTCGACTACCTCTTCGGCACCTTCCACATCGAGAAGAGGCGGAACGAAAGCGGCGCGCGTGCCGCGGCCGGGGCCGGGCGCAGTCTTTCATAAACACCCAACGGGACGACCGAGAAGCCGAGGCAGACATGAAGATCGCCGTCATCAGCACCTACACGCACCCGACGAGGCTCCCGCGCAAGGAGCGCGGCATCATGCAGTCGTCGGTGCCCGAACTCATCGCCTCGCTGTGCCCCGACGGCGCGGAGGTCGAAGTCTACAACGAGAAGGAGGCGGACATCCCCCTCGACCGCGACTGGGATTTGGTCTTCTTCTCCTACCTGCACTCCTACTACGAGCATACGAAGGTTCTCTCGACGCTCCTCAGGCGGCGCGGCGTCAAGACCGTCGCGGGCGGACGCCACGCCGTCCACTTCGCCGACGACTGCGAGAAGTACTTCGACGCGGTCGTCACGGGCGAGCCCGAGTCGAACGTCCCCGCGCTCGTCGCGGACTTCGAGCGCGGCGAGCTGAAGCGGCGCTACAACCTGCGCTCGAACGGCCCCGAGGAGATACGCCCCTACCGCTACGACCTAGTCGATTTCAAGACGAACAAGATTCGCCTGCCCGGCATCGAGGCGTCGCGCGGCTGCCCGTTTACGTGCAACTTCTGCGTGCTGACGGGTCACGAGAAGTACCGCTACCGTCCGGTGAAACACGTCGTCGACGAGATCAAGTTCAAGATGCGTTGGAACAAGAACTATTTCGGGCTGCTCGACAACGCGTTCTCGTTCCTCGACAACAACCTCGGCGGCAACCCGCGCTACCTGCGCGAGCTGTGCGAGGAGCTGACGCCGCTCAAGAAGACGTGGGGCTGCGCGCTGACCTTCAACGTGCTCAAGGACGAGGAGACGGTGCGGCTGATGGCGCGCGCCGGGTGCCGCTACGTCTACACCGGGCTCGAATCGCTCAACCCCGATTCGATCAAGGCGATGAACAAGGGGCAGAACAAAATCTCTGAGGTCGACCGCGTCATCCGGCGCTGCTTCGAGAACGGCATCATGCTCTCGTTCGGCCTGCTCGTCGGCTCGGACGGCGACACGACCGAGTATCTCGAACGCTTGCCCGACTACCTCTCCGAGCTGCACTACTTCAACATCACGTTCCTCGGCATCGTCTGCCCGTACCCGGAAACGCCGTTCTACCGCCAGCTCGCGCGCGAGGGGCGCATCCTGCCCGGCACCGTGAGCCGCGACTATGACGGCTACACGCTCTGCCACCGCCCCACGGGGATGGAGCCGGCGGAAGTCGTCGAGCACTTCAAGCGGCTCTGCAACCAGCTCGGGAGTCTGACGAACCTCGCGCGACACTACCGCTCGAAGCTGCCGATGAGCCGGATGCCGAACTACAAGAAGGTGATTCTGGCGTCGGGGCCGGAAATCCTGAGCGTGCGCAACCCCATCCGCAACGACGCGCGGAAGTACATCGCGGGGCTCGACCCCGTCGAGGAGTGGGACGCGCGCATGCTGGCGGAACTGAACATTCCCTTACAGTCGTTGAGCCCGTCCGAGCCGGCGTCCAACGTCGTGAGCATCGCGTCGAAGGTGATGATGCCGGCCGCGCTCGTGAATCCACCGCAGGCCGGGCTCATCGCCGCGCAGGGTTGAAGCCGCCCGGTTTGTTTGAAGTGGAGAAGTGAATGGCCGCCCGGCGAACATGCGCGGGCGGCCATTCGTGTGTCGGCGTGAGCGTCGGGTTACTGCGCGAAACGCTGCCGGTACTCGGCCGAGTCGATGAAGGCTTTGACCATCTCGGCGGCGATGTAGTTCCCGCGGAACTCGTCGAGCTTCGAGAGCCAGAACTGCCAGCCGCCGAAGTCCCCGTCGGGCGCGTCGCTCGGGTTCCGGCGCAGGTAACCGAAGTACTGCATCAGCACGAACGCCTTGTTGAGTTCCGCTTTCGACAGCTCTTCGTCCTCCGCGACGGCTCGCAGCGCCTGCGCGCGCGTCTTCGCGCCCGACTTCAACTCCGCGACGAGCGCGTCGCGCTCTTCCTGCGAGAGAGCGCCGCCCGAGTTCGTGTTGAGCGCGCTGACGAACTGCTCGGGCGTGAGCGTCTGCGGGTAGAGCGCGACGAAGCGCGCCGAGGCGGCCAGCCGCTCGAAGTAAGCCTGCTTGTTCTGCTCAAGCTTATCCTTCCAGCCTTCCGCGCCGACGACGAGGCCGGTGCCGACGACCTGCACGTCCTCAAGCATCTCGGCCCGCGTGACGGGCACGGGCCGGCCCGCGAGGTCGCCGAAGGCGGCCTTGCGCGCGCGGTACGAGAGGTAGCCGGTCTGCTGGAACTCGATGGAGAGGAAGAACGCCGCCGAGACGTTAACCCTCTTCACCTCGCGGCACGCGGCGTCGGCGCCGCACGACTCGATCTCGCGCGTCCAGTGTTCGTGACCCGACGCGTCGGGCTCGCGCGAGAGGAAGTCGCGGTAGTGCTGCGTGACGAAGTCGGCCGAGTTGTTGATTTGCAGCGGCGTGGGCGTTGGAGTGGGCGTCGGCGTTGGAGTCGGCGTGGGCGTCTGCTCGGGCGTCCCGGTGAAGTCGGCCGTCTGCTCCGCAGAGAGGTTCTCGAAGGTGCGGAAGTTGGGCTCGAAGCTGTAGAGGTTCTTGTAGGGCTGCACGGTGTACGTGCCGCCCGGCGTCAGGTTGCTGAAGAAGTAGTAGCCGTTTGAGCCGACGGCGGTCGTCGCCGTCTTCGACCCGCTCAGGTTGACGGTCGCCGGGTAGATGGGGTTGCCGCCCGCGTCCTTTAAGTAACCGCTGATGCCGTGGCCCGCCTGCGTGGCCGTGAAGTTCTGGCTGCTCTTGTCCGACGAGATGGCCGTGTAGGTCACGCTCGCGGGCGAGAAAGTCCACGCGCCCGGCTCGGGCGTGACGGTGTAGGTCTCGCCGGCCTTGAGGCCGTTGAAGGTGTAGTTGCCGTTGTTCGCGACGGTCGTCGTTGAGTAGCGCGGCGCGGTGCCCGCGGGGCCGTCGAGGCGCACGCGGACGTTGGGGACGACGAAGCCGCGGCCGTCGAGAATCTGACCGCCGACGTTGTAGCCGCCGGTCACGGTGACGACCTTGACGGGCGTCGTCGTCGAAGCGCCGGTGTTGTCGGTGCAGCGCGCCGCGAGGCTGTGCGTGCCCACGGACGGGGCCAGATACGTGAAGGCGTACGGCGGGCCGTAGGTCGGCGACGGGTATGAAGAAGCCACGCCGCCGTTGTCGAGGAACTCGACGTTCGCAATCGTCCGGTCGCGGTTGGCGGTCGCCGTGGCCTCGACGCGGACGGACGCTCCGTAAGCGTAGGTCGAGCCGTCCGCCGGGGCCGTGAGCGCGCAGACGGGCGGGACCGTGCTCGGCGTGACGGAGATGTTGACCGCGGCCGAGCGCGCCTCCGCGCCCGCGTTGTCGGTCGCCGTCGCCGTCAGCGCGTAGTTGCCGCCGCGCACGTCGCTCCAAGCGAAGTTGAAGGGAGCCTGCGTGACGGTGCCGACGAGCGTGTCGCCCGCGTAGAAGCGGACAATCGTCACAGAGCCGTCGGGGTCGGAGACCTCCGCGTTGACGTTGACGGTGTCGCCCGACTGATAGCTCGCGCCGCCGACGGGGGCCGAAAGCCGCACGGCGGGCGGGAGGTTGCCGCCGGCCGCCGCGCCGGGCGCGTTGTAGATTGCGCCGTGCGTGGCCGCGCCCTCGTCGGCCGTCCCGCCCCAGACGATCATCTGCGAGCCCGTCCAGACCTGCACATGTTGGGAGCGCCTGCTCGGCGCGCTCAGCGTGCTCGTCGGCACCCAAGTGTCGGTCGCGGGGTTGTAGCGCGCGCCGGTGTATGTTCCGTAAGGGCCGTTGATGCCCTCGGTGGTGCCGCCCCAGACGATCATCTGCGAGCCCGTCCAAATCGCGCGGTGGTCTGAGCGCGCGTCGGGCGCGCCGACGGTGCCGGTCGGCGTCCAAGTGTCGTTCGCGGGGTCGTAGCGCCCGCCCGTGTCGAGGAGCGAAGTGTTGCTGTTGATGTCGTCGTTTCTGCCGCCCCAGACGACCATCCGTGAGCCCGTCCAGATTGCAGTGTGGTAGTTGCGCCCCTCGGGCGCGCCCGCGGTCGAGGTGGGCCGCCAAGTGTCAGTCTCCGGGTTGTAACGCCCGCCGGTGTTCAGCTTCCCCGCGACGCCGAACCGGACGCCGCCCCAGACGATCATCTCGGAGCCCGACCAGACTGCCGTGTGCATGTAGCGGCCGGCGGGCGCGCCGATTGTCGAGGTGGGTCGCCAGGTGTTTGTCTCGGGGTTATAGCGTCCGCCCGTGTCGGCGTTCTCCTGCGAACTGCCGCCCCAGACGATCATCTCCTTACCGCTCCACACGGCCGTGTAGCCGCCGCCCGGCGGCACGCCCGTCATCGAGACGGACGCCCACGCGTCGGTCAGAGGGTTGTAACGCCCCGCGCCGCCGCCCCAGACGATCATCTCCTTGCCCGTCCAGAGGGCGTTGGTGCCGTACCCCTTTGTGTCGGCCGTGGGCGCGCCCGCGAGGTTCATCGGCCGCCAGACGTTGGTCGCGGGGTCGTAGCGCCCGCCGACGCTGGTGAAACAGTTGCAGAGTGAGTTCTGACCCCAGACGAGCATCTCCGCGCCCGTCCACACGCCGCGGTCGAGGTAGAGCGGGGCGTCGTTGCTGTTGGCGGGCGTCCACGCGTCCTTCGACGGAACGTAACGCGCGGCCTCCCTGTGGACGACGCCGGTGACGCTCTGGCCGCCCCAGACGATCATCTCGGTGTCGGCCCAGACGGCGACGTGCGTGAACTTGACGGGCGACCTCGACGACGAGGTCGCCGTCCACGAATCGTTGACCGGGTTGTAGCGCGCGCCCGTGTTGGTCAACTGGCTCTGGCCGCCGGGGCGCAGGTCGCCGCCGTGGACAACCATCTCGGAGCCCGTCCAGACGGCCGCGTGGCCGTAGCGCGCGGCGGGCGCGTTCACCGTCGAGGTTCGAGTCCAGGTGTCTGTCGCGGGGTTGTAACGGCCGCCCGTGTTGAGCGTGACGTTGTTGCCTTCGTAGCCGCCCCAGACGACGGCCTCGGAGCCCGTCCAGACCAGCGTGAAGCCCGTGCGTTCCGAAGGGGCGTTGAAGGTGTTGGGCTGACGCCAAGTGTCGGTCGCGGGGTTGTAGAGTCCGCCCCTCCTGCCCGTGGTGTTGTTGACACCGCCCCAGACGAACATCTCGCTGCCCGTCCAGACCGCTTTAGAGCCGACGCCGGGCGCGTTGGCGGGCGAGGTCGTCTTCCACGCGTCGGACGAAGGGTCGTAGACGGAGACGTTGGAGCCGCCCGCGACGAGCATCTTCGAGCCCGTCCAGACCGTGAGGCCCGAGGTGAAGGGCGCACCGGCGGTCGAGGTCGGCGTCCAGGTGTCGGTCAGAGGGTTGTAGCGCCCGCCCGTGTTGAGCAGGTCGGGTCGGCCGGGGCCGTCGCCGTTCGTGAAGGTGCCGCCGACGCCGCCCCAGATGAGCATCTCCGTGCCCGTCCAGTAGGCCGCGTGCCCTGCGCGCGCGCGCGGCGCGCCGACGGTGCCGGTCGAAGCCCATGTGTCGGTCGCGGGGTTGTAGCGCGAGCCGGAATTGGTGCGGCCGCCGAAGGAGGTCGTGCCGCCCCAGACGATCATCTCGCTGCCCGTCCAGACGGCCGTGCCGGTGCCGACCGGCAAAGCCTGCGTCGGCTGCCAAGTGTCGTCGGCCGCCGCGTTGCCGGAAGTCGGGGTGAGCTGAAAGTCGAAATACTCTTCGGCCGCGTACTCGACCGCGTACTGCTGGCCCGCGTCTTCCCACCACGAGTCGAAGGAGGCGGCTTTCGCCAAAGGCTTCTTCGACTCGTCGGTCGCGCCCGCCTTCGCGTCGGCGTCGAAGGAGTTGCGCGCCAGCCTGTCCGCGAGCGCGGGTCGCGCCAGCATCTCGGCGATGACGAACGGGTCGTCGCCGAGCGCGCGCCAAAGCTCGCGCAACATCTCGGGCCGCCGCGTCTCGCGCGCCTGCCGCGTCAACTCGGCCTGAAGCTGTTCGGCCGTCAAGGGGCGCTCCCAGAGTCGCGCCAGCGCCTCGGACTTGCGCAGCGCGTCTTCGACCTTCGCGCGCGTCGCCTCCAAAGGCACGACCTCGTCGAGGCTCGGCTTGGGCCGCCCGTTCTCCGCCGGCCAGACCGTGTGTCGCCAGTAGACCTCATCCAACGCGCGCTGATGCGCGACGCGCTCTTCGAGCGTGAGCGTGCGCGTGTTGGCGCGCGCGCCGCCGGCCGCATGCGTGGTGAAGGGCGCGAGGCCGGACTCGAAAGCGGCGAGCGCCAGCAGGGCGAGCGCCGCGAAGGCGAAGGCGACCGGACGAAGTGCGGCCGTCTCTGTCCGCGAGGCGGACGGGCGAAGCGAGGGGCGGGGCATAAAAACTCTTTAACTCCGATGGAAAAAAATTCGGGGTGAAGTCGGCTCTTCTGCGACGCGGGCCATGAACCGCGCGCAGTCCGCCGTGCTGGTTTAGAAAAAACAGTTCACCGCCGAAACAGTGCGCCGGGGACGCGTGAAAATACACGGCCGTCGCCGCGCCGCACGCGCGCGGCCGAGACGCGAGACAGTCCGGGACGACGTATGTGTTGGGGAGGCGCTCTCGGAGCGCGAAAAGAAAACCGGAGTAGGATGGGCCGCGCCGCGAGCCGGTTGCCTGAGTTTCGGCCGGCTGCCTGATTCGTAGATGTCACGCCGCCGCCGCGCGAGCCCGACGGCGGGTCGCTTCACTCCCGAGGCCGGCTCGGCAGGATTCGCGGCTCATCGCCGTCAACGACGCCGTAGCCGGCCGGAATCTCGAAGAGAGTCGGGGCGGGTTCGACGAGCGTGATGTCGGTCAGCCGGTAGACCTTCTCGCCGACGGAGGGGTTGCTCTGGCGGCTCATCACGATTACCTGTAGCTCTGGCGAGAACCAGCGCTCGGAGACGATCTCGCCGTTGGGGACGGTCAGGACGGTGCGCGTGCCTTCGGCCGTGACGCCTTCCATGAGGACGAGTCGCCCGAGCGATTCAGTCCTGATCGACGCCTTCTCCTTCTTGCCCGCGGGGGCGGGCGGCGGCTCGGGCGGCGCGTAGAGCAGAGGCGCCTTCAGCGCGGCGCGGTTGTCATCTTCGAGCAGGTAGTGGAGGCCCGCGGCGAAGTCGATAATCAGAACGACGCGCCGCCCGACGCCGACGGCCGCGCCGGGGCCGTCGGCGTAGAGCGTCATCTCGCGCCGCGTGCGTCCCTCGGCGTTGCGATAGACCGCGCCGGTCGACTGGCAGGTGACGTGAGTCCCGTCGCCGAGCGTCTGCCTGCTCTCGGCGGCGAATCGCGCGAAGAAGGGCGCGCCCTTCACCAGACGGTCGCCGAAGCGCAGCTCGTCCGAAAGGAAGTCGGCGCGCGGGCCGAAGGGCGTGCGCTGGCAGTCGTCAATACGCACCCTGCCGGGAGGGAAGCGTTTATCGGGGCCCCGCGGCGGCGGCTTAGTGGTGGGCGGATGTCCCCCCTTCCTCTGTCCGAACCCGTCGGGGTACGAGGCGAGCGTCAGCAGGCCGCACATGAGTAAGGCGGCGACGAGGTAAGGGTTGACTCTCATAAATTCTTCCGCGGCCGGCGTGCGGCGCGGCCGCGGGGTTTTAGAAGTGTAGTTCGAGCGCGAAGCTGCGAATGCGTCCCGTGTCCTGTTTGGCCTTGTCCTCGACCGTGAGCGTCCAAGTGCCCTTCGGGCTCTTGCCGACGAGCGGGAGCAGCCCCGGGGCTTTGACCGTGTCGTACGACTCTTTGAGGTTGTCCAGACCGCCGCCCTGACGGTTGTGCAGGATGACGGGCGCGACGCCGAGCGCCGGGGGCGGGACGACGGTGACGACGAGGTCGCCGACGTACGTGTGCTCGATGTCCACCGTCGCCTTGATGTTCGTGAGCTTGCCCGTGTCGGCGACCTCGACGGCGAGGCTCGACATCTTCAAGTCCTGAATGGGTACGTCCTTGACGGCCGAGCGCACCGCGACGAGGTTGGGCTGGGCGGGCGCGGCAAGCTCGACCGCCTTCTTCGCGTTAACGCGGCCGTAGCCGTAGAAGTGGCTGTGGCCGTTCGGGTCGTATTTGCCGCCGGCGGTGTCTATGCGGTCGGCCGAGCGTTTGAGGATATCTCTCACCTCGTCCCATCGCAGGTTCGGATTGCGCGAGAGGATGAGCGCGGCCACGCCCGCCACGCCGGGCGTCGCGCTCGAAGTCCCGCCGAAGCTGTTGGTGTAGTTGCCGGCCGCGTCGCCCTTCGTCGTGCTGCCGGTGTTGTAGCCGTTCGGGCCGGTTCTGTCCGCCGTCCAGATGCCGGGGGTCAGAGAGGTCTCGCCGTGGTTGCTCGGGAACGTGCACCAGACGGCCGCGCCGAAGTCGCTGTAGGCGCTCCTCTTCCCCTTGTCGTTGCAGGCGGCGACGGCGATGACCTTCTCGCAGCTCGCGTAGCCGTCGTTGTCCACGCTCTCGTTGCCGTTGCCGGCGGCCCAGACGATGACGCACCCCTTGCCGTTACGCCCGTTGCGCACGGCCCACTCGATGGCCTGCCGCGTGCTGTCGGGGAGGAAGGCGACGTGGTTGTGCGCGGGGTCGTTGGGATCCCACCACCTGCCGTCGCGCGGCCCCCAGCTACAGGAGATAACGTCCGCGCCGTTACGCGCCGCGTGGAAGAAGGCTTCGCCCTCTTCCATCGAGCCCGGGTCTGACACCATCCGTATCGGAATCAGCCGTGCCTTCGGCGCGGTGCCCGACGCGCCGAAGCGCCCGTCGCCGCAGGCCACGCCCGCGCAGGCCGTCCCGTGATTCTCGCCCGGCCCGGGCCGCGGGTTATTCCTCGACGGGTCGTTCGCCGGAACGGACGCGTTGAACGGCGCGATGACCTTCCCGGGCGAGCGGAACTCCTCGTGGTCAATGTCGATGCCTTCGTCGATGATGGCGATGGTGGTGCCTTCGCCCTGCGTCATGGCCCACGCCGCCTCGACCGACGCGTGCGCGTCGACCACACTGCCGCCGACGGTCGTCCTCTTCAAATGCCACTGCTGCGGGAAAGCGCCGCGGCTGCGCCCCTCGCTGACCAACTCGGGGTGGCACAGTTCGACCGACGCCTCCTTCAAAAGCTGCTCGGAGATTTTGAACACGTCGAGCCCGGTGCCCTCCGGGGCCTCCACGAAGTAGGCGTTGCGCGAGAACTCGACCTCCCTTTTGACCGTGAGGCCGTAGGTCTTCAGCAGCTTCCTGCTTTTGGCGGGCGACTCGTCGTCGTGGAACTTGACGAAGAAGTTCTCGGTGTAGAGCACGGCCACGCCGGACTGCGGGTCTATCAGGACGCGGCCGGCGAAGTCGATCTCGCTCTCCGCCTTGAGGGTGGCGCGCGCCTCGTCGCGCATCCTGCGCGGGGCGCGCTCGACCTTCGCGCGAATGACCTCGACCCCGGCGCGCGCGAAGCGCGTCACCAGCTCGAAATTATCCAGAACCTTGAGCGCCGTGTCCGAGACGGGCGCGGTGGCGAACGAGCGCTCGACCATGAGCGGGTTGCGGTTGGAAGTGCGGACGGCGACGAGATCGTTGCTCTCAGCGAGGGAGAACCGCGTGCCGCCTTTGCCGCCGTAGCGAACTGTAAACATTGGAAGGGCCTCCGGTGTGAAGTTGATGTGGAAAGGGCCGGGCCAGCGAGAGTTGCGCGTGCGCGGCGTCAGAAAACGAGGAAGAAGGGACGGGTGCGACTTACTGGCGCAGAGGATATAGCAAGAACTCACGGCGGGCAAGAGAATTCTCGGCCGCCGAACCCGCGCGACACCGACGCCGCCGTGATGACACGCGACCCCGCCGCGTGCTATCAAGAGGCATGGGCGACAAGAGTGTCTTCGCGGAGTTTCCCGAGCGGGTCAGCGCCGGTACGGGGCGCAAGGGCGCGTACTACGTGCGCGCGGCGGATCACTACGCCGTCCGCAGCGGGGCGGGGAAGCGCGAAGCGGCCGCCGCCGAGTTGAGTTTCAAGCTGGAAGGCATGAGCGTCTACAAAGGCGAGCCGGCAAAGACGAAGGCGGACGCCGAGTCGCTGACGCCGGTCTACAGGCTGCAACCCGACGGCCCGCTGGCCGTCCCCACCGGAAAAATTTTCCTCCGCTTCAAGGAGGGCGTCGAGGTCGCGACGCGCCGCGAGGAGATCGAGCGCGCCGGCTACGAGATAACCGAGACGCCGCCGTACGCACCTTCGAGCGCATGGGTGCGCGCCATCGGCGGCGACGTTGCGCGGTCGCTCTCAGACATCGAAGCCCTCGAAAAACTCGCCGACGTTGAGAACGTCGAGCCGCAGATGCTCGTCGAGCGCGCCATGCGTTAAAGCCGCATTGCGCGACGGCGTGTGTGCGGCGCGAGACGGACTCTACACATCCCACTCAAACTGAAAAGGGTTGACGGGCCGTCAGCCGGGCCGCTTCTTCACGGAGCAGCGCGAGGAGTGCGTCGAGGTGGCGTTCCTCCGTTAAGACGTTGCCGACGGCGACGCGCGCCGCGACGCGCCCGCGCAGCGTCGTGTGCGTCAGGTAGGCGCGGCCGGTCGCGTTGACGGCTTCGACGAGCGCGCGGTTGAGTTCGTCGGCGGGCGCGTCCGAGTCGTGCGGGGGCAGCGCGCGGAAGCAGACGACGGCCATCTCCTGCGGCGCGGCCAGCTCGAAGCCTTCGAGCCCGTCGATGCCGCGCGCGAAGTGGCGCGCGAGCCGCAGGTGCTCGCGGATGCGCGACTCAAGCCCGGCGCGGCCGAAGGTCTTGAAGACGGCCCACGCTTTGAGCGCGCGAAAGCGGCGGCCGAGCTGGACGCCGTAGTCCATGTAATTGACTTCGCCGCGCTCGGCGTCGCCGCGCAGGTATTCCGGGACGAGTGAGAAGGTCTGCCGCAGGAGTTCGGGCCGGCGCGTGTAGAGCGCGCTGAAGTCGAGCGGGACGAAGAGCCACTTGTGCGGGTTGACCACGACCGAGTCGGCCGCCGCCAGAGCGCGCGCTACGTGCCCGTACTCCGCGAGCATCGCCAGCGCGCCGCCGTAGGCCGCGTCGACGTGGAGCCAGACGCCGTGCTCGCGGCAGAGCGCGGCGACCTCCTCGACGGGGTCGCACGCCGCGGCCGAAGTCGTTCCCGTCGTGGCGACGACCGCCAGCGGCAACGCGCCCGCGCGCGCGTCCTCTTCAATCGCACGCCCCAGTGCGCGTGCGTCCATGCGGAAGCGTTCGTCGGTCGCCACGCGCCGGACGTTCTCCTCGCCCAGCCCGAGCATGATGGCCGCCTTCTCGATTGACGAATGTGCCTGCTCGGAGGCGTAGACGCGCAAGGTCGGCACGTCCGCGCGCGCCGCGAGCCCGCGCCGCCGAACCTCCAGCCCGAGCCCCTCGCGCGCCGCGGCCAGCGCGTGCAGCAGCGCGACCGACGCCGTGTCGTAGACGACGCCCGTGAACTCTTCCGGAAGCCCGAGCGCGCCCCTCATCCACGCGAGGACGACCGTTTCAAGCTCGGTCGCGGCGGGCGACGTGCGCCACGTCATCGCGCTCACGTTGAGCGCGGCGGCGATAAACTCGCCGACGATGCCGGGCGCGGTTGTCGTCGAGCCGAAGTAACCGAAGAAGGAAGGGTGCCCCCAGTTGACGACGTGCGGGAGGACGACCCGGTCGAGTTCGGCGAAGAGTTCGGAGAGCGGCGATGGCGACTCGGGCATCGACGGCGGCAGGAGCGCGGTCACTTCGCCGGGCTCTGTGTCGGGCGAGACGCGCCGCCCCTCGATGCGCGCGCGATAGTCCGCGACCCAGTCGGCCGCGCGGTGCAGCGCCGCGCGGAACTCTTCGGCCGGAACGTCGCCGCGACGGCCATCAGCGCCGCGCTCGTCAAACGTCTTGTCGTCCGACTCTTTCACCGCGCACCCGCGCGCGACGCGGCCGCGCGGCTCTCCGCACGCCCGCCGGCCGCCCACGCGCGCCCCGTCCCCTTCGAGAGCAGCGCCGCGCCGAACGGGTAGCCGCCGTAACGCACGCGCCAGTAGAAGGCCCAGTAGACGCTCAGGGCGCGCTCCAAAACCCACAGCGGCGCGTAGAGCACCGCCCACGCGGGGAAGAACCCGTACGCGCGGTCGCGCACGAGCCCGCGCAACGCGACGAGCATTGAGACGAGCGAGATGAGCGCGGCGAAGGCGAGGAGCGCAGAGCCGCCCGCGAACAGCGCCAGCGCCAGCGCCGCGGGGACGAGCGAGGCGAAGAGCAGCGTCTTGGCGCGCATCACGAAGTCCTCGTACGCTTGTCGCGGGCGCTGCTCAAGCCACTTGTCGAACGTCGGCGGTCGCTTGAGGACGAAGAAGTCCGTGGCGCAGAGCACGTCGGCCCCGCTCAGCGCGAAGTGTCGGACGATCTCCTCGTTGTCGAAGAGCACGTCGCCGTCATAATGGCCGACGCGCAGGCAGGTCGAGCGGCGGAAGGCGCAGGTGCCCGGGTAGTCGCCCGCGCGCAGCGCCCCGCGGTTGACGAGCATCCGCGCGGACTCCGTGCGCGCCCACCACGGCAGCGGCGCGAGGTAGTTCTGCGGCCTGACCATCTCGTGCCGTTCGAGCAGCGCGCACGCGCGCGCGATGTCGTCGGACGTGTAGCGTATGTCGTCGTCGGCGAGCACGATGCGCTCGCAGCTCGCCAGATCGACGCCCGTGTGGACGCCGTTGACCTTGCCGTTGAGATACTTGTAACGCGAATCGACGGGGACGTGCCGGCAGAACTCTCCCCACGCGCGCGCGTGCGCCGCGAAGACCTCGGGAGGCGAGCCGTCAACGACGACGACTTCGCAGCCCGTCCCGCCGAGCCTGCGAAAGTAGCGCGCGAACATCTCCGCCTCGGCCGCGTCGGCGCGCACGCGCCGGATGGGCAGGAGGTACGTGCAGCGAAACTCATTATTCACACTCGCGCTCACGCGACCGCCCCCGAAGACTTCTCGACTCCGGCCGCCGCGGCGTCCGCCTCGCGCGCGGCGCGTGCGACCGACGCCCCCGCGCGGTCGCTCATGAGCTTCTGCTGGTCGTAGCCGAGCAGCAGCTCCCACGCGTCGCGCTCGTACATCGCGGCGAGCGGCAGCGCCACGTCCTCAAGCATCCAGCGCCCGTGCCGCTCGTCCTCCTTGATGTGCAGCTCCCAGTAGCCGCGCGCCTCCTGCGAGAGCCCGAGCCGCTCGGCCGCCGCGCGGTAGTTCTCGAATCCGGCGGGCACGGAGACCTCGGTGTAGAGCAGGCCGCCGACGTAGCGCAGAAAATGTCGCTTGCGCTCCGAAAGCAGGAAGCTGTGGTTGATGGCGGCGAGCACCTCCCACGGCACCGCGTCGAAGTAGAACTCGGGCTCGGTGCTCATCCCGAACTCTTCGAGCATCTTGGTGAAGAACGAAGAGTGCTTGCGCGCGAGCCGGCCGCCGCCGTACTCCTCGACGAGCAGACGCGTCAGCACCTCGTGAACCTTGTTCGACGCGCCGCCGAGCGTGCGTGAAAGCTGGCTCGCCTCGACCAGCCCGTCGAGCGAGGCGACGGCGATCAGCCGCCGGTAGCCCGCTTCAGTCACGCGGTCGCGGAAGTAGAGCCCGTCGGCCGAAGGCCGGGGCGCAACGTCCTCGGCCGCGCGCCGCTTGAGCGCCTCCGCCACGTCGCGCTCGCGCCGGAGCGACGCCGCCGGGAGCTGCCGCATCTCCCAAGCCTGCCATGCCGCCTCGACGCGGTCGCGCACGTTGCGCAGGTAGCCGGAGCGTTCGTTGTCGTAAGCGCGGAGGTCATCGTACCAGAAAAGTTTGAGGCGGTTGACGCGGTAGAGCGCGCGCTGCGTGAAGAGCCGCGCGGCGTCGGCGCCGGCCGTCGGGGCAGGCCCGTATGCGTCCTCTATCGCGCGGAGCAGCGCGGCCTCGAACTCGGCGGCGAGCGAGGGGCGCGCGGCCACGCGCTCGTCGAGGTGTTCGAGCTTCAACAGGCCGGCGAACTGCTGCTCGGCGGCGGCGTAGTCGAGCGCGCGCCCGTCCGTGTTCGCGACGCGCGACGGCCTTTCGAGAACCTGCATGACTGAAATCTCCCCCCTGTACCCGTTTGTCTTTTAAGTGAATGAATTGTCTCACACCTCACGCGGATGCCTGCGCACGGTTCCGGACGCACGCGCGACACTCTGAGCGCGGCGCTTGCCGAAATTCTCAAGAAGGTGACACGAAACTCCTCGCGCCGGTACGCCGCCGTTCACACGGGACTTTTTGAGACTTTACGGCCCGAACCTCTGGCGGTATTCGGCCGAAGAGATGAACGCCTTGACCATCTCGGCCGCGACGTAGTCGCCGTTGAAAGCGTTGAGTTTCGAGAGCCAGAAGTTATAGCCGTCCTCGTCCGGGTCTCTCCTCAAATAACCGAAGTACTCCATCAGCACGAAGGCGCGGTTGAACTCGGCGGCCTTCAGCTCGTCGAACTCGGCCACGACGCGGAGCACCTGCGCGCGCGTCAGAATCTGGCTGTTGAGCGCGTTGATGAGCACGTCCACCCTGAGGAGCACGGGCCCGAGCCGCGCGCGAATCTCGCCGTTGGGGAAGTTCTGCGTGTGCACGTCGATGTAGAGCTGGCCCGAGTTGAGCAAGTTGATCTGCTCGCCGGTGAGCGTGAGCTGTAAGTCGGCGAACTCTCCGGCGGGCAGCGTGAAGATTGCCGGCGCGTTCTCGCCCGGCGCGGCCGGCCCGTGGATGTGGACGGCCGTGGGCTGACCCGTCAGGTTCTGAAGCGACAGCGAGACGTTCGCGGTCGAACCCGTGCCGACGGGCGAGCGGCGGAAGATGACGACGCCGGTCGCGCCCGACGCCGACGCCGGGACGGCCTGCCCGCCGGTGAGCCGCGAGATGAAGAGGTTGCCGACCGTCCGCGACAGGCCGTTGTCGTTGAGCAGCGCGCGGACGTAGTCTTCGTTGTTCATGCCGGCGAACTTGGCGATGAACGCGGTGCGCGTCACGAAGTCGTCGAAGTAGGCGCGCTTGTTGGCTTCGAGCCGCGCGGCGGCGCCGGGCTGGCCGAAGACGAAATCCCTCTGCAACGTCTGCACGTCGTACATGAAATGCGGGTAGAGCGGGCGCGTGCCGAACGCGGTCTTGTTCGCCAGGTAGGCGAGGAAGCCGGTCGTCTGGAACTCGATGGAGAGGAAGTACGCCCCCGAGACGTTGATGCGCTTGACCTCGCGGCACGCGGCGTCCGCGCCGCACGACTCGATCTCGTTTCTCCAGAACTGGAAGCCGTCCGGGTCAGGCTCGCGGTTGAGGAAGTCGTAGTAGTGCTGGCGGACGAAGAAGTCGGACGAGTCGATGGGGTTCGACGCGGGCGGCGCGGTGTCGTTCGAGATGATCCGAATCTCGGACGTGCCGCGCGTCGTCCCCAGCGCGGCGTTCGTGCCCCGCGGCTCGAAGAAAGAGAGGTTGACCGTCTCGTCCGGCTCGACGAAGGCGTCGTCCACGACGAGGACGCGGAAAGACTTCGAGGTCTCGCCGGGGGCGAAGAAGAGCCGGCCGCGCGCCGTGATGTAGTCGGAGCGTTCGCCGGCCGTGCCGTCGGAGGTCGAATAGCCGACGCTGAGCGGCCGCGTGGGCGTCCCCGTCACCGTGACCGTGACGACGACGCTGCCCGCCGTCTCCGTGGCGATGTAGTTTTCGGCGCTGAACTGGAAGAAGTGTGGGTCGTCGTCGTTGATGGTCAGCGTCGCGGTGCTCTGCGCGCCGAGCGTCGAGTTCCCGGTCGGGTCGCTGAGCGTCAGGTTCACCGTCTCGGGCGTCGGCTCGACCTCCTCTTCGTTCAAGACCTGTACGGCCACCGTCTTCTCGGTCTCGCCCGGCGCGAAGGTCAGCGTCTCGGAGCGCGCCGCGTAGTCAGAGCCGGCGGTCGCCGTGCCGTCCGAGGTGGAGAAACGGACGGTCACGGTCGAGTCGACGAGGTAGCCCGCGCGGCGCACGACCACTTCCTGTTGGAACCCGACGACGCCGTTCTCCGCGACGGTGTAGTCCGGCTGGTTGAAGGCCAGCCGGTTCTGCGAGGGCGGGGCGAAGAGGTAAACGTCCTCCGTGGCGTTCGTGTCGGCGGCGGCGTGCGCGACGCCGGACGAGAAGGCCAGCTTGCCGCCGGCGATGACGTTGCCCGGGGTCAGGACGAACGGGATTCCGTCGGGCGTTTCGGTGAAGGGGATGCGGTGCGGCCCGGCGACGATTTCCGTGCCGCCGCCGACGAGGTCGCGGATCACGATGGCGGTCGTGTACGGCGCGAAGTTGCTGCGCGGGCGCTCCACCTGTCGGTAGGCGACGTAGCGGCCGTCGGGGCTCATGACGAAACCTTCGATGATGCTCCGGCAGTTGAACCCCTGACCGCAGAGCCCAGAGACGACGAAGGGCAGTTCGAGCAGGACGCCCGTCTGGCGGTCGCGGCGGAATATCCGGTCGCGGAAGCCCACCCTGTTCATCCCGCTGACGAAATTCTCTAACCGCGCGTAGAAGATGTAGCGGCCGTCGGCGCTGATGCGCGGCGAGCGGGCGGGCGGG
>JBEVKV010000639.1:0-4645 GCA_040509515.1 Pyrinomonadaceae bacterium | reverse complement strand
CACTTATCACCGTTCCCTCTTGTTCCCCCGCGCGACGCGTGCTAACTTCTAGGCACAGTCAAGGAGTAAAAGGGCTATGAGATATTTCGCGACACGCCTTCCCGCGGCCTTAGTCACCTTCATTCTCGGCGTCGCCGCCTCCGGCCTCGCCTCGAACGTCTGGCCGGCGGGCACGGCCGACGAGCGCGCCGTCCTCGCCGTCGAGCGCGAGTACGTCCGCGCGCACGTCGAGCGCGACATCGAGGCGCTCGACCGCGTGCTGGCCGACGACTTCACGATGTTCGGCGGGCGCGTGACGAAGGAGCACCGGCTGGCGCTGGTGGCGAACCCCTTGTTCGCCGTCACCTCGCTCGACACCTCCGACGTTAACGTCGTCGTGGACGGCAACCACGCGCTCCTGACCGGGACGGCGAAGCTGGCCGGGCGCTTCCGCAAGCGCGAATACACGACCCCGCGCTACGGCTACGCGCGCCGCCTTGAGAAGCGCGGCGGCCGCTGGCAGATCGTCTCGTGCGAGTTCAGCCTGCCCTGGTAAGGCCGGGCGCGCGCCGGGTCGGACACACATTTAGCGTAGGCCGCCGGACGCCGGGGCGTAACAGTCGCGGCGTCCGGCGGCCGTTCGTTTGGGTGAACGGATGAGCGTCGAAGAGATACTCGCGCGGCTTGTGGCGATAGACTCCACCTCCGCGCGCCCGAACGCCGAGCTGATCGGCCACGTCCTGCCGCGCGTCGAGGCGCTAGGTTTTCGCACGCGACTCCTGCCTTACACGGACGAGCGCGGCGTCGAGAAGACGCAGCTCGTCGCCGTCCACCCTAAAAATTTTGAAGACGGCGGCGAGGTCGAACTCGCCTTAGTCGGGCATACCGACACGGTGCCGTTCGACCCGGCGTGGGGCGAAGCTCTCAAGCTCACCGAGCGCGACGGCAAACTCTACGGTCGCGGCGCGTGCGACACGAAGGGCTTCATCGCGGCGGCGCTCGCGGCGCTGGAAGAGGTTGACTTAACGAGGCTCGCGCGCCCCGTCGCGCTCGTGCTGACGGCGGACGAGGAGGTCGGGTGTCTCGGCGCGAAGCGTCTGGCCGAGGCGCGACCCTTTAGCGCGCGCCACGCGGTCGTCGGCGAGCCGACCTCCCTGCGGCCGATGCGCGCGGGCAAAGGCTACTGTCTGGCCGAGGTGACGGTGCGCGGGCGCGAGGGTCACAGCGCGTACCCTAACTTGGGCGCGTCGGCCGTCATGCGCGCCGCGCGGCTCGTCACGAGAATCGAAGCACTCGCGGAAGAGTTGAGGGCGCTCACTCACGAGGCTTTCGACCCGCCGCACACGACCTTGAACGTCGGGCTCATCTCGGGCGGGACGGCGAAGAACGTCATCGCGGGCGAGTGCCGCTTCACGCTCGAATGGCGACCCGTGCCGGGTCAGAGCCCCGAGCTTGTCGCCGAGCTGGTGCGGCGCGAGGCCGCGGCGTTGCGCGAGCGGGACGAGGACTTCGACTGCGAGGTCGTCGTCACAAGGCTCGACGGCGGGGCCGAGACGCGCGCCGACGCGCCGCTCGTCGTGGCGTTGGAAGAGTTGGCGGGCTTTCAATCGGGGACGGTCTCTTTCGGCACCGAAGCGCCGCAGTTGGCAGAGATGGGCGCGGACGCGGTCGTCTTCGGCCCCGGCGACATACGCGTCGCGCACCGCACGGGCGAGTTCGTCCCCGCCGCGGAGCTGCGCGACTGCGCCCGAATCCTCCGCCGCGTAATCGAACGCTTTTGCGGCGCGGAGCATCAATAACCAGTCGGCTCAGATATCACTCGGTCGTTTTAAGGCGTTCCCGGATGTTTTTTCCCAGTCTCAGAAGAATCCTGCCGAGGCTCGCGGCGCTGGCGCTTTGCGCGTCGGCGCTCGCCTTGTCGCAGGCGTCGGCGCGGCAGCAGCAGTCGCCGATGACCAGCGCCGAGTTCCTCGCCATCGTGCGCCAGCTCCCGCAGCGCCCGGCGCTCAAGGAGCAGCTCGTCAGCGAGATACGACGGCGCGGCATCAGCTTCACGCTGACCTCTGGCCTGCGCGCCTTCGTCGCCACCAAGAGCGGCAACGACGAGGAGCTGCGGCGCGTGCTCGAAGAGGCGCAGCGCCGCTTCCTCAACCCGACGGAGGCGACGCCGCTCCCGCCGGAGTCGGAGACCGCCGACCTGCTCGCGCGCGCCCGCACGGCCACGCTCGAAGCGGCGGCGCAGATGCCCGACTTCGTCGTCAAACAGCTCGTCACGCGCTCGCAGGCGCTCGGCACCTCGCGCAACTGGCGCGTCCTCGACCGGCTGGTCGTCGGCGTCAGCTACCGCCTGAGCGAAGGCGAGAAGTACCGCCTGCTCGCCGTCAACGGCATGACGGGGCCGGCCGCCGCCGAGAAGAGCGACTACCGCGAGGCCGGCGGCGCCAACTCGACCGGCGAGTTCGTCTCCGTCCTCAAGGGGCTCTTCGAGGAGGAGAGCAAGACGGAGTTCCGCCCGCTCGACACGGACACGCTGCGCGGACGGCGCGCGCTCGTCTACACCTACGAGATTAAGAAGACGAACTCGAAGTGGCTGCTCGACGCGGGCGACTCGTCGGTCATCGTGGCGCACCGCGGCAAGGTCTGGGTGGACAGGGAGAAGGCGCGCGTGCTCCGCGTCGAGTCCGAGGCGTTCGGGATGCCCGTCACGTTCCCCATCACCGGCGCGACGCTCGCGCTCGACTACAACTGGGTGACGATTCCCGGGCAGGGCGAATACCTCCTGCCCTCGCGTTCAATCGTCGTCCTCACCCGCGCCTCGCGCGGCGAGAGCGCGCAGTCGCGCAACGAGATACGCTTCACCAACTATCAGAAGTACGGCACCGAGCTGAAAATCCTCGACGACGACATCCTCGACGAAGAGCCGCCGGCCGAGACGCCGCCGCCCAAGCCGCCCGAGAAGAAACCCTAAAGCTTTTCAATAAAGAACCAGGAAGGCCGCTGTAACTCGTCCGCCGGGTCAGGTCGTTTCTCCCGCGCGCGTGCGGCTTCGGGTTATCATCGCGGCGTGGGCGTTGAGACGGTGCAGACGTTCGCGGCGGGCGCGGGGCTCTACGAGCGCCTCGTGCGCGAAGCGTGGGGCGGGCTGGACGAGCCCGTGCGCAGCTTTCACGCGCGCGCACTCTCCACGGGGACGTTTAAGGTGCGGCGCGGTGGCGGACGTTTCGCGCGTCTTGTCGCGCGCCTGTTGGGGCTGCCCGAGGCGGGCGAGGCCGTGCCCCTGCGACTCACGGTCACGCCGCACGGCGGCGGCGAGCGCTGGCACCGCGCCTTCGCCGGCAAGGACTTCATCACCGAGCAGCGCGAGCACGCGGGATCGCTACTGGCCGAACGGACGGGGCCGTTCGAGCTGCTGTTCAGGCTCGACGCGGAGGGCGGCGCGCTCGCCTACAGCCAAGTGGGAGCGTTTTTACGCGTTAGAAGTTTGAGGGTCAGATTGCCCCGGCGGGTAGCGCCGCGCGTCGAAGCCTGTGAGCGTGCCGAAGGGCGCGGCGTGCGCGTCTCGGTGCGCGTCTCGTCGCCGCTCGTCGGGCGGCTGATAGAGTACGAGGGTCGAGTCACATGGGAGGAGGAGGAGACGGGTTGACGACGGCACTCTGGCTGTTGGCGGTTCAGGGGGCGATTGGGGCCTTCGACACAATCTACTATCACGAGTGGCGCGCGCGCCTGCCGGCGCTCGACGGGGCGCGACCCGAGCTGCGTCTGCACGCCGTGCGCGCGCTCATCTACGGCCTGCTCTTCGCGGCGCTGCCGCGCTTCGAGTGGCGCGGCGCGTGGGCTTACGTGCTCGCGGCGCTGCTCGCGGCCGAGGTCGTCATCACGCTCCGCGACTTCGTCGTCGAAGACGACGTGCGCGCGCCGCTCGGCGGCGTCTTCGCGGGCGAGCGCGTGACGCACGCCGTGATGGCGATCATCTACGGCGCGATGCTCGCCAACCTCGTCCCCGCGCTCATGAATTGGGGACGGCAGACGACGGCGCTCGCGCCGCACGCCGAGCCCGTGCCGGCCGAGCTGACGTGGCTGCTGACGCTGATGGCATTGGGCGTCACCGCGTCGGGCGTGCGTGACGGGTACGCGGCGCTGGGGCTGCCGGGCGGCGCGTGGCCGTGGCACCGTGGCGGCAGCCGCGCGGAGGCCTAAGCGTGATTAAACGTCGCAGGTTTCACCGCGCGGTCTTCTGCGCCGCGGGCGCTTACAACATCGCGTGGGGGCTCTACTCGGCGCTCGACCCGCAGTGGCTCTTCCGCTTCTCGGGTCTCGCGCCGCAGAACCACCCGGAGATATTCGCGTGTCTCGGGATGGTGGTCGGGCTCTACGGCGTCGTCTACTTCGAGGTGGCGCGCGCGCCCGAGCGCGGCTGGCTGCTCGCGGCGGTCGGACTCGCGGGGAAGATTCTCGGCCCCCTCGGCCTCGCCCAACTCATCTGGAGCGGCGCGTGGCCGCCCTCCACCGTCGTCCTCTGCCTCACCAACGACCTCATCTGGTGGCTCCCCTTCTCGCTTTATTTGTATGACGCGTGGCCCGAGTTCGTCAGAACGCTGAACGTTGAACGCTGAACGCTGAACTGAAAGACCGAAGGCCGGATTCCCTCTCGGGACGTCCGGCCTCC
>JBEVKV010000638.1:0-10605 GCA_040509515.1 Pyrinomonadaceae bacterium | reverse complement strand
AGGCCGCGTCTCCGCGTTCTATATCTGAAAGTTCGGCTCCGGCTCACTCGCCGCGGGCGCGACGTTTGGAGCGGCAGTTGGCGGCGCCGCAGTTGCAGACCTCCGGGTGGTAGGGGTCGCGGTAGTCTATGGTCAGCTCTTCGCCCGGCTGGATGTCGCGCCGCGCGAAGATGACCACCTTCAGTCCCGGGACGATGCGCATGAAGGCGTTCGGGTCGCAGGAGTGGTTGATGAAGGCCGTCGCGTCGCCGCCGACCGCGCCGTCGACGGCGGTATTCTCGTCGATGCGGATGATCTTGATGGCCTCGGAATCCCGCGCCAATCTGCGCAGGCGCGCCTCTATCTTTCGCTCGCCCTTGACGAGTTCGCCCGCGTAGGTGGCGATCTTCTTCCGCGCGGGAAAGTGCGCGAGCGCGAAACAACCTTTACCGTAAATGTTGCTCTTCTTCACCGTGAGCTGGGACGACAACGATACTCCCTCCCTCAAACGTCGGACGGACTTTGCGCAGAGCTTGGCGGACGGCGCGTATTATAAACGCTATCCGCCACGCGCACGTCTGTTCGTGCGCGTACTCAGTCTTGAAGCCGTGCGTTCAGCGCGGGGGCGCCAGTGCTGCGAGCGCCGCGCGGCCGACCCGGTGCGGAAAATTTTGCCCCGATTTGAGTGTCCGACGTGGCGAATTCGTGTGAGGTAAGCGATTTTACAAAAATTTGAGGGTGCGCTGGACAGTGGGCTGACCTTTCGTGTATTGTGTCGTCAACCGGGCGGTTGGTGAACCCTTCCGCCCAGTGGTTTGCTGGGGTGAGGACAGTGAGCCACATAGAACAGGCGCGAGGCCCCCAAAGGCTGACGCGCCTGTTCGCTTTTGGATTCCTTTCGTAAAAACGGCGGCCGGCCCCGGCGCGCGGCGGCGCGGCGCTTCGATCTTCGGAGTAAATGGACAGCGACGACCAGAAGGCGATTGCGTCAGTCTGGAAGCTCGGCGGGCTCACACGGCGGGAGCTGGCGCGCCGGGTCTGGGCGGACATGTACGAAGGCGACCTGCTCACGCGCGCCGCCGCGCTCTCCTACTATTTCCTGCTCGCGCTCTTCCCGCTCCTGATTTTTCTGACGGCGATGCTCGGCTACTTCGCCGAAGGCGGGACGGAGCTTCGACGCAACATGCTCAACTACCTCGCGAGCATCGCCCCGCGCTCGGCCTCGCAGCTCGTCCGCACCACGGTCGAGGAGATTACAGAGGGCGCGGACGGCAGCAAGCTCTCCTTCGGGCTGGTGGCGGCGTTCTGGTTCGCCTCGTTCGGGATGGGGGCGGTCGGCGACACGCTCAACTCGGCTTACGGCGTGAGGGAGTCGCGCCCCTTCTGGCGCGTGCGGCTCATCTCGCTCGGGCTGACGGCGGCGCTGGCGGCGCTCATCATCTCGGCGCTGGCGCTCGTGCTCTACGGCGGCGAGATAGGCGAGGGGCTGGCCGGGCGCTACGACCTCGGCGCGGCGTTCGTGGCCCTCTGGAACGTCATCCAGTGGCCCATCGTGCTGGCGTTCGTGCTCTTCGGCTTCGCGCTCATCTACTACCACGCGCCCGACCTGAAGCATCAGAAGTGGTACTGGATTACGCCGGGCTCGCTCGTCGGCGTCACGCTCTGGCTCGCCGTCTCGTTCGGCTTCCGCCTCTACCTGAACTACTTCGACAGGTACAGCGTGACCTACGGGTCGCTCGGGGCGGTCATCGTCCTGCTGCTCTGGTTTTACATGACGGGCGCGGCCATCCTCGTCGGCGGCAAGGCCAACGCCGTCATCGAGCACGCGGCCGCGCGCAGGGGCACGCCCGAGGCCAAGCTGCCCGGCGAGAAGACCCCCTCTTGAACTGCCGATGTGCGTTGGAGCACATTTCTGTTATACTGCGCCCGCTCTCGGCTCACAGCTAGAGTAGGGAAGGGGCAACCCCGGCCCCACCGGTGTTTTTCGTTTTTTCCCCCGAAAGTCACACCACAGTTTAAACAGTTCGGGAATAGTCCGAAGGCAGGAAGAAGACGTTTTGAAGATTCTACTTTACAACCCTGACAACGGCGTGACGCGCAACTTCATGCCGCACCTCTGGATGTTCCTTCTCCAGTCGATCACGCCGCCCGGCCACGAGGTCATCCTCATCGACGGCAACGCCCGCGCGATGGACGACGAGGAGCTTGTCCGCTTCGCGCGCGAGCAGGGCGTCGGCCTCGTCGGCATCGGCGCGATGACCCGCATGATCGCCAAGGCGTACCGCGTCGCCGACGCCCTGCGCGCTGCCGGCATCAAGGTCGCGATGGGGGGGCCGCACGTCACGGAGTGTCCCGACGAGGCGCTGGGGCGCGACGGCGGGCCGCGCCACGCCGACGCCGTCGCCTTAGGCGAGGCCGACGAGACTTGGCCGCTCATGGTCGAGGACGCCGCGCGCGGCGAGCTGAAGGAAGTCTACGAGCCCGAGAGGGACGCCAAAGGCAACGACCGCAAGCCCACCTTGCAGCCCTACCCGCACATTCCGTGGGAGACGCTCGAACTCGAACAGTTCAACCTCGTGCCGAAGTTCGCGCAGCCGCTCCTGAGGCGTCTGGGCGGCGGCTGGGGCAAGTTCCACGTCGTGCCGCTGGAGACGGGGCGCGGCTGCCCTTACGGGTGCGAGTTCTGCACGGTGACGGGGTTTTTCGGCGACTCGATTCGCTTCCGCACCAACGCGTCGGTGGTCGAGGAGCTTCTGCGGCTCAAGGAGCGCGCGCGGCGCGAGCGCGGGCAGATCGCGGTCTTCTTCATCGACGACAACCTCGCCATCAACATCAAGCGCGTGAAGTCGCTTTTGCGCGACATCATCGAGGCCGGCGCGCAGGTGCCGTGGGTGGCGCAGATCAGCGCCAACCTCCTGCGCGACGAGGAACTGTGCGACCTTATCGCGGAGTCGGGCGGCAAGTGGGTCTTCATCGGGATGGAGTCCATCGACCCGGCGAACATGGCCGACGTGAACAAGAACTTCAGCAAGCCGGGCGAGTACGGCGCGGTGCTCGAACGCCTCGCGCGCCGTAACGTCTTCGCCATCACCTCGTTCATCTTCGGCATGGACAACGACACGGTCGGGGTGGCCGACCGCACGGTCAGCGAGATCGAGTCGTGGCCGCCGGGCCTCCCCGTCTTCGGCCAGCTCACGCCGTTCCCGGCCACGCCGCTCTACGACCGTCTGGAGAAGGCGGGCCGTCTGGCGCGTCCCAAGCACTGGCTCGACTTCGCGCCCTTCGTGATGGCGCACGCGCCTTTGAAGATGACCATCGAGGAGGCGCGTGCCGAGACGCGCCGCGCGTGGGAAGCGTCCTACAGCCCCGAGAGGAACGCGCAGGCCGTGGAGGCCATCGCCGGCCACGACCTCCAGTACCGCATCAGCATGCTGGTCTCGCGCCTCTTCTTCCGCGGCATCTACTTCCCGCAGATGACGCGGCGCGCGTGGCTGAAGCTGCTCTACGACAATCGGCGGACGATCTCCGCGCTCACGCGCGAGGGGGTTTCGGCGTGGCGCCGGTCGCGCCGCCGCGCGTCCGAGGTGTCGGCCGCGCCCCCCATGCACGCGACGAGCGGCGACTGAGTCTGCCCCGGGAACCCGTCCCGGAATTTATCCCCCGAATCGAGCTTCCCCACGGGCCGGGCGCGGCCGTCTGTGTCGCGCCGCGTGCGCGCACGCTTAGGAGGACGCGAGATGAAGGTGCTGCTGGTCTACCCGGAGTTCCCGGAAACTTACTGGAGCTTCCGCCACGCGCTAAAGTTCGAGGGCAAGCGCGCTCCGTTCCCGCCGCTCGGGCTGCTGACGGTCTCGGCCATGCTGCCCGAGAGTTGGGAGCGGCGGCTCGTCGATTTGAACGTCCGGCGACTGAAAGACGCCGACATCGAGTGGGCCGACCTCGTCCTCTGTAGCGCGATGATCGTGCAGAAGGCTTCGCTTGAGCGCGTCGTCGAGCGCTGCAAGGCGCGCGGCAAGCGCGTCGTCGTCGGCGGCCCGTACGTCTCGACGAGCGCGGAGCAACTGCCCGCGGCCGACCACATCTTCGTCGGCGAGGCCGAGGCGACGCTCCCGGAGTTTATCGCCGACCTCGAACGCGGCGAGCCCAAGCCCGTCTATCAGCCCGCCGAGCGGCCGGCGCTCACCGCGACGCCCGTCCCGCACTTCCAACTCGCAGACCTCGGCCGCTACAGCGCGATGAGCATCCAGTATTCTCGCGGCTGCCCGTTCAGTTGCGAGTTCTGCGACATCATCGAGATTTACGGCCGCGTCCCGCGGACGAAGACCAACGAGCAGGTGCTCGCCGAGCTGGACGCGCTGCTCGCGACGGGCTGGCGCGGGCTCGTCTTCATCGTGGACGACAACTTCATCGGCAACAAGAAGAACGTCCGCAAGCTTCTGCCCGCGCTCGTCGAGTGGTCGGAGCAACGCGGCCGCCCCTTCTCCTTCATCACGGAGGCGAGCGTCAACCTCGCCGAAGACGACGCGCTGCTCGAAGACATGCGGCGCGCGAACTTCCGCCGCGTCTTCCTCGGCATCGAGACGCCGGTCGAGGAGAGCTTGAAGGAGGCGCAGAAGGGGCAGAACACGCGGCGCGACCTGCTGGAGTCGGTGCGCAAGATTCAGTCGTACGGGATGGAGGTGATGGCCGGCTTTATCGTCGGCTTCGACAACGACCCCGAGGACATCTTCGACCGCCAGATAAACTTCATACGCGAGAGCGCCATCCCGCTCGCGATGGTCGGGCTGCTGACGGCGCTCCCCGACACGCAGCTCTGGCGTCGCCTGAAGCGCGAGGGGCGGCTGCTCAAGGAGAGCGGGGGCAACAACGTCGGCACCGAGTCGTCCCTCAACTTCGTCCCGCACATGGACACGACGCGCCTGCTCGAAGGTTACAAGCGGATACTCTCGACCATCTACAGCCCGGCCGAGTACTACCAGCGCGCCCTCGACTGCCTGTCGCACCTGACGCAGGGCGCGGAGCCGCGCCGGGGCCGGCTGTCGAGCGACGTGGCCGCGTTCGCGCGCGTCGCCATCGTGCTCGGCGTGCTCGACTCGGCGCGGATGGAGTTCTGGCGCTACATGAAGCGGACGCTCACGGAGCACCGGCAGAACTTCGCGCACGCCGTCACGCTCGCCGCCATGGGCTACCACTTCCGCAAGCTGACGCGCTCCTACGTCGAGTAGGGCCGGGGGCGTAGACCGAGAAAGTTTAAAGGAGCGCGGACACCTCGTCCGCGCTCCTTCGGTGTTAGGATAGGCGGACGAAAAAAACAACAGGGGGGAAGTTTCTTGTCTGAAGAAGCCTGGGGGATGACCGAGCAGGAGATGCGCGAGCGCGTGGTCAAGCTCGCGTTCGCGGGGGACGAGCGGCGGCTCGAAGAGTTCTGCGACGTGGTGCGCGGGGCGATACCCGAAGGGACGGCCGTCGTGCTGCGCGGCAGCTCCGTGACCGGCGAGCGCTACGACGACGGCGCGCCTTTCGACGCCGACGGGCCCGGCACGAGCGACCTCGACCTCACGTTCGTCGGGCCGGAAATCCTCGGCGAGTACATCCTCGACGGCTTCTACCTGCCCGGCGTCCACACGAAGCCCTTAAGCGAGAAAGACCCGGACATCGCACCCAACCTCGCGCCGCTGCGCGCTAAGCTGGTGGCGATGGTCGGCCGCCCCGTCAACATACAGGCCACGCGCGACATCTGGATGAAGATACGCGGCGAGTGGCTGGGGCAGCCCTACCTGACGCTCATCGGGAAGGTCGGCGGGTGATGACGCTGCGGCTGCTCAGCTACAACGTGCGCTTCGGCGGCACGGGTCGCGAGGCGCAGCTCGCCGCGTCGATACGCGCGGCCAACCCCGACATCGTCGTCTTGCAGGAGGCGACGCAGCCGCGCGTCGTCGAACGGCTCGCCGCCGAGACGGGCCTGAAGACTTGGGCCGCGCACGCCGGCTACTCGCTCGCCTACCTGAGCCGCCTGCCCGTCGCGCGGCACGAATGGCACCGGCCGCGCGGCTCCAAACGACACTTCGTCGAGATAGAGCCCGACGGTTTGGGGCTGCACGTCTACGGCGTGCACCTGAGCGCCGTTCACTCTTTCTTCACGGAGCGCCGCCGGATGCGCGAGCTGCGCTCGATGCTGGCGTGGGTCGGGGCGCGCGAGACGGACTTTCACGTCTTCGTCGGCGACTTCAACACGCTCGCGCCGGGCGAGCTGCTCGACGCGCGGAAGCTGCCCATGCGTCTGCGCCCGATGGTCTGGCTGAGCGGCGGGAGCGTGCGCTACCAGACGAGTCAGATCATGCTCGCCTCGGGCTACCTCGACGGCTTCCGCGTCCTGCACCCCGACCGCGAGCGGCAGAGCGGCTACACCTTCCCGACGTGGGACCCGCACGTCCGGCTCGACTTCGTCTTCCTCCCCGAACGCTTCCGGAACCGCCTCAAGGCGTGCAGCGTGTTCACCGACGCGCCCGTCTTGAAAGAGGCGTCCGACCACTTCCCGCTGCTCGCGGAGCTGACCAACTGAAAAGATTTGACCCTGCCGACTCGCGTCCGCTGACCGCGCCCGATGTGTGCGCGCGGGGCAGGTTTTGGTAGAGTAGCGGCATGAGATTGGCGCGCGGAATGTGGGCGGCGGTGTGGGCTCTGGGCTTGGCGCTCGCGCTCTGCCCGGCGGGCGCGCGTTCGCAGAAGAAGTCGCGTGCGCAAAGTAAGTCGCGCGCGGCGGCGTCGAAGGCGAAGCCGGCCGAACAGCCCGAGAGCGAGCTGGCGCGGCTGCGCGCGCAGTTCATCGAGGCGACGAAGGAGTTGAAGGAGAGTATCGCGCGCGAGCTTGAACTCTACGAGAAGGAGGTCGGCCGCGCGGACGAGCGCGTGACGAAGACGTTGGAGTTGTACCGCGCCGGGCTCGTCTCGAAGCGCGCCCTTGAGGGCGACGAGGCGAAGGCGCAGGAGGCGCGCGCGAAGGTCGCCGTCCTTCAGGGTCAGTTGAAGAACGCCGACGTGCAGATCGCCGAGACGCTCGTCGAGGCCGAGGCCGAAGTGGCCGCCGCGAAGGCTCTGGCGAAGGCGAAGGCGGCGGGCGTGCGCGCGTCGAGCGCTCTTTTGACGACGACCGCTTACATCCGCTTCGGCGGCACGCGCGCGTGGACGCTCGCGGAGGCCGGCGCGGTCGGTCAGTTCTACGCGCGGAGCTTCGGCCGACAGCTTCCCGTCAGCTCGTTCGGGCAGTCGCCCGTCCACGACCGCTGGGGCTACGCGCATCACAACGCGATGGACGTGGGCGTCGTCCCCGACAGCGTCGAGGGGCGCGCGCTGATGGAGTTTCTACGCGGCGCGGGCATACCGTTCACCGCCTTCCGCTACGCAATCCCCGGCACGGCCACCGGCCCGCACATACACATCGGCCGCCCCTCACACAAAATCACGCCGCGCTGAAGTAAGGAAGACAGACGGCTCAGGCCGCGAGAGGGAGACGAAGCTCGACGAGGAGCCCGCCGCCGGGCGCGTTCGAGGCCGTGACCGCGCCGCCGTGGAGGCGCACGGCGCGCTCCGTGATGGCGAGTCCGAGCCCCGTGCCGCCGGTCTCGCGCGTGCGCGAATCGTCGATGCGGTAGAAGGGGCGGAAGATTTCTCTGAGCGCCTCTTCGGGCACGCCCGCGCCCTCGTCGCGCACCGAGACGACCGCCTCGCGACCGTTGTTCTCAGCGCCCTCGCCGCACTTGAGAGTAATCCTGACGGCCGTGCCCTCGGGCGTGTAGCGGACGGCGTTGCGGACGACGTTCTCGACCGCGCTGCGGACGAGGTCGCGCGTGCCGCGCATCTCGCACGCGCCCGGCTCCTCGAAGACGACCGTGCAGCCGCGACCCTGCGCCTCGAAGTCCGCGTCCGAGGCGACCTCGCGGACGAGCGCGGCGAGGTCGAACGTCTCAAGCCGCGCGCCGCCGCCGCCGCTCTCCCACCGGCTGAGGGCGAGCAGTTGCCCGACCATCTCGTTGAGGCGTTTGGCCTCGCGCTCGATGCGGTCGAGGTCGCCGGCCGCCGCCGCGCCCGCGCGTTTGCGCGCGAGGTCGAGCGCGACCGACAGCCGCGCCAGCGGCGACCGCAGCTCGTGCGAGATGTCGCGCAGCAGACGCGTCTGCGCGCCGACCAGAGTCTCGACGCGCGAGGCCATCTCGTCGAAGTCGTGACCCATCGACGCCAGCTCGTCGCGCCGCCGCCCCAGACGCGGCCCCACGCGCGCAGAGAGGTCGCCCTCCGTCACCTGCCGCGTCACCTCGCGGAGTTTGACCACGGGCGCGACGATGTAGCGCGCCAGCAGGTAGCACAGAGCGCCCGCCGCCAGTATCGCCGCCAGCGCGCGCAGGAGCAGCGCCGAAGTGTTGTCCTCAAAAATCCCGAACGGCCCGTGGAGCGGCGGGATGTGCGGCCCGTGCGGCCGCCCGTGCGGCGCGACCGGCGGCGGCCCGCCCGTGTTCATCGGCGTGACGAAGACGTAACGGCCGCCGTCGCGCGCCGTCACCGGCCTCGCTTCGAGCATCCCGGGGCGCATGTTGTGATAGAGGGGCTCGCCAGTCCGCGCGACCTGCCCGGCGACGGCGGTGACAAGCTCGGGCGCGTCGTGGCCGGTCAGCTCTCGGCCGTCGGCGTCGAACAGATACATGCGGATGTCCGTCTCGCGCTCGACGTTGCGCAGGTACTCTTCGAGCGCCGGCGCGCCGCCTGACTCGTAGGCCGAGGCCGCGCCGCGCCCGTAGTTCGTGAGCACCATCTCGATGATGTGCGGCGGGCGGAACGAAGGCTCCGAGCGCGTCAGGTGCGTGGTCAGCGCGAAGACGCCGACGACCAGCGCCATCGCGAACCAGAACCAGAGGAAGACTTTTAAGAAGAGACTGCGCAAAGCTGTTGGCTCTTGGGTGACGGCCTCCGGGCTTCGGTCAGGCCCCGATGGCCGCCGAACGCGCGTAGACGTAGCCGACGCCGCGCACGGTCTTGATCCGCTCGGCGTCGCCCGCGCGGTGGCCGAGCTTCTTGCGGAGGTGGCTGATGTGCATGTCGATGCTGCGGTCGAAGACGGAAAGCTCGCGGCCGAGCACCGTGCGCACCAGCGCCTCGCGCGTGACGACGAGCCCGGCCGAGGAGAGAAGCAGGACGAGTATCTCGTACTCGACGTTGGTCAGCTCCACCATTAGACCATTGAGCCAGACCTGCCGCGTGCCCGTGTCCAGCTCCACGTCGCCGACCGAGAGACGTTGAGCCCCACGCGCCTCTGCGGATGGTGCGGGTTGTGCGGGTTGCGCGGCGGCGTCTGGTCGGGCGGGGCGCACGCGCCGCAGTATCGCCTGAATGCGCGCAATCAGCTCGCGCGGGTTGAATGGCTTGGGCAGATAGTCGTCCGCGCCTATCTCAAGCCCGACGATGCGGTCGACGTCGTCGCCGCGCGCCGTGAGCATCATGACGTGAACGTCAGACCCCTGCGCGCGCAGACGGCGCAGCACCTCGAAGCCGTTCATGCCGGGCATCATCACGTCGAGGACGACGAGCGAGTGCTCGCCCGAGAGCGCGCGCTCAAGCCCGCGCTCGCTCCGGGTCGCCACCTCGACCTCGAAGCCTTCTTCGCCCAGAAGCTCTGCGACCAGCTCGCACAGCTCGCGGTCGTCGTCGACGATAAGCACACGTTCCATCCACACGCCCCCCGCAAAACGCGCCGGACTGAACGCACATTCTAACCCGGCCGGCGGGCGCGCGTCCGTAAAGAAGTGTCGGCGCGCGTTGACAAAACTTTACCCGCGGTTGACCGACTCTTTACACACGAGCCGGCGGCTTTCGCGTAAAAGTAGACGCTAACAAGAGGACACGCGAGACGCATCTCGCCGGACGACATTTCGGACGACCATCATGAGGAGATTGACGATGAACAGGAAGAGAATAATCGGCGGCGCCGCGGCGTTCGCCGCCGCTTTGCTGATGTCGGTCGCCGCGCTCGCGCAGCACGGCGGGCCGGGCGGCCACCGCGGAGGCCCCGGAGGCCCCGGCCCCCACGGGGACTTGCTCGGCCACTTCGCGCGCGAGCTTAACCTGACCGACGCGCAGCAGGCGCAGGTCAAGCAGCTCACCGAAGCCTTCCACCAGAACAACAAGGCCCTGCACGAGCAGGCCATGAAGGGCGGCCCCGGCGGCGGCATGTTCGAGGGGCTCAAGGACGGCGCGTTCGACGAGGCGGCCGTGCGCGCGGCGGCGCAGGCGCGCGCCAACCTGCACGTCGAGATGGAGGTCGCGCACGCACGTCTGATGTCGCAGATTTACGCGCTGCTGACGCCGGAGCAGAAGGCGAAGGTCGCCGAGCTGCGCCAGCGCCACGAGCAGCGTCGCGGCCAGCAGCCCCCGCCGGGCGACGGTTTCTAAATCCCGCTCGGACGCTTGTCGAAGATTGATACCCGGGGAGCCGCAATCATGGGCATGTTGGCTCCCCGGCCCGGGGGGGCCGGGGCGGGGCGGCCACCCCCCACGGTTGCCCCCCCATTGCCGCGAGTTAACAAAAAGTTAACAACGGTGTCGCAATATTTAAGCCAACGCCCCCCCCTAAAACCA
>JBEVKV010000637.1:0-3751 GCA_040509515.1 Pyrinomonadaceae bacterium | reverse complement strand
TCCGCGCACGGAGCGGGGGGCGCGGCCATGTCCCTTGGGCCGCGCCCCGTCTCTTCGCGCTGAAAATCTTCTACTTCGACTGCGGGAACTTGAGCGCGTAGTCCGAGGTGCGCTGGCAGGGTTGGAGTTCGACCGTGACGTTGGCGGCTTCGGCCTCGCGGCGGAGGCGCGCGCGCGTCTCGGCGTCGAAGGCCGCGGGGCGGCTCGGCGCGTCGGGGTTTTCGGCCTCGGCGCGCGCGAGCAGGAGGTAGCGGCCGGGCGCGAGGTTCTTGAAGGAGAAAGCGCCGTCGGGCGAGACGGCCGTCTCGTAGTAGCGCAGCGCGTCTTCGGCGCGCTCGCGCTCCTGCGGAACGAGGTGTACGCGCGTCGGCGGCGGCGTCTGCGGCGACGCGCCCTCGGCCGTCGCGACGCGGCCCGCGAAGCCGGCCGCGCCCTCCGCGAGCCGGACGGCCACGCCCGAAAGCTGCTGACCCGGCCTCAGCTCGAACACGTCTCTCGCCGCGCCGGCCGCGTTCTGGGCCGCGCCCGGCAACTGCACCGCGCGGACGTAGAGCGACTCGTCGAAGAGCCGGAACGAGAGGCGGTAGCGCGCGGCTTCGAGCGCGCGGAGCGAAAAGTCACCCGTCTCGTCGGGCGTCGTCTCGCGCGTCGAGAGGAGGCGCGAGACCGGGCGCGCCGGGACGCGCGGGCGATCCGGGTTCGCCGTGACGAGCGTCTCCTGCGGGAGCCCCGTCGTGCGCACGGCCTTGCAGGGCTCGGCCGCGCGCTCGGCCTCCGGCGCGGGCTCGATGCGTACGGAGCCGGAGACGGAGGCGAGCGGCGCGAGCGTCAGCCGCAACCCCGTCACGTCCGCGCCCCTCACGGAGATGCGTTGCGTCGCGGACGAGAGCGACGGCCCCTCGCGCCCGCCGCCCGCCGCCTGTATCTCGTAGTCGCCGTCGGCGACGCCCTCGATGGAGAAGGAGCGTTCGGGCGAGTTGAGGTTGAGGCCGACGCCGCCGGCCGGTATCAAACTGCCGGCGTAGGTGAGCGCGACGCTGAGGCCGAAGTCCGGCTGTGAGCCGGCGGGCAGCTCGACCGTGCCGGTGACGCGCCGCCCCTGCTCTTCGCGGTAGCGTATGTCGATGCCGGCGGTATCCTGCCCGGCGCGCACCGCGACCTCGACGGCCGTGTCGCGCGTTCCCGAAGGGTAGAAGGTCGGCACGTCGCCGCCGTAGGCACCGGGCGCGCCGAACCCGCCGCCCTGAAAGCCCGCGGCGTAGACGACGTACACGCCCGGCTGGAGGCCGTAGATGCGGTAGACGCCGCGGTCGTCCGTGCGGTCTTCGCTTGAGAAGGGGAAGCCGCTCTGCGCGCGCCCGTCGAGGTCGCGCACGCGCATCGCCCGCACGCTGAGCGCGACGAGCGGCTGTCCCTGCTGGTCGGTGACCGAGCCGGTGACGACGCCGCCCTTGACGAGTCGCACGAGCGCCTGCTCGCCCGGGCGGTGGACGCTCGCGGGACGCCCCGTCTGCGGGTCGTACTCCGTGACGTAGCCGGGGAGGTTTGCGCCGACCGTGTAGAGGCCGGGGTCGAGCGCGGGGAAGACGAAGTTGCCGCCCTCGTCCGAGGTGACCGTGTTCGGAGAGCGCGGCCCTGTGAACTGCGCGCGCGCGGCGGCGTAGACGGTGACGCCCGCGAGCGGCCCGCCGTCCTCGCCGACGACGCGGCCCGAGACCGGAACCCTCTCGGGCCGCGTCGGCTTCTGCGCGTTCGCCACGCCGGTCGTGATGGCCGGTTTCGTAGCCTGAGAGCCGGCGGGGGGCGTGGGAGTGGGCGTGGGCCGAGCCTGCGTCCCCGCGCTCGGGCGGGCGGGGCGCGCGCCGACGCCCTGCGCGAGCGCGGGCCGCGGGGCGAAGAGCGGCGCGAAGAGCAGCGCGGACAGGAGCGCCAGCGCCGTAGGTGTGGGAAGCGCGCCGCCGCGCGCGCGCGTGTTCGTGCGGGGAGCTTTCAAGGATTCACCCCTCCCGGCCGCGGCGGCAACTGCTGCGCGTTGAAGTCAACGACGGGCGTGACGCGCGTCTCGCCGCCGTCGCCGACCGAGACGCTGAGCGGGTCGCTGCGGTGCATGCGCCCCCCGCCGTAGACGCGCACGAAGATTTCGTACTCGCCCGCCGACAGCCCCTCGATGCGGAAGTAGCCGCGCGTGTCCACCTCGACCGTGCGTGCGACGGAGGTGTCGGCGGGCGTGCCCGCGCGCCGCGCCTGCGCGATGGCGCGCGCGCCGGGCTGCGGCGCTCCGTTGAGGTAGCTGACCTGCCCCGTGATGACCGACGTGCCGTAGTTGAGGACGATGCGGACGCCCGTGATCTGCGCGCCCTCTGCCACGTCGAAGCCGCCGGTGACGTTGGCGCTCGCCATCTCGACGCGCGCGACCGAGAGCCCCTTGACCGCCTCGGCCGAGGCGGTGAGGTGCACCTTGCCCGGCCGCAGCCCGCCCAGCCGGAAGGTGCCGTCGGGGTTGACCGCGGGCGGGCGCGTCGCGAAGGGCGGCGCCGCCCGGTCGCGCGACTCGACCCACGCGAAGATGCGCACCTGCGAGAGCATCCGCGCGACGGCCGCGCGGTCGCCCGCGCCCTCTATCTGGACGACGCCCGAGACGGCTGCGCCGCGCCTGACCCTGACCGTGACGCCCGCCACGTCCGAGTCCGTGACATCGAACGTCGCGGGCTCCGCGTAGAACTCGCTGCTCTCCATCCCGGCCATGTTGAAGACGGCGTAGCGGCCGGGCGCGAGCCCGTCGGTCGTGAACTCGCCGCGCGCGTTCGTCGCCTGCGCTCCGCCGAAGGAGCCGACGCGGCGGCCCGAAGCGTCGAGCATGGCGTAGCCGTAGGTGATTCCGGGGACGGGCTCGCCCGTCTCGGCGCTGACGAAGCGCCCCGAAGCCTTGAAAGTCTTGAGCGGGCGGCCGAGCGAGATGTCTACGTTCTCGGCCTCGTCGCCGGCCTTGACCTCGACGACGCGCGCCTGCGCCTGCTCGGTCACGCCCGGGTAGTAGGTGCGCTGGAAGACTCTGCGCCGGCCGAAGCCCATGCTGACGCCGCCCTCCTCGCCGCCGTGCCCAACGCTGACGCGGTAGCGGCCGGGCGGCAGGCCGTAGATGCGGTAGACGCCCCGGTCGTCGGTCATCTGGTCGCGCAGGTCGTTGCCGGCGCGCATCGGGAGTTGCTGGGCGTTCGGCTCCACCTGCGCCAACGTGACCGGCTCGGAGATGACGGGGTTGCCTTCGCCGTCGGTGACGCGACCCGTGATGACCGCGCCGCGCTCGACGCGGAAGTCGATGTCCTTGACCTCCTCGCCCGCGAGCAGCGTGAGCGGCCGCCCCGGCGGATAGTTGTCCGTTATCCCCTGCACGACGTACGCGGGCGCGGAGGGCGCGATCTGGTAGCGGCCGGGCGGGACGTTCGCGATGAGGAAGTGCCCCTCGCCGTCCGTCCGGGCGCGCGACACCGTGCGGAAGCGCTGCCCCGGGTCGAGCGACAGCAGCGTGACCGTGATTCCCGCGACGCCGCGCTCGCCGTCGGTGACGCGCCCCGAGACCGAGGCGGGCACATCCTTCTGCGCGAGCGCCGCCGGCGCGTGCGCGAAGAGGAGCGCCGCCGCGAAGAGGAGCGCGCCGCGCGACGCCGCCTGCCTGAACTTTAGCGGTGAACGTTTCGACTTCATATTCGTCTGTCCTTCGGGCGTGCGGTCGGGGCGAAAAACCCCGGGG
>JBEVKV010000636.1:0-7624 GCA_040509515.1 Pyrinomonadaceae bacterium | reverse complement strand
TAATCCGTCTCTTTCATCATCATCCCTCTCTGAGAGGATGCTGGTAAATCTGTCTTGTACCTTGTCATGTAAGAAATGAATATGATTAAGCAACCCCTGTAGATTTGGCTTTCCCTTAAAGGCATTAATGATTCTGCTCAGGAGTTCAATGGTTTCCCGTGAGGTCATTCTTTTATCTTCCTCCCCTCTTACTCGCCTTTGAAGGTTCGGCTTTAGCTTTCGGCGGTCTGCCGGGTTTGCGGTCTTCGACCAGCTTTAAGTCCGAAGCCCTAATTAGATTGTCACGCCCGATTCTAATTACCGGTAACACCTTGTCCGCAACCATCTGACGAACTCGACCTGGAGTCACACCAAGTTTTTCTGCGGCTTGTTTTGTCGTAAGCATTTCGTCCATAACCGTTAAATAACATAAACCCTAGCTCGAAGGCAAACTTTTCCGTTGACAAACCCTAGCTCTAGGGCTATGATATTTCTTGTCAGCCGCACAACACAAGAGAGGCAAAACACAATGACGCAGCAGATGCAAAACGCGATAGAGAAGGCTAAGCAAACCAAGTGCGCGGTCAAGCTGTTCAGCGGACGCACCTACCTTGTGACGACGCCCGAAGGCCACAGCTACAAGGTTTCTTTCCACATGCACGACGGCCTCCGCTACGGCTATTGCAACTGCCGCGCAGCATCATTCAACCGCCCGTGCTTCCACATCCCGACGGCCGCCGTTCTTGATACTGCGATACAGAAGATGAGAGGTCACTAACCGCTAAATGAAGCGGACTCGCCGGGGCAAGTATCTTGGCCGATGCACCCCGGCGAGTCCTCCACATCAACCGTCCGCATCCTTTCGGAAGGGGAAAGCCGATGCAACAAGATACTACCACGGAGGGCGGCGACGGCCGCCCCACGTCCGCCAGTGAAGAGTACGCCCGCGTGTCTTTCACCATCGAAGTCGTCGCCAACCTGTTCCGACCCGGCCCGCCCGGCGTCGGCACTCTCATCAACGACGACACGCCCGACCTCGCCGCCGCGCGCTACGCCCACGCGGGTATGGAGTGCGTGCGGATTCTCTACGGGCTTTCAGCGGTCTTGTTTCTCGCAAGCCGCGCCGTGGAGTCGCGCGACCTGAGCCAGACGCCGGTGAACTGGAACGTCGCGCTTCACAGTCTGGGCACGCTCGCGGAGCAGTTGAGCGACCACGCGGTGCTGTGCATCTCCGAACTGTTCGACCTGTACAACGACAAGGGGGGCGAACGGTGAACATCAAACTTCGCCCCGACGAAGGCAACACGCATTACGACACGGCGGCTCAATGCCTGCTCGTCCTGCACTCGCTGTGGTACATGCTCTCGCTCGCGGGACACGAGGGCACAACCCACCACGACGAACAGGATTTCAACGAAGCTCTGAACGTCTACGGGACGCTCGGGCTACTGTTCACCAACATGCTCTACGCTCAGGTTGAAGAGATGGAGCTTGAGCGCAAGCGGACAGCCGGGAAGGGGGCGGGTGATGTGTGATTCCGTCTCGCCCTTCCGTCAAGACCCGCTTTCGCGCTGCCGGGTGCGCGTTCACACGGCACTCGCCATTGTTGAGGATGGCAGCTATGGCCTGTTGAAGTCTGAGGACATTGCGCGGCTGCTCATCATGGCTCTTGAGGACATAGCAGAGCTTGAGCAGGGAGCGAACGCGCCGCAGACGCTTGATTGGAACGAATACCCCGCGCTCGCGGAAGAGAGCCGGTAGGACTGAGGATGAAGTCTTACAAGTACAAACTGCGCCCGTCGCGCCGCGTTGTGGAGAGATTTGAGCAGACGCTAGAAGTCTGCCGTGAACTCTACAACGCGGCGCTTCAGGAGCGGAGGGACGCTTGGCGTGTGGCGCGGGTGTCTATCAGCTATAACACGCAAGACGCGCAGCTAAAGCACATTCGCGCTGAACGTACCGACGTGGCGGCCGTTTACTCTCAAGTCAATCAAGACGTACTACACCGCGTTGACCGTGCCTTTGCTGGATTCTTCCGGCGCGTGAAGGCTAAACAGAAGGCGGGCTATCCGAGATTCAGAAGCGCACGCCGGTATGACTCTTTTACTTACACTCAGAAGGGATTCACTTTAGAGGGGGATAAACTCCACCTGTCTAAAATCGGTAGTGTTCGCGTTCGGCTCTCCCGTCCGATTGAAGGCAAGGTTAAGACCTGTACTATAAAGCGTGAGGCAGATGGTTGGTTTGTTATCTTCGTAGTTGAAGAGAACCAGTGTCGCTATCATCCAAAGACGGGTGAGACGGTCGGCATAGATGTTGGTATTGAAAACTTCGCAACCTTATCCACTGGCGAGGCGATTACCAACCCTAGACACCTAAGCAAAGCGGAGCGCGAGCTAAAGACGGCGCAGCGTAGAGTGTCGCGCCGGAAGAAGGGGAGCAACAGACGCCGCAAGGCCGTTCAACTGCTGGCGAAGAAGCATCTAAAGATTCAGCGTCAACGGCAAGACTTTTTCCACAAACTGTCACTTCGGCTAGTTCGAGAGTTCGACAGTGTAGCGTTTGAGTCTCTGAACATCGAAGGGTTAAAGAAGAATCACCATTTGGCAAAGTCAATCAGTGATGCGGCGTGGGGAACTTTCATGCTGATTCACGAAGGTAAAGCTGCGAACGCTGGCCGTCGTGTGGTGAAAGTTCCCGCCGCCTTCACATCTCAAGACTGTAGCCAGTGTGGCTCACGAGTTCGGAAGTCTCTGGCGGTTCGTGAGCATCGCTGCGTTGCGTGCGGTCTTGTCCTTCATCGTGACCACAACGCGGCATTGAACATAAAGGCGAGGGGAGTGTCACCGTGAACAGGCGTTTGCAAGACGAGCGTTGGCAGCGCGTGCGAATCGTGCAGATAGCATCTTCGCTCACCTCCATCGCTAACCTCTTGCAGACTTTGCATCTAATCTGTATCACGGTATCTCCTTTGTATGATGGGGGCGGGCAGCCCCTTCGGGGATGGGGAAGGTTACTTCCCCGCGTGAACCGAAAATCTCTCAATTGAGTGGATTGCCAAAATAGAGGTTGAGCCTTGTATGACTACCAAAGTCTGTTAGCTCTAACGTCCGTTCTGAGGGCGAGCCTCTTATTGACTGTGCGCGTTGACATACTCCCTTGCCCCTTTCTTCGTCTATACAATGTAGGCTTTAAACTTTGCCCTATCGCTACCCGCTGGCGGCGACAGCCGCCCTTGTACCAGCCTCGCGCCCGCGACCCGTGCCCGACGCCTTTAGACCTCAACCACGCTGCGCGAACTACCTACCAACCTCCGAACTATCACCTTTGAGAGCGGCCTGCGTGCTCTTGCCCCCGTATCCCCGCGTCTGAAACTCTTTGACCGTGCGCTGTTTGCCGCACACGGGACAGTGGCGCACCGTGCCGCGCCAGCCCGAGCGCGGCATCTGCCTCCTACCGATCAACACGCGTGCGCCTCTACCCATCACTTACCTCCGGCCGACCGCACACCATTCGTAGCCGCGCTCGCCTTCGTTCTTTTTCGCGAGCAGGGTTGTGGTGATGCGCTCGTCCAGAGCTTCGATTGAGTCAAGGAAGTCGGTCAGTTCGTTGGGCAGCATCCCGTCGAGGAGCTGCTGAACTCTGTCCAGGTCTCCCATTAACATCGCCTGTAAAATCTCTTGTTCGATAGTCATCGCTAGACTTACTCCTCAAAATCGAACTCACTTACACGCCCCCGGTCGGGCGTCTCGAAGATCGAGGCGTCGGCCTCGACGGTTGAAACCTCGGTCGCCGTCACGTTGGGACTAGAGACGGCGCGTAACTTCCGGCCATCAAAGCGTGTCAGTTTTTGCACGTTGGATCTGGACGAATCAGGGCTGGCATTCACCGCGACGGGCAAAGCCTCTTCCGGCATCTGGTTCACGGCGTAGAGGGCAGATGCGGCACGGTCTTCGACGCTCTCGCCGCGTAGACGCGAATGGGTGATGAGGTGGAACTCCTTAATGACTCGCCGCTCGTGCTGAATCATCTGCGCTACAACACGCTGAGTTTCCTTGTTGGGTGTGAGGACGGAGGAACTGTCGAGCCGCGTGGCCTCACAGAAGGTGCCGTCCGGCAGCACAACCCAGACCGTGGAGTAGTTGTCGTCCAGGTACCTGACTTCGAGTTGCAGCGCCTTGCCTTCTTTATCCTTTGTCCCCTTGAACGGCGACATGGCAGGGTGCACGTATGTGCTACCCAGGCAGCGGACACCGTTCTTCGAGAGCGTGCCCTGCGTCGTCTTCATCAACATCAATGCGAGGGCCTCGTCGCTGATCTGGTACCCGATGGTGTAGAGGCGGTTGAATTCGGCGAGCGGGATGAGCTTCGCGCCGTCCAGTGTCGAGCGGGTGTGGGCGTGAGTGTTGTACGCGTGAATCCACTCTCCGATGTAGGCGCGCACCTCACTCTCGGCAGGGAAAGGCGAAGGCTGGTTGCGCTTTACAGCTTTCAAGTGGCGGGAGTACATCTCGCGCCAGGCGTCCGGCCTGTCCGACGTGCTGCGACCGCACCATCCGCGGCGGAAGTATTCGTTCTGGACGGCATCAGCCAGGTCGCGGAAGACGCGCTCGACCGGCTTCTCTCGGCCGTTGTACTTACGCGCGAAGATTTGCTTCACCTCGGCGTCGTTGGCGAGGCCCACGCCGTGAGCCTTCAGGAGCATCTGCAACCCGCCGTCGATACGCGCGGCCTGCCGGTGTACTTCGATCTCGCCGCTCAGATTTCGCGACCTGTAGTCTTTGCCATTGTCGGTGTATAGATAGCTGAAGAAACCCTCGCCGGGCCTTGAGAATGGCTGTGCGCCGAAGCTGCGGACGCCGTTCGCGTATGCGCAGGCGATGGTATGACTCGACGGGGTAAAGTCGAGGTGGTAGCCCCAGATCAGCCCCGTGCGCATGTCCCACCAAGCTGTCAGCCAGAGGCGGGTTAGTAACTTCAAGTCGGCGTTCCAACTATGCACGTCGAGCACATGGTGATCCCCGCACAACATCTGTAGGGCTTCCAGATCATCAACGGTGCGCGGCACATACGGCTTATGCTTCGACGTGTACGCCTTATCTCCCTCAAAGACGGCGGTCTTCACGATTGGTGCAAGGAGGTTGTAACGGCGGTGGAACCATGTGATCGCCGGAATCTGCCACCTGTTCTTTTTGGCGAGCTTCTCTAGCTTGGCGTAAAGGTGTGTGACGGTCGGATGGTTGCGCCAATTCTGCTCGACCCAGACCTGCGCGTCCGGCGAGATGGACGCCCGGCGCTTATCATTCGCCGATGCTCGCGGCGTGGCGCGCAGAAATACGGCGAGCCCTTCCGCTTTCCGCCTGCGCGCCCAACCGTCCAGGGTGAATGGTGATGGAACCTTCCCACGCTTCGGCTCGCGCGCCAGAATCAACTTGTGGGTGCAGACGGCCTCGCGGCAGAGAGCTTTGACTTCCGACGTGAAGTCCAATTTGCCGTGCGCGTCGCGAGCCCGCTTCGGGTTAATGGCTATGTAGTGGTCGAGCAAGTCGTCCAGGCGGTTGACCTCGGCGATGAATGCGTCTCGCAATTCTTTCGGGTAACGACTCAAGGCTTTCGTGAGCGCTGCGAGTTGCGCCGCCGAGCCTTCTACCTGAGGCTCGGGCGAGACAGGAACGTCCTCGGCGATGCCGAGCGCCTGCTGCTGGCGCTTCGTCCAGCGCCATTGCAACTCTGTTGGAAGACTCGTGAGCAATACTTCTTTAATGGGCTTCCCGTTCCGCCCTCGGACGCCGGAGTCGCGCCCTTGCCACTCACCGGACGCGAGCTTCTTTCGCACCCAACGGTCGGTTACTCCGAGTCCGACTACTTCGTCAGTTGTGAGCCACATAGTTCGCCGGGGTAGCGCGCTCGGATTGGGTGCTTGCAGGCATCGGTGAACAGGGCAAGGCACCCGGCGCCGCCACAGGCCGGGTGCTCACAAGTTGTTTTTTTGTTACTTAACATCGGCATGAAACCGCATGCGCCGTTCGAGATCGGCCTGGGCGATTGACTCGAACTTGTGCACGTTCGAGATCACGCGGTCGCCGGACGCGCGCAACTCGCGCATCTCAGCTTCGGTGATGACGCCGTCTTCAAAGGCGGCGAGGAATTTTTCGTAGTGGTGTAAGTCGTCGCGGACGGTCTTCGAGACCAAGCAGGTCAGCTCGTATGTCTCCGGCACCTCGATCTGAGTCTCGCGGCATTCATCCGCCAGCGCGTTCAAGAGAGCCAGAGAACGGAATCGCTTACACAGGATAGGGATGAGGGATGCGGGCACGTCCCACTTGCCGCAGCGGAAGTTATAAATCTGACGAGACGACTTATTGACCAATCTGGCAATCTCCTCGACAAGTTCATCCATCGCCTTATCTTCTTCTTTCGCGAGGCGCTTGAACTCGGTGTCGAGTGTCTGAGGCAGTGGTGAGTTCATTTTCAGGAGTCCTTTTGCAGTGGATTTGCACCGCGTTCGAGGCGTAAAAAAAATTAGGCAGCTTTCACCCCCGATAGCGGGAAAAGCTGCCTGAGAGGTACACCCAATTCTGTAGCGAGAAACTCTTGAAGCGCGACGTACTGCCTCTCCTCGTTAATGCACATGGAGAGCTGCTTTCGTATCACATCTACTGAAGCCTTCGACCCGGTCAGCTTCTTTCTCAGCCGAGCCAAGCCGCTGACGGTCTTGCCTTTCCTGAGCAGGAGGATTCTTCGGTCTAGAGGGGTCATCAGCTATTTGTCCGTTTTGCTGGCTTGAACGTGCTATGCTGCCCCGTTCCAGTTGGAACGAAAATGGAGTGTAAAGTTTTTCTTTACAAGGTGTCAAGGAAATCTTGACAGAGGCAGGAGTATTAGATTTTCCCGCTATTGTAGAGCGGATTCGTGAGGCTGCCGGCGGCGGCTCAGACCAAGCTATCGCTGAAAGATTAGGGCTTAAGAATCGCCAGTCCGTTTACAACATGAAAACAAAAGGGGAGGGCTTATCCCTCCCCAAGCTGGCGGAAATCGCCCGCAAAGTTAATCGCTCTCCGCTGTGGTTAATATTCGGTTATGAGCTTGATAGGGTCATTCCGATAGGGCGCGCGATTGAGGCGACCGATACAGAGATTGTCTCTCAATTTACCCTCGATGAGCTGAGCGCGGTCGGGGAATTAGCGCGGTCCGGCATGAGTCCGGCTTCCGTCATTCACGTCCTCGCGAGTGAGGCCCTGATGACGCGTGGTCAGATAAGGCGTCCGCCGGAGATTCCGGTCACCCTCCTGGAGCCTGAGACCACTGATGACGATGATTTAGTAAGGACTGTTATAAAAGGGGAAATACTCCAAGGTGGTGTCGCCAGAATCTTCCCGAACGTGCGTACCGTCAATATCCCAAAGCAGTTCAGACCGGGCGCGGATAAAGACGACTGGGCTCACCCTAACACCTTCCACGGTTACTACATCCGAACTGACGAGTTCGCCTATGACGGTTTACTAAACGGCGATATTGTTCTTTGCGCCGCCGCCTACTACTACACGATTATCGAGGACGGCCAGCCAGTTCTAATACCGCTCGAAGATAAAGTGGTGTTCGCGCGTTTTTACCGGGACGCATTCTCAGGTCGCTTCATCTTCAG
>JBEVKV010000635.1:0-6390 GCA_040509515.1 Pyrinomonadaceae bacterium | reverse complement strand
CGCGCGAGCCGCTGCGTCCCGCCGTAACCGGGGATGACGCCGAGCCGCGTCTCGGGGAGCCCGAAGCGCGCGCCCCACGCGGCCACACGCAGGTGGCACGCGAGCGCGAGTTCGCAGCCGCCCCCCGCGGCCGCGCCCTGCACGGCGGCGATGACGGGCGTGCCGCACAGCTCGACGCGGTCGCAGGTTCCCTGCCCGCGCGTCGCCTTGTCGAGCGCGCCCGCCTCGTCCATCCCTTCGAGTTCCGAGATGTCCGTGCCCGCGCAGAAGTCCGCGCCCGCGCCGCTCAAAACAACCGCGCGCAGGTCGCGCCGCGCCCCGACGCCCGCGAAGATTTCGTCGAGGCGTTCGAGCATCGCGCGCGTCAAAGCGTTCCGCTTCGCCGGGCGTTCGAGACGCACGAAGAGGAGCGCGTCGCGCTCCTCGGTCGAGACCGAACCGCCGGCGGCGGCCGGGCCGCCGTCGCTCCGCGCCTCCGCTTCTCGCCCGCCCTCGGTCAAGGCGTCGCGCCCTGCTGCCAGCGGCTCGCCGGCACCTCGAAGTCGTAGGTCTCGCCGTGGCTCAGATAAATCATGCGCTCGGCGAGCCCGGCCGCGTCGGCCGCGCGCTTGAAGTCTTCGAGCGGCGACTTGAAGACTTCGTAGTCGTTGTAGTGAATCGGAATCACCTTCTTCGGATTAATTATCTTGACGGCCTCGACGCCCTGCTCGGCGTCCATCGTCAGGAGGATGCCCATGATGGTCGTGCCGCCGAGGTGGAAGAGCCCGAGGTCGATGTCCGGGTAGCGCTTCGGTATCTCGTTCAGGTCGTCGAAGACGAGCGTGTCGCCCGTGATGTATAGCCGCAGCGCCGTCCGCCCGCCCGCGCCCTCGAATTCGAGCATCGAGCCCATCACGGGGGGCAGAAACTTTTCGACAATCGGCGGCCCGTGACGGCCCGGCATCGAAGCGACGCGCACGCGCGCCCCTCCCTTCTCGAACGTCGCCGAGTCCCATGTGTCGAGCGCGACCGGCGCGGTGAAGCCCTTCTCCTTCAGCTCCGACGCGGCGTGCTCGGTCGTGACGATGGGCACGTCCTTGCGCAGACGCTCCTCGGCGATGCGGTCGAAGTGGTCGCCGTGGTAGTGCGACAGCACGACGAAGTCGAGCGGCGGGAGCTGTTCGATATCAAGCGCCGGGTTCGTCAAACGCTCGGCCGTCAGCCCGTAGCCGAGGTGCACATGGTCGCCCGCGTGCAGGAAGTTCGGGTCGGTTAAGATCGTGAAGCCCGCATAGCGGAGAATCACGGTCGCCGTCCCGACGAAGAAGATAGAGCCCTTTGAGAAGTCCGCCGGGCCGCCGCCGGCCTGCCCCGCGTCCAGAGTCACCGTCTGATGTTTCTGTTCGCCCATCGCCCCTCCCTTTGCCCTCTCGTCTGGTCTGATAGGTTTGCGGGCAGCTTAGCGCAGAGGCGTGCGCGCGGGCGTGACGACAAGTGAACAAGAGTGCGGAGTTTTCTTGTCGCCGCCGCCCGCGCCTGTACGCCAGCGCTCAGACGAGGTTCATCGGGACGGGCTTCTTCGGGTCGGCGTAGTCGTAGAAGCCGCGCCCGGACTTGCGGCCGTAGAGCCCGGCCTTGACCATGCGCTTCAAGAGCGGCGGCGGCGCGAAGCGCCTCTCGCGGAACTCGTCGAACATGATTTCGGCGATGTAGTAGGTCGTGTCGAGCCCGACGAAGTCGAGGAGCGTGAGCGGCCCCATCGGGTGGCCGCAGCCGAGCTTCATGCCGTTGTCGATGTCTTCGATGGAGCCGACGCCCTCTTCGAGCGCGCGGACGGAGTCGAGCAGGTATGGGACGAGCAGGCGGTTGACGATGAAGCCCGACTTGTCGCCCGCGCGCACCGGCACCTTGCCGAGCTTGCGCCCGAACTCGACCGCCGACTCGTAGACCGCGTCGTCGGTAAGGATGGTGCGGACGACCTCGACGAGCTTCATCAGCGGGACGGGGTTGAAGAAGTGCAGCCCGACGAAGCGCGCCTGCCGCTCGGGGCGCGTCGCCGTCATCATCTCGGTGATTGAGAGCGAGGACGTGTTCGAGGCGAAGATGGTCTCGGGCTTACAGATCGCGTCGAGTTGGTTGTAGGTGTCGCGCTTGGCTTCGAGGTTCTCGACGATGGCCTCGATGATGATGTCGCAGTCGGCGAGGTCGTCGAATGTGGTCGTGCCCGTGATGCGGCCGCGTATCTCGTCGCGCTGCTCGGCGGTGATCGTGCCCTTCTCGGCGAACTTCGCCAGCGACTTCTCGATGCCTTTGAAGCCGCGCTCGCACAGCTCGTCCGTCACCTCGCGGACGACGACGGCGCACCCGGCCGCCGCCGCCGTCTGCGCTATCCCCGAGCCCATCAGGCCGCAGCCGAGCACGCCGACTTTGTTAATCTCCATCTCTTCTTGGTTCTCCTGTTCAGATTTTTGTTTGAGGGAAATTTTTGTTCGCGCGGGCGGGGCGAATGAGTTGAGATTTCAAATCTTCACTTATCCTCGCCCTCGCGGCCGTCGCCCGCGGGCGGCTCGGCCTTCTGGATGTTGACGCCGAAGGTCGGTTGGCCCTCGTCCTCGATCCAGCGGTCGAAGCGCTTGTCCCATGCGAGGAAGTCGGCCCCGAGTTGCTCGCGCCGCGTCGCGCGCTCGGCGTCCTTGAGCTGCTTGTCCTCGGCCTCCGTCCGCGCGCGCGCGACGAGCGCCGTCAGGTCTTCGCGCACCGCGTCGGCGTCGGGGCTGAGGCTCGGCGTCTTCTCAAGCTTCTCTAAGGCGGGCGCGAGCGCGGCCGCGTCGCCTTCGCCGAGGAAGCGTGCGAGCGCGTTGCGCCCGGCGTTGACCGACTCGATGAAGGGGATGACGGGCGGCTTCTCGCCGAAGGCCCTCGCGCGCTCGGGCAGGTTCGAGAGGCGCGGCGGCGGCGCGTTGAAGTGGCGCACGACCATCACGAAGCTCACGGCCACGAGCAGGAGGCAGGCGACCTGCGCCGCGTGCCATACGTGCGCCACCGCGCCGCGCGCGCCCGGCCGCTTGTAGCCCACGAGCAGCGCCAGCGCCATCCCCGACACGAGCCCGCCGAGGTGCGCCGCGTTGTCTATGAAGCCGCGCGCCACGTAACCGATGAAGAGGTTGACGAGCAGCGTCGGCAGCAGCCCCGTCCCGAACGCGCGCTTGAGCCCCTCGGGCAGTTCGTGCCGGTACTTGATGCCGAAGACGAAGAGCACACCCATCAGCCCGAAGAGCGCGCCCGACGCGCCGGCCGAAGGCGAGTCGAACTGCTTGAAGAGGTACTGACCCAGAGCACCGTGCGCCCACTCGGGCCGGACGGTGAGGTAGCTGGCGACGACGCCCGCGATGCCGGTCAGAACCCAGAAGACGACGAAGCGCGCCGACCCGTATAGCTTCTCGACGTAAGGGCCGAGCATGAAGAGCCCGTACATGTTCGACAGGAGGTGCAGCGGCCCGAGCCCGGGCAGGTGTACGTGCAGGAAGATGGGCGTGACGAAGCGCCACCACTGCGACTCCTGGTCGATCAGGTAGTTGAGCTTCGCGCCGTAGGCCAGAAGTATCTGCCCCGTCGCCCCGCCCGAGAGCCACATCAGGAGGTAGAGGAAAATGTTCGCGACGATGAAGATGAAGGTGAAGGTGGCGGGCCGCGAGATGACCGCGCGGAGGAACCTGGCGGTCTCCGGGTCGGCGTGCGCGCGCTGGCGCGACGGCTCCGGCGGCCGTTGCGGCGCGACAGGCGTCCCGCACATCATGCAGCGGCTCTCGCCCGCGCCCACCAGCGCGCCGCAGTGGCGGCACACGCCCGTGCGCCCCGCGCCCGACCCCGTTGACTGACCTTCGGCCAAGACCTTAAACGCCCGTCCGTTCCGTCTGAGAGAGAAGATTATCCGCTGGCGCGATTCTATTTCGCCCCCGTGCAAACGGCAACCCGCCCCGGCGCGCGCGACGCGTCCCTCGTTCGGGCTGACCGAAACGCCGTCAACCGAGTTCCCTCAGGCTGACCGGGGCCGCCGCGCGCGCCGTCGATTCCTCAAGGTTTTTGGAGGCGCGGCGGCGGCACGCGCGTTGCCCTTTATCGCGCGAGTCGCTCGCAGAGTCTGCGTCAGACGGCCGAGCCGGGCGACGAATACGAAGGAGACGATCCCCCCTTGAGAATAAAAAACAGATTCCTGACAGTGCTCGCCACGCTCTCTCTCTTGTCCCCTCTCGCGGCGTGCGCGTTCAAAGCCTCGGCCAAGTCGCCGGGGCAGTCGCGCGCCGGCGCGCGCGGCGTGCTGAAGAAGATGACCGACGACCTGTTGGCGCGCGCCTCTTCGTCGCGGAAGGGCGAGACGGCGCGCGTCATCGTCCGCGCCGCCGAAGGGCAGGCGGGCGACGCCACGGCCTCCGCGCTCAGCGCCGCCGGCGCGCGCGTCTCGTCCAAGCTCGACTCGCTCGGGCTCGTCGTCGCGGACGTTCCCGTCGAAAAACTCTCCGAGCTGGCGGCGCGCGAAGAGGTTTCGTGGGTCTCCTCCGACCAGACGGTGCGCTCGACCGCGAGTTTCGACAACACGAGCCACCACGAGGTGGCGACCGGCGTGAGCAAGCTTCTGCCCGCGGGCAACGAGGCGCTCGCCGACGGCGGCGGCGGAAACAAGATCGGCATCGCCGTCCTCGACAGCGGCATCAGCCCGCCCGACGCGGCGGAGTTCGCGGGCTACGAGTGGCGCTACTCTTCCGGCACGCTCGGCCTCGGGCTCTTCTCGCAGAAGTACCTCGCCTCCTACTCGCGCGTCGTCAAGCACGTCGACTTCACCGGCGAGAACCGCACGGACGACCCCTACGGCCACGGCACGCACACGGCGGGCGTCGCGGCCGGGTCGGGTCAGTCGAGCGAGAACTACGCGGCGCGCAACGCCGGCGCGCAGACCTACGGCGGCATCGCCACCAACGCCAACCTGATCGACGTGCGCGTGCTCGACTCCAACGGCTCGGGGCGCGTCTCGAACGTCGTCAAGGCCGTGGACTGGGTCATTAAGAACAGGAGCGCCTACAACGTCCGCGTGATGAACATCTCTCTGGGCGCGCCGCCCGCGCAGAGTCACAAGACCGACCCGCTCTGCCTCGCGCTCGGGCGCGCGGTGGACGCCGGGATCGTCGTCGTCGTCGCCGCCGGCAACTGGGGCAAGGACGCCGACGGCCGGACGATTTACGGCGGCATTCTCTCCCCCGCCAACTCGCCCCGCGTCATCACCGTCGGCGCGACCAACACGCAGCAGACCGCCGCGCGCTCCGACGACACGGTCGCCACCTACTCTTCGCGCGGGCCGACGCTCGTCGACGGCGTGATAAAGCCCGAACTCGTCGCGCCCGGCAACAAGCTCGGCGCGGCCGAGACGGCGGCCACGTCGGCGTCGGCCAGCAACTCTTACACCTCGTCGGGCGGCGGCGGGCTGCTCGGGACTGTTTTGAGCGGCGACACGAGCACGAACAAGCCGGTCGCCTCCGGCACCTACCGCGTGATGAGCGGAACTTCGTTCGCCGCGCCGGCCGTCTCGGGCGCGGTCGCGCTGATGCTCGAAGCCAACCCTTCCTTGACGCCCTCGATGGTCAAGGCGCTTCTGATGAGGACGGCGCAGAGGCTCCCCGCGTACGAGGAGTTGGTCGCCGACGGTAAGATGTCGCCCTTCGAGCGCGTCATCACGGAGGGCTCGGGCGAGCTGAACGCGTGGGCGGCGGTGACGGTCGCCAAGGCGATTCGCAAGGACGCGAACCGGGCCAAGCCGGGCGACGACCTCATCACGGCGCGGCGGACGACCTACTCCACGCTCGGGCTGACCTCGCCGATAGCGGGCGAGACGATGCCGCTCAATAACGGCATCATCTGGGTCGAGGGCGTCGCCTTCAACGAGCGCCTGACGTTGACCGACGGCTTCCGACTGCCCGACGGCCGCACGCTCGAAGACGGCTGGGTGATGGCCGAGGGGCGGGTTCTGTCCGACGGGACATACCTCCTCCCCGGCGGCCACACGGTCGGCGCGAGCTACATCGTCGGCTGCGGGTTCCTGATGGGCGACGGATTTCTGATGGGTGACGGGTTCCTGATGGGCGACGGCTTCCTCATGGGCGACGCGTTTCTGATGGGCGACGGCTTCCTGATGGGCGACGGATTTCTCATGGGCGACGGGTTCCTGATGGGCGACTCGGTGCGCGCCAGCGGCGCCTTCGCCAACGAGCCGGTCTGGGCCTCGAACCTCATCGAGCCGAGTTCGATGAGGCTCAAAGAGGAGCAGGTGCTCCTGCAAGGCGAGGCGGCCACGCCCACCTCGGTCAGCCGCATCGACTCGTCGAGCCCGCTCTACCCGCGACGCTAAGCGCGAGGGTAAAG
>JBEVKV010000634.1:0-29757 GCA_040509515.1 Pyrinomonadaceae bacterium | reverse complement strand
CTTTACCCTTTAAGCCTTCTTACCGAGGCTGGGGCGGGGCGGCGCCGGTCGGGACGATCCAGAGTTCGGTCGAGCCCGTCTCGCGCGGGCTGCCTTCGAGGGTGACGATGCGCGAGGCTTCGATGCCGCGCGTCGTGACGACGTAGTCGCGCGCGCGCTGCGCACGCTGCGCGCCCGTGCCGAAGCGGCGGTTTCGGCCGCCGTAGCCGATGATGTAGCCCTGCGCGCCCGGGCTGTTCTGCAACTCGATGGCGAAAACGTCGAGGCGCGCCTTCTCGTCGTCGCGCTGTATCTCGCCGATCTCGTCGAACCTGTTCGCGTTGGGCAGCGTCGGCACCGCGGCCTGACACTGCGCGCGGCACTCAAGGTTGTAGCCCGCGACCTCGACCGTCGCCGTGATGGGCTGGCCGGCGAGCCCCGCCGTGTCCACCGTGATCGTCGTCGAGCCCTGCCCCGAGACGATCTTGCCGGCCGAGACGACCCAGTTGTAGACCGGCGTCACGCCCGGCGTGCCGCCCGAGACCGAGGCCGTAAACGTGATGGGCGAGCCGGCCTGCTGCACGTCCGGGCAGTAAATCGAGACGTTCGGGCAGACGGGGCGCGGCGGCGGGCAGTTGCGCACCACCACCTTCGTCGAGGTGAAGGCCGTGCAGAGCGGGTTGCCGACCGGCCCGCTCTCAAGCGTCACGGCGGCGTTGTAGACGCCGGGCTGCGCGTCAGACAAGTCCCACACCACGTCGGTGCCGTCGGTCGAGTCGAGCCGGCCGCCCGAGACCGTCCACTTGTAGCGCAGCGGCTTGCCCTCGGGGCTGAAGCCGGTCGCCTTCAGCCGCACGCGCGGGTTGGCCATCGACTCGGCGTCGGGGCAGAGCGTGACGACCTGCATGTCCGCGTCGAGCTTGATGGTCGGCGGCTGGTACTGTGGTGACGCGGGCGACTGCTGCGAGCCCGTCTGCGCGGCGCTCGACGTGAAGACGAAGGCTGCGACGGCCAGCAGCAGCACGCCGAGGGCGGACGCGGTACGCTTTCCTGAAGGCATTTCCGACTCCTTATTGTTCGGGTGACTGATACAGGCGCACAGGTTAAACCAAAAACCCTGCGCCCACAACGGTATTTTTACAACTCTTGGAAACTCCCAATGCCGCCCCGCTTCCACCCGCCGTCCCGAAAACCGCCCCGCGCGCCGTTTCACACGCCGGCGACGCCGCCGCCCGCGTCCACGTTTTCCGCAACCCTGCGCCCGGGTGAAGCCATCTAAGAGCTGTCGGCGTCGCCCGCGGGGTAAGTCGTTTTACGCCGCGCGCCGCCTGACAACTCATTCAACCGGGCTCGCAACCAGGTTGAATCCTACCCTCGCACTGGTTGCCCACCGGTTGATTCGGGCGCGGCTCGCCCGAGCGCTGCCGTGCCGCGTCGGAAAGGGGTGACGGCGTGAGGTTCTGTCCAGCATCTCGTCTCGCCGCCGCACTCCGTTTCGAGGCTCCGCAGGCCGGGGCCGCGCCCGACTCCGAACAAGGGCCGAAAAGGGAGAATCCTCATGAATAGAAACAGGGTCGGTAAGTTTTATGCGGCGTTTCTGCTCGCCGCGGCGGCTTCGTTCGTCTTGGCGGCCGGTTCCGGGCGCGGGGCGGCTGCGAAGCCGAGCGGCGATTCCACGGACACCGAGTTGGAGAGGAGGGTTGCCGCCCTCATGAAGCAGGCCGGCGGCCAGCGGCGTTCCCGGCTCACTTACAACGCCACCCTCGCCCGCGTGGCCCGCGAGAGGGCTTACGACATGGGTGCGCGCAACTACTTCGACCACGTAAACCCCGACGGCATCGGGCCGAACTACCTCGTCACGCGCGCGGGCTTCGCGCTGCCCGACTTTTACGGCAAGCGAATGTCGTCCAACAACATCGAGAGCATCGCGGGCGGCAGCCCGACGCCCGAACGCGCCTGGGAGAACTGGATGGGTTCGACGGGCCACCGCACTCACCTTCTGGGTCTGACCGATTTCTACGCCGGCCAGACCGAGTACGGTGTGGGCCACGCCTACGTGCCCGGCAGTCGCTACAAACACTACTGGGTCGTCATCAGCGCGCCGGGCGGCGGCGGACGGCCGTCCTCCGATGAGGAGGAAGAAGAAGAGGAGGAAGTTGAAGAAGAGGATGACGAGCCCGCGCCGCCCGTCAGGTCAAGCTCCAACTACTCCAACGTAACCCGCGGGCCGAACGGGAAGCTCAGACCCGCCAGCGGCTACGTGTGGGTTGACGAGGACGACCCGAAAGATTTGCGGGTCAGGCTGATGCCGGGGCTGCTTAAACTGTCGGACGGCTGTTACCGCCCGGCCCGGGGCTACCGCTGGGTCAACCCCAGAGACCCGAAAGACCTTCGGGTCGAGCCCGTCCCGTAGACGCGGGGTGGCAATCGGCGGGCGCGTGGTTTAAGCTGGCGGAGGCACGTCAACAAGTCGTTCGGATGAAGAATTCTCGCCCGGGGCTCGAAGCGAGCGAGCCCCGCGGCAGGAGACGCGACCTTATGAGTGTAGCCTCCGCCGCGCCCCCGCGCGAAAGTCCGAGGGCGTCGCGCGCGATTCTGTGGGGCGGGCTGCTGGCCGGGGTGGGCGACATCACGTTCGCCTTCGTCGTCAACGGGCTGCGCGGCGTCGGGCCCGTGCGCGTCCTGCAATCGGTCGCGGGCGGCGTGCTCGGGCCGGCCGCGCGCGAGGGCGGGCTCGCCGCGGCGGCGCTCGGGGGCGCGCTGCACTTCCTTATCGCCTTCTGCGCGGCGGCCGTCTACTGGCTGGCGAGCCGCAGGCTCAAATTCCTGGTGCAACACGCGGTCGTCTGCGGGCTGCTCTACGGCGTCGCGGTCTACCTCTTCATGAACTTCGTCGTGGTGCCCCTCTCGGCCGCGTACTTCACGCCCTCGCACGCGCCCACGGCGCTCCTCCTCAACTCCGCGGGGCACATGCTTCTCGTCGGGCTGCCCATCGCGCTCGCCGCCCGGCGCTATTCAAACTAAATTTTCACCAACACTGACAGGGAGGGTTTTTATGATCGACGGCAGCGAGAGTCGGAAGAAGGATGCAGGTTACCCGGTTGACGAGATGTTCCTCGACCGCTGGTCGCCGCGCGCCCTCTCGGGGGAGGGCGTGACGGATGAGGAGTTGATGACGATCCTTGAGGCTGCGCGCTGGGCGCCCTCGTCCTACAACAACCAGCCGTGGCGCATCCTCTACGCGCGGCGCGACACCGAGCACTGGCCCGCCTTCTTCAACCTGCTCGTCGGGGGCAACCAGTCGTGGGCGAAGGATGCGGCCGCGCTGCTGCTCTTCGTCTCGAAGGAGACGTTCGACTTCAACGGCCAGCCCTACCCGACGCACTCCTTCGACACGGGCGCGGCGTGGGAGAACCTCGCGCTTCAGGCGACGATGCTCGGGCTGGTCACGCACGGCATGCAGGGCTTCGACTACGCGCGCGCGCGCACGGAGCTTCGCATCCCTCAGGGCTTCCGCGTCGAGGCGATGATTGCCGTCGGGCGACCCGGCGACCCCGCCAAACTCCCCGCGCAACTGCGCGAGCGCGAAGCCCCGAGCGGGCGCAAAAAACTCTCCGAGATAACCTGCGAGGGCGCCTTCCGCTTCTGAAGCGCGGGACGGCGCTTTGGCGACCACGAAGGGTGAAGGACGAAAGGATTGCCCGCGGCCGTCCTTTCGTCCTTCACCCTTCCGCCTTCACCCTTCCCCGATTTTTTTTTGCTTTCGACGGTGCGCGGAACTATAGTACGCGTGCGCGCGGCGCGACCCGGCGTCGCCTCATACCGGCCGCGTCAAACCACTCTTCAGTCCGAATCGAGTCTTAAAAGGAGTTCCCCCACGATGAGTCAGTATCAGCCCCCCGCGTACCAGCCTCCGCAGGGCTATCAGCCGCAGCAACAGCAGCCTTACCCTTACTACCCGCAGCAGCCCGTCCAGCAAGTTGTCCATTACTACCAGCCGCCGCCCCGTTCCGCCGGCACGGCTGTGCTCCTTGAGATACTCCCCGGCATCTTCTTCCAGACCTTCGGCATCGGGCATATCTACGCGGGCAACGTCGCCGTGGGGCTGCTCTTCATGTTCGGCTACTGGTTCGTGACGTTCGTCAACTTCCTGCTCCTCTTCGTCCTCGTCGGCTTTATCACATGGCCGGCCTGCTTCCTCGCCACGCTGGTCATCTCGTCCATCACCGCGTCGAACGCCGTCTCGCGCGGCAACGCCGGGCACAGGTAATGTCCGCCGTCGCGCAAATCAGTCCGCCCATTTCAACCGCGTGAGTATGGCCTCCCGCAGGAAGTCAGGCACGAGGAGAGACGCGCGGCGGCGGCCGAGCGGGCCGACGCCCGCGCGCCGCGTCGAGCGCGTGCGTCGCATGCTCGTGCGCCGCGGGTGGCCGCGCGTCGAGATGTCGCTCATCCTCGCGGCGACGGGCGCGGCGGGCTTCCTCGCGTCGTTCGTGTTGCTGCGCCTCGGCCTGTCGGCGATGTGGCTGCGTTACGCGCTGGCGGTGCTGCTCGCATACGCGGTCTTCCTCGTGCTGCTCCGCATCTGGCTCTACCTGCACAGCCGCGAGCCCAAGGGCAACGTCTCGGATTACGCGCTCGACGTGGTGCCGACTAACCTCGGCGGCACGTCGCACGCGGCGGACGCGACGGCGTCCGTCTTCGGCGGCGGCGGCGACTTCGGCGGCGCGGGCGCGGGCGGGAGTTGGAGCGAAGGCGTGAACGTGGGAATGCAGCCCGCCGTCCCGCACGTTGACGCGGGCGGCGCGGGCGTGGGCGGAGGAGGCGGAGGAGGCGGAGGCTCGGACGTGCTCTCCGGCCTGGACATCTTCGACGCGGACTCGGAGGGCTGCGTCTTCTTCCTGCTCGCGCTGGCGCTGGTCGTCGCGGGCACGCTCGCCGCGCTCTACGTCGTCTACGCCGCGCCGCTGCTGCTGGCGGAGATACTCGTCGAGGGCGTTCTGCTCTCCGGCCTCTATCGCGGGATGAAGCGCGCGCGGTACGTCGGCGGCGACTGGCTCGGCGCGGCCTTCCGGCGGACGTGGCTCGCGGTGCTGCTCACGCTGGTCGCCTTCTCGGCGGCCGGCTACTTCCTACAGCGCGCCGCCCCGCGCGCACGCTCCATCGGCGAGGCGTGGCGGATGGTCGGCACCGACAGATAAAGATTAAGCAGTTGTGAATTTGAAATCTCAAATTTGAAATCTCAAATTGGACTTCAGCCCGTGTTCCGCAGACCGGCCGAGATGCCGTTGATGGTGGCGGCGAGCGCGTAGTCAAGCTCCTCCGACTCTTCGCCCGCGCGCTTGCGCCGCAGCAGCTCGATCTGGATGAGGCTCATCGGGTCGACGTAAGGGTTGCGCAGCGCGATGGAGCGTTCGAGCACCGGGTTGCGCTCAAGCAGCCGCGCCTGCCCGCTCACGCGCAGGACGACGCGCCGCGTCCGCTCGAACTCCTCGGCGATCATCCCGAAGACGCGCTCTCTAAGGCTCGCGTCGCCGACCAGCCCCGCGTAGCGCCGCGCGATCCCCAAATCCGCCTTCGCCATCCCCGTCTCCACGTCGCCGACGAGGTTCATAAAGAGCGGGAGCCCGCGCATCATCTCTTCGAGCAGCGCCGCGCCGCGCTCGCTCAAAAACCTTTCGAGCGCGTGGCCGACGCCGAACCACGCGGGCAGCACATGCCGGCTCTGCATCCACCCGAAGACCCACGGGATCGCGCGCAGGTCTTCGAGGCCGCGCTTTGAAGAACGCTTCGCCGGGCGCGAGCCTATCTTCGCGAGGTCGAATTCGAGCACCGGCGTCGCCTCCTCGAAGTAGGGCACCACGTCCTCGTTCTCGGCCACGCGCTCGCGGTAGAACTCGAAGGCCGCGCCCGACATCCATTCGAGCGCCTCCTCCCACTCGTCCTTCCACTCGACGCCGCCCGGACGCGCCAGCGCTTCGAGCGACGCCGCGACCATCAGCTCAAGGTTGCGCTCGGCGAGCACGGGGTCGGAGTACTTCCAGTTGAGCACTTCGCCCTGCTCCGTAATCTTGAGCGAGCCCTCGAACGCGCCGGCGGGCTGCGCGACGATGGAGTGGTGCGTGGGGCCGCCGCCGCGCCCGACGGTGCCGCCGCGCCCGTGGAAGAGTTGCAGCCGCACGCCGCACTCGCGCGCGACCCGGTGCAGCGCGCGGTGGGCTTTGAAAATCTCCCACGTGCTCGTCAGCATCCCGCCGTCCTTGTTCGAGTCGGAGTAGCCGAGCATCACCTCCTGCCGCCGCCCCCACGAGTCGAGGTAGCGCGCGTACTCCGCGGAAGTCCAGAGCGCGCGGCACGCCTCGGGGCAGTTGCGCAGGTCTTCGATGGACTCGAAGAGCGGGACGGGCATCAGCCCCGGGTCTTTGCGTTCCGGGTCGGCCGCGACGCTCACGCCCGAGCTTTCGGCGAGCCAGACGAGCCGCAGCACGTCTGCGACGCCGCGCGCGCCGCTGATGACGTGCGTGCGGATCGACTCCGGCGGAAACTCGCGCTTCAACTCCGCGACCGCGCGCAGCGCGCCGAGCGCCGCGGCCGTCTCGGGCGAAGGCGGCGGCGGGAGCAGACCGGGCCCGTCTCCGTCTCTAACTCCGACAGGCGTGCTTTCATTTTTGTGGGCGGCACTCTCGTCAACAATCTTCGCGCCGCGCGCAAGCTCTTCGGCGGCGAGCGTGTGGACGCGCGCGTGCTGCCGCACGTCGAGCGTGTGGAGGTGGAAGCCGAACGTCTCGACCTGACGGACGAGCGGGTCTACGAGCTGGCGCGCGAGCCTTGAGCCCGCGCCCTCCGCGAGACTCTCGCCGAGCAGCCGCAAGTCGGCCGCGAACTCCGAGGCGTCCGCGTACGCCGCAGACCTCCCGCGCCCCGACTCGTCCCCGCCGCCCGCCTCGCGCGAGGCGCGCAGGCGACGCATGACCGAGGAGAGGAAGCGCCGGTAGACCTCCGCCTCGGCGTCGCTCGAAGCAGCGCCGCCCTCGGGCGGGAGAGAGAGCGCGTACTCTTCGACCTTCGACGCGAGCGCGGCGGAGGCGCGCGCCTGCATCGTCGAAGTGCTGAGACGCTCGTGCAGCTCGCCCGCGGCCGCGAGGTAGAAGTCGAGCATCGACGCGCGCGCCATCCGCAGCGCGTCGCGCGTGCAGCCCGGCGTGACGAAGGGGTTGCCGTCGCGGTCGCCGCCTATCCAAGAGCCGAAGCGCACCACGCGCGGAAGCTCCGCCGCCGCGAACTCGCAGCCGAACGTCTCGCGGAAGGCGTCGGCCATCTCCTCGTAGATTTCGGGCACCGACGCGAAGAGCGCAACCGGGTAGTAGTCGAGCCCCATCTTTATCTCGTCGCGCACGGTCGGCTGGCGGCGGCGCACCTCGTCGGTCTGCCACAGCGCGGTTATCTCGGCCGCGACGCGCTCGGCCGCCTCGCGCGCGCGCCGGTCGGAGAGCGGGAGCCAGTCGAGCCGCTCAAGCTCCGCGGCGATGCGCGCGCGTTTGAAAAGTACGGTGCGGCGCGCGACCTCTGTGGGGTGCGCGGTGAAGACCGGCACGACCTCGACGCGGCTCAGAAGTTCGAGCGCCTCCTCGCAACTCACGCCGGCGTCGCGCACCCGGCGGAGCGTGCCGCGGAAAGTCCCCTCCTGCGGCTCGCCGCCGAACACCTCCGCGGCGCGGCGTCGTCGCTTGCGGTGGTTCGTCTCGGCGAGGTTCGTCAGCTCGAAGTAGATGGCGAACGCTTTGCTCAGCCGGTGCGCGTCGCCGACCGAGAGCCCCGAGACGAGCGCGGCCGCGCGCTCCATCGAGCCCTCGCGCTCCGCGGCTTCGGCCGCCTCGCGCTGCGCGGTGGTGAGGCCGCGCAGCTCCTCGACCGCGTCGAACAGCCGGTCGCCCGCCTGCTCTTTGAGCACCACGCCCAGCAGACGCCCGAGCGAGCGCACGTCGCGCTTGAGCGGCGCGACCTTCTCCTCGCCGTCGCGCGCCGTCAACTCGTCCAGCCGCCCGCGCTGGTCTTCCACCTCCCACAGACGTTCCTCTTCGCCCACTTTTGTCGCCTTCCTTTTCCGCCGGATGTGGGTTCTGTTTTATCGCCCCGCGCGCGCAAAAACAAAGGCCCGCGTCGAGAAGTTCGACGCGGGCCTCAGACTCGGACTGTCTTTCGGGTCAGGCTGCGGGGAATCTTTACGGAGCGGGCGGCGCGGGCGGAGCCGGCGGGGGCGGCGGCATCTCGACCACGACGGGGGCGAGGATGGTGGCGGTCTGCGCCGTGCCGGCCGTCGCGTCCGACTCGAAGCGGATGTTGCCGTTGACGCGACGAATCTCGACGGGCGTGCCGCCCGTCCCGAAGCGCGCGCGCGTGTAGGAGCGATTCAGGCGCTCCTGCATCGTGACGTTGGGGACGTTCAAGGTCAGCGCGCCGTTGTGCCCCTCGGCCTCGACGTCGGCGTTGACGAGCTGCTTGAGCCTAATCTCGACGTTGCCGTTGACGCGCGAGACTTCCATCCCCTCTTCGCCGAGCGCCGAGACGCCGACACGCACGCCGCCATTGACGTGGCTGACCTGCGAGCGACCCGCGGACTGCGCGACCTCGACGCGGCCGTTGACGTGCGAGACCTCGACCGAGCCATCCAGCTCGCCGACGCTCACCGAGCCGTTGACGTGCGAGGCGGAAAGCTCGACGCGGCGCGGCAGCGTGAGCGTCACCTCCTGACGCACCTGCCCGCCGCCGTTCCAAATCCGGTGCCAGAGGCCGCCACCGCCGCCGCGCTCGCCGCGTACGACGAGCGAGTCGGGCGAGCCGTCGACGTTGACTTGACCGTACGCCAGGTCTTCGGCGCTGCCCGCCGTGCGGACGATGTGAACCTCGGCGGTGTCCGTGTCGGCCGTCCGAACCTCGACCGTGCCGTTGATCTTCCCGACCTCGACGTGCGCGCCGGCGTCGAGCCTGAAGGTCTGCCGCGTCTCGTCGCGCGTGCCGCCCGCGGCGTGCGGGCTCATGGTTCGGTTCACCCAGCGCCCGGCGAAAGCGGCCCCGGCGATAAGTATGACGGCAAGGAAGATTCTGGTCTTCATCAATCACCTTCCGGCGGGAAGGCCCGCGCCCCCGCAACTTTTAGAATGTTGACAGTGCCCCGACTATTCCACGAGTCAGAACGACGGGCGGCGCGGCGAAGTTCTAAGAAAGTGATAAGTGATGAGTGATAAGTGATAAGAGTGAAAGACGGCACGGCCCGCGTCATCCTTCTCATCACTTATCACTCATCACTTATTACTTAGGGAAACAGCTATGTCGGCGGCGACGCGGGCGTTGTTCTCAAGGAGGGCGAGGTTGGCGCGCAGGGTTGCGCCGCCCGAGCGCCTGCCCATGTGCGCGAGCAGAAAGGGCGTCAGCTCGCGCCCCGTGACGCCGCGCGAGGCCGCGACTGACATGGCTTCCGACAGCGACTCTTCCATCACGTCCTCGCCGACCTCGAAGCCCTCCGGCACGGGGACGGCGACGACGAGCGCCGCTTCGAGCCCGAGCCGGTCGCGCGCGCGCACGACGCGTGCGACCTCTTCGGGCGTGTCCGCGCGCACGTCCGCCGCGAGCCCGCTCCGGCGCGTGTAGAAGGCGGGCATCTCGTCGCAGCCGTAGCCGACCACGGTGACGCCGTGCGTCTCAAGCCATTCGCGCGTCGCGGGCAGGTCGAGCACGGACTTCGCGCCCGAGCAGACGACCGTCACCGGCGTGCGCGCCAGCTCGGGCAGGTCGGCCGAAACGTCCGGGAGCTGTCCGCGGTGGACGCCGCCGATGCCGCCCGTGGCGAAGACGCGCAGGCCCGCGCGGCTCGCTATCCAGAGCGTGCCGGCGACGGTCGTCGCGCCGTCCTCGCCGCGCGCGACCGCGATAGCTAAGTCGCGCCGGCTGACCTTGCGCACGCCCTCGGCTTCGGCGAGCCGCGCGAGCTGCGCCGCGTCGAGCCCGACGCGCAGACGCCCGCCGAGCACGGCCACGGTCGCGGGCACCGCGCCGCCCTCGCGCACGGCCTGCTCCAGACGCCGCGCCGTCTCAAGGTTCTGCGGGCGCGGCAGCCCGTGCGAGATGACCGTCGATTCGAGCGCCACGACCGCGCGCCCCTCGCCGAGCGCCGCCTCGACCTCTTCGCTCAGTTGTAAAAGGCTCTTGTCGAACATCGGTGAAGGAGAGTAGCACAGGTCAGAACCGCACGCGGCCTCTAGCGTATGCGGGTGGTGAAGCCGACGCTGCCGGCGTTGTTGGGCGCGGTCTGGCCGAGGTTGCCGGTGAACGTCCAGCGGACGTGCGTGACCGTGCGGTCGTAACCGGCGAGCGCGCCGCCCGCGCCCGACGTGGGCGTGTAAGTCCACGTCGCGCCGCCGTCGTTCGAGTAGGCGACCGAGACGGTGAGGCCGGTCGTCCCGAGGCTGGTCGTGACCGAACCGACCTTGAAGTCTGTGCTCGTGGGAATCTGGTCGCGCAGGACGAAGTTCGTCGCCTGATAGCCGCCGGTGTTGGTGAAGGCGATGGAGTAGACGAGGTCGCTGCCCGCGACGAACGTCGGCACGGTCGTGGCGGTCTCGACGCAGGTCGCGCCGACGTAGACGCACTTGCGGAGCCCGACGCTGGGCGGGGTCGTCACCAGCACGTCGCGCTGCGCGGGCGCGTTGTCATTGACGCTCACCGTCGTGTCTATCTGCACGCCGGCGATGTTGCCGACGACGCGGTTGGTGTAGGTGCCGGCCGTCGATGGAATCGTCACCTGATAGGTCAAGTCCCTCGTCGAGCCGGCCGGGACGGTGAACGTCCGCGCGTAGGTCAGCGTCGAGCCGTTGACGGCCGGGTCTGGTATCGACGCGCCGTTGTAGAAGGAGGAGCCGGCGACGTAGGCGACGGCCGCCGGGCTCGTCGGCAGCGTGTCCACGATCTGGTCTATCTGCACCTCGGCCGCGCCGCCGTTCGTGAGCCGCGCCGTGTAGGTGACGACCGTCGTGTTGTAGACGACCGCCGCGCTGACGAGCTTGGAGAGCACGGTCGTGTTGGTGATCTGCTGGACGGGCGAGAGCGAGGCGTAGCCGCTCGTGTCGGTGTGCTTGACCTGCGCGCCGCTGCTGATGAAGGCGACGGGGCTGACGGCGGTCGGCCCCGTCGTGAAGTTGACCGCGCGGAAGAGGTAGACGGCCTCGTAGGCGGTGTTCCCCGTCGAGGTGAGCGAGGCCGGCGGAATCAAAAGCTGGTTCGTAAAGGTGCCGCTGTTCGAGCCCGAGAGCGTGACGGTCGACTGGTAAAGCTCGTAGCTGTTCGCCGCCCACCCGAGGTACGTGGCGGGCGTGAACGAGAGCACTTTGGCCGAGCCGATAGTGCCGGTCTCGCCCGACACCGTCATCGTCAGCGTGCCGCCGAGCGTGGCCGGGTTGGGGCCGGAGATGACCGTCGTCACCTTGTTGGCGTTCGCCTGAATCGTCTCGGTGACGGGCGTCATCGAGAAGGACGCGCTGCCGATCTGCGTCGCCCCGGCCGAGGGGTTGCCGCCGTAGACGCGGACGGTGTGCGACTGCGCGGCGGCGGTGTCGCCCGTGCCGACGGCCTGCAGGTAGAAGAAGGCCATCCTGCTCTCGCCCGCGTTCATCGCGCCGAGGTGGACGACGCCGTCCTCGTTCGGCGCGAGGCTGACGACCGCGCCCGTGAAGCTGCCGACGGCGGCGTAAACGTCGGGCAGGTACGCGCCGTCGTTCGTGACGCGGTAGGCGACGTACATGCAGCGGAGCGGCGTCGGGTTGCCGGAGGGGTCGTAGTAGAAGGTGGACGCGGAGGTGCGCGTGACGGTGACGGCGTGCGCCGTCGCCCCCGCGAACGCGAAGACGAGGAAGAACAGGCCGGCTCTCAGCAGATTTCTCTTGTCGGAGGTCATCGACACCGTCAGTCAACTGCCGCCGTTCGGCTTCGCCCGGTCGGGCTCGGCGCTCGGGTGAGGCGGCCGCGGGGGCGGCGCTCTCGACAGTATAACTCAGAACGGCGGGGGCATGCCCCGGTGGTTTGCGGCGTCGGGTTAGCGTATGCGCGTGGTGAAGGAGATGCTGCCGGCGTTGTTGGGCGCGACGAAGCTCAGGCTGCCGGTGAACGTCCAGCGGACGTGCGTGACCGTGCGGTCGTAGCCCGCGGGAGCGCCGCCCGCGCCGGAGACGGGCACGTAAGTCCACGTCGCGCCGCTGTTGTTCGAGTAGGCGACGGCGACCGTCAGCCCCGTCGTGCCGAGGCTGCTCGTCACCGAGCCGACTTTGAAGTCTGTGTAGTCGTTAATCTTCAGGACGGTGGCCGGGTTGGGGTCGGTCAGGACGAAGGCTGTGGCGGGCGAGCCGCCGGTGTTCGCGAAGGCGACGGTGTACGTGATGTCCGTGCCGGGCAGTTGCGTGCCCGAGGGCGTGACCGACTTCGTCAGCCCGATGGCGGGCGGCGCGGCCGCGCCGACGCTCGCGCTCGCCTGATCGTCCTCGGCCGGGTTGTTGTTGCCGGGCGTCGAGTCCGGGTCGGGCTGGTCGGAGGCCGTGACCTGCGCCGTGTTCGTCAACGTCCCCGCGTTGGCGACGAGCGCGACGAGCTGGAGCGTGGCCGACGAGCCGCTGGCAAGGTTCGGCACAGACCAGAGGCCCGTCCCGCTTGTGTAAGTCCCGGCGCTCGGCGTCGCCGAGACGAAGGTGAGCCCGGCGGGCAGCGCGTCCGTGACGACGACGTTCGTCGCGTTGGTCGGCCCGCCGTTGGTGAGCGTGACGGTGAAGGTGACGTTCTGCCCCTGAATCGGGTTCGGGTTGTTGACCGTCTTGGTCACGCTGAGGTCGGAACGGGAGACGACCGTCGTCGGGTCGCTCGCGGAGTCGTTCGAGGTGTTCGTCTGCCCGCCGCCCGAGACGGAGGCGGTGTTGGTCAGGCTCGACCCGGCGGTCTGCGAGACGCCCACGACGAGCGTGATGGCGGGGTAGCTCGCGCCCGCCGCGAGCGCGTCCGCGCGCGTGCAGGTGACGGTCTGCCCCGCCGCGCCGCACGTCCAGCCCGTCCCCGTCGCCGAGACGTAGGTGAGCCCCGCGGGCAGCGTGTCGCTGACGGTCACCGTGCCGCTGGTCGCCACGCCGCCCGTGTTGCCGACCGTGACGGTGTAGCTGCCGTTCGACCCGCGCGTGAAGTTCCCCGAATGGGTCTTGGCGACGGTCAGGTCGGGCGGGACGGCGACGGCGCTCGTCACGCTGCTGCTGTTGTCGGCCGCGTCGGGGTCGAGGGTCGTGCTGCTGGCGACGGTCGCGGTGTTGGTGACGCTCGGCGCCGCCGCCGCGCCGACCGCGACGGTGAGCGTGATGGCCGGCAGCGTCGTCCCCGTCGTCACAGGCCCCGCGCGCGAGCAGGTCACTGTCCCGCTCGCGTGCGAGCACGTCCAGCCGGTGCCGGTTGCGGAGACGTAGGTGAGCCCGGCGGGGAGCGTGTCGCTGACCGTGATGGTGCCGGCGGCCGACTGCGGCCCGGCGTTGGCGGCCGTGAGCGTGTAGGTGGCGTTGGAGCCGACGACGAAGGTGCTCGCGGTGGTCTTCGTGATCGAGAGGTCGGCGGCGGCGACGACCGTGTCGGTGTCCGTGGCCGTGTTGTTCGCGGGCGTCGCGTCCGTCAGCCACGCGGGGGGCGCGACCGTGGCCGTGTTGGCGATGCTCCCCGAAGAGGCGGTGACCGTGGCGGTGATGGTGTAGGTGGCCGCGTCGCCCGGTTCGAGCGTGGCGGTCGTCGAGATGTTGCCGCTCCCGGAGGCGGCCGCGCAGGAGGAGCCCGCCGAGGCCGCGCACGTCCACGTCGCGCCCGTGAGGCCCGCGGGGATGGTGTCGGTGACGGTGGCCGTGACGGTGTAGGCGCCGTTGTTCGTGACGACGACGGTGTAAGTGTTGGTCGCGCCCTGATAGGTGTTCGTGCGGCCGTCGGTCTTGGTGACGGAGAGCGAGGGCGCGGGGATGACGCCCGTCGAGAGGTCGCCCGTCGAGGTCGTGCCGCCGCCGAGCGAGTCGAGCAGCGTGGCCGAGAGCGAGGGCAGCGTGACGGCGTACATGTTCGACGGGTTCTGCGTCTGGATGAGGATGCGGCTGCCGTCCACGCCGAGCCCGAGCGTGCCGGGCGTCGCGCCGCCGGGGAACGTGACGGTGCCGACGAGCGTGGCCGCGCCGCCCGCGGTGCTCGCCGTGTAGAGCTGGCGGTTCTGGTTGATGATGTAGAGCGTGCCGGTGGTCGAGAAGGCCATGTCGCCGCCGTTGCCGGTGCCCGTGATGTTGCCGCCGGGCGTGGCGCGCCCCGTCGTCTGGTTGACGGTGTAGAGCCGGTCGTTGTCCGCGCCGCCGCCGCCCGACATGTAGTAGAGCGTGCCCGTGGGGGAGAAGGCCATGCGGAAGCCGCTGCTCACATCGCCGCCCGCGGTCGAAGGGCCGATGTTGCCGAGCAGGACGGGCGCGACCGAGGGCGTCGCCGGGTTGAAGCGGTAGACCGCGCCGTTCTCGCCCGCCGTCGAGTTGATGACGTAGAAGAGCATCCCGTCGGACGGGCGCTGCGCGAGCGTGGCGGCGTTGCCGCCGGGGTAGCCCGTGTAGACGGCGGTCTCGACGCCCGTCGTCAGGTTGACGTGCCAGATGTTGTTGCTGCCCGCGCTGGCGTTTCCGCGGATGTGATAGACCGAGGTCTGCGCCGACGCCGCGGGCGCGAGCGCGAGGAGCACGAGCGGCGCGAGCACGGCGAGGAGCAGGCGCGCGCGCAGGCTCGCGGCCGCGCCGCGTAAGCAACGCGCCGCGCACAGGAGCCTCACGTCTGCCGGCCGATTCGTCATACGGGTGGGAGGCGCGAGGTGCGCCGATGCCTCTTCTTATTCGTCGTGCCCCTTCTCGCCCGCGAGCCCGGACTTGCTCGTGCCGAAGAGGTCGAAGAGGTTGGAGAGCTTCGAGGAGATGGCGAAGTAGAAGCCGCGGCGCGCGGGCGCGAGTCCGACGGAGCCGGGCTCCGACGCGCCAGCCCAGTTGTAGCCGCCGCCGAGCCGCAGGTCGGGCAGCACCCAGAAGCCGACCTCCGAGCCGAAGGACGTGCGCGCCGTCCCGGAAGCGGGCTGAGCGAGCCAGCGACCCTCGCCCGCCACGTCCACGTAGCGGCCGAGGCGGTAGACGGCGCGCCCCTGCGTCATGTAGGTGAGCGTCGAGACGCGCCCGAGCCCCTGCGAGCTGGTGTCGCCGAACTTCAGCGCGAACCGGCCGTAAAGCTCGACGTTGCGCGTCGCCTGGTAGTAGCCGTCGGTCGAGAGCGTGTCGGAGCGGTCGCGCGTGTCGGCAAGCCCCTCGCCGTTCTGCTGCGAGAGGTCGCGCCGAGTATAGCTGAAGAGCAGCCCGACCGAATCCCTGTGGAGCGGACGCCACGCGAGCGCGGCGGTCGCCGCCAGCGCCGAGCTTTCGCGCCCGGCGAAGTCCGTGCGCGAGAGCTGGAAGCGCCCGAGCGAGGTCACGTTGTCGAAGAGGCGGCCGGCCGCGCCGAGCGTAATGACGGAGCCCACGCCGCCGCGGTCGCGCATCTCGTAACGACCCGTCGTGCGAAAGCCCTCGATTGGCTGCCACGCGAACCCGAGGTGCGCGGCGTTGAAGTTCTCGCCCGAGCCCTTGAGGTGGAAGCCGCGCTCGTAGCCGAAATCGAGCGCCAGATCCTTGCCCACCGGCAGGCGGTTCGACAGGCCGATGACGGCGAAGCTGTCCGTGCCGGCGACGCCGTTCTCAAGCTGGTAACGCGTGTTGAGGTTGGCGTAGCGGCCGAGCTTGGTCTCGACGCCGACGGCCGTCTCGTTGCGCGCGGCCGTCGCGGCGAAGCCGGTGCCGGCCACGTCGCCAATCGGGGTAATCGGCGCGGAGGCGAGCCGCTGCGTGAAGAAGAGTTTGGTGTACTGGTTCCACTGGTACGTCGCGGCGAGCGTCGTCTGGTTTGGGTAGGTCGGGTCGGCCTCGCCGAGATTCTGCTCGCGCTTCGCGGAGAGCTGTAGCTTGTCGGTCGCCTTGTACTCCGCGCCCACGCTGACGAGGTTCGAGTCGGTCTCGCGCCCCGTAATCTCGTCCTTGAACTGGCGGAAGTCGAAGCCGAACTGCGCGCGCAGCCGCTCGCCGAACTGCTGCGTCCAGAGGAGCGAGGCGGTGCGGCGCGAGTTGTCGACGTTCTCGGTCTGGTTGCGCTCGTCGGTGAACGAGAAGCGCGCGCGCGCGGACTTGGTGGCGCGCATCTCGACCGAAACGTCGGTGCGCTGCGAGCCGGGCGTGACGGTCTGTCCGAACGGGTTGATGAAGCCCTCGTCGGCGCGCGCGAACGACGCGCGCAGACGCGTCTCGCGCCACGAGAGCGGCTGGTCGAGTTCGACGCGGTAGGCGTTGCCGTCGTGGCGGTCGTCCACGCCGCCGTCGCCGAAGAAGACGTTGCCGCCCGAGACGACGTGGCCGCGCGAGGTGGCCCACTCGGCGCGCAGGAGGCCGCCGCGCGGCAGCGTCTTCTCCGCGTCCACGCCGCCGAGGACGAACGAGCCGAACTCGCCCTGCCGCTGGTTGACGAGCGAGAGCCCGAGTTTGAGTCCGAGCCCCTCGAAGTTCTTGTGGCCGCGCGCGGTGTAGACCGCCTGCGACATCGAGTCGGTGCGGTACTCGTAGGTGGCGACGACCTGCACGAGGTTGAACGAGAAGTCGAACGTCGAGATGGGGCGGAGGAAGAAGACTTCGCCGGTCGCCGCGTCGAGGTTGTAATCGACCGAGCGGATGAGCGACTCGCGCGAGAGAATCGTCTCAGGGTTGCGGCGGTCGCGCACCTCGATGACGACCGTCTCGGAGCCGGGCAGCACTTCGCCGTGCGTCAGCCGCGCGAAGCCGAGCGCGCCGCCCGGGAACACGTCGCGCGCGAAAGAGGTGTCGGGGCGCGCGCCCGTCAGCGAGACGTAGTCGCCCTTCGCGTTCTCAAGGTGAACCTTGACGCCCGTCAGCTTGCGCGTGTAGGAGGCGAGCCCGCCCTGCCGGTTTTCGGTCTCGAAGTCGCCGAAGAGGAAGTAGGAGCGGCCGCGGTCGAGCCGCAGGTAGAGCTTCGAGTTGCTCTGCGCGTCCTCGTAGCGCGTCGAGGAGTCGCCGAAGAGCGGGTAGGCGCGGTCGAGCGGGTCGAACTGGAAGAGGCGGTCGTTGCCGCCCGTGCGGTTGACGGGGCGGTTGCTGTCGTAGGCGAGCGTCAGGAGATTCTTCCCGCCGATGAACTGGCCGCGGTAGAAGAAGGCGAGGCGGCTGCGGACGGTCGCGTCAGAGGCCGCGCCGGAGAGTTCGGGCGCGGCCGCGCCGATTGTCACCTCGCCCAAGCCGACGAGGATGGAGGGGCGAATCTCCGGCGTGATTCTCAACTGACGTTTGGCCTCGACCGCGCCGGTCGTCGCGTTGATGTCCAGCGAGCCGGGCGCGTTGTCGGCGACGAGCACCGCGCGCCCCTCGCCGCCGACGAGCGGGACGATCTGCTCGTTCAGCGCTTCGTTCTCCGCGTCCGGAACGTCTACGTCGGACTGATTCAGAGCGTTGGCGCGCCCCGAGCCGTCGGCCTGTTTGAGCGCCGCCTCGGCCGCGCGCTCGACCGTCTTGTTGTTGCGCGAGCCGTCGGCGGCCGTCTCTTCGACGCGCATCAGGCGACCCGCGGAGACCGTGAGCGCGACCGAGCCGTCGGCCGCGGGGTGCCCCCACTCGTCGAAGGCGCGCACGCGCACCGCCGTCGAGTCGCGGCCGCCGGCCGAAAGCTCGGCCTTGTCGGTGACTATCTCCAGACGCTTCGCGGGGCCGCGCCCGTAGGCGGTCAGCTCGACGGTCTGACCCGTCGCGCCATTGGGGCCGACGGCCGTGACGCGGATGCGGTTCGGGCCGGGGCGCACGCCGAGGCCGACGAAAGTGAAAGTGGCGAGGTCGTTCTTGCGGTCGATTCGCGTCTCGCCGATCTTCGAGTCGGGGACGCGATTGCCGGCGACCTCGACCGCGACCGTCCACGCGGCGTTGGTGCGCGCCTCGATTTCGAGCGCCGCGCCGGTGACGGCCTCGTCGGCGCGCGGCGAGAGCACGCGCACCTGACCCGGCGCGACCGGCTCAAGAGTCTCCTCGGTCGTCGTCTCGTATGTGCCCGACGCGGCGGGCGCGGCCGGCTTGGCTTCCGCCACCGACTTCGCTTCAACGGAGTTCTTCGTCTCCGCCGACGCCAGCGCGTCGCTCGCGCCGAAGAGCGAGCCGGCGAGCGGACTCTTCGAGTTCGACCCGCGCGCGAGACTGTTCTTTAACGCGGCGTTCGCGGAAGAGGCGTCGGACGCGTCGGCTCTGGCTTCGGAGTCGGGGGCGCGCAGTCCGTAGTTCTGACGCAGCAGCGCGCCGCCGCCGAGCGGGGTGCGCAGCAGTCGCGTCCAGCTACGCTCGTCGCGCCGCGTCGTCTCGGCGAGCGCGTAGCCGGGCGGCAGCGTGACGGGGTCGAGCGAGAGCACCTGCGCACCCTCGTTGACGACGGGGAAGTTGTAGAGCCCCTCGGAGTCCGTGATGACCGACTGGCCGTTGTTGAGGTAGAGGCGCACGCCGGGGACGCCGCGCTCGTCCTTGTCGAACTGCCCGTTCAGGTTCGCGTCCGAATAGACGCGGCCGACGATGACCTGCTGCGACGAGAAGAGGCCGCGGCGGACGCGCACAGAGGCGCGCGCACGGGGGGTCGAAACGCGCTCGCCGTTCGAGAGCACGCCCGCCGCGGAGGCCGTGTTGAACTGTTCGCCCTCGGGCGCATTGGCGCCGACGCGCGCGCGGTAGGTGAGCACGACGCGCGCGCCCGCCTCGACGCGTCCCACGCGGAAGACGAGCAGCCCTTCGGAAGTCGTTTCGGGTTCGACGCTGCGCGCGGGCGCGGGAGCCGCTTCGACGAGCCCGGTGCCTTCGGCGTAGTGGAACGAGGGCGGGAGCTGGTCGCGCACCTGCGCGTCGTTGAGCGCGGCGGGCGTCGCGTTGCGAAGCTCCACGCGGTAGGTGACCGTGTCGCCGACCTCGACCGCCGGCCGGTCGGCGCTCTTCGTAATCTCAAGCGAAGAGTTCTCGTACATCGGCACGTTGAGCGCGTAGGCGGCGAGGGCGGGGATGTCGACCTGCTCCTCGGTCGTCTCGAAGCCGCCGCCGCGCGCGACGGGCTGGCCGTCGAGCGCGCGCACGGCGAGCGAGAAGAGCCCCGCGCCGTCGGGCACGATGGTCGTCTCGATGAGCCGCGTGCGGTAGCCCGGCGCGGTCACGTTGAGGAAGTAGCGCGCGGGACTCGCGGGCGTGCCGAGCTGCGCCGACTGAAGCACGAAGCTCCAGCGGCCGGCCGTGTCCGCCGCGAACGGGTTCGAGTTCTCAAGGTTCGGTTCGAGCCCGGCGTCCGCGCCGCCGCCGAGCGGGACGAGCGCGCCCGTCGAAGAGTCCGCGAAGAGCGAGACGCGCGCGCCGGGGACGGGCGCGCCCGCGCTGCGCCCCTGATAGACGATGCCGAAGGGGCTGGCGACCGCCGTCGCCGAGGTGCTCGACACGTTGGGCGCGTTGTCGGCCCCGACGACCGCCGTGTTGACGATGCCCGAGCCCTGCGCGAGTCCCTGCGCGACACGCGCCTGGAAGCCGACCTCAATCGTCTCGCCGATTGCGACCTGCGCGAGCCGGACTTCGACGCTGCGGCCGACGACCGAGCCCTCGTCGGCGTCCTCCTGATCGGTGAGCGCGCGGCCGCCGAGCCGCAGAGAGCTGGGGACGTAGTTGAGCCCGGCGGGCAGCTCGTCGCGCAGCCGCACGCCTCGCGCGGTCGTGTCGCCGCTGTTGCGGAAGGCGACGGCGTAAGAGAGCACTTGGCCGGGCGAGGTCGTGACGCTCTCGCGCCCCTCGACCAGCTTGACGGGCGGCAGCCCCGGGTCGGCGGGCGAAGAGAAGCGCGCGCCGTTGCCGTAGGCGTTGACGATGGTGCCCGCGTCCTGCGCGCCCGCGTTCAGGGCGTCGGCGACCGAAGAGCGCGCGACGATGCGGATGGTGAACTGCTCGCCCACCGCGCCCGTGTTCACGTCCACGACGGCGAGGACGCCGACGCACTGGCCGCGCGCGAGGCGCGGACTCATCGTCGAGCCGAGCGCGACGGGACGGTCGCCGGAGTCGAGCGTGCCCGAGCCGTCGGCGTCGAAGTGGAGCGAGACGAGCGCGGCCGGCGCGGAGACCTCGGCCGTGGGGATGGTGTAGAAGTCGGGCGTGTTGCCCGTGTTGCAGATGCGGAAGAGACGCGTCACGCGCTCGTTGGGCGAGACGTTGGCCGAGGGCTCGGTCTCGTCGGGCGTGACGTTGACGGAGGCGACGGTCGAGACCGTCACGGTGACGGTCGTCGAGACCGTCTTGAAGTCCACGCCGTCGGCGTCCGTGTAGGTCGCCTCGGCGGTGTTGGAGATGGTGACGCCCGCCCCGACGACCCCGTCGCGCCCCTACCCCCCCCGCCCGCCCCCCGCGCGTGCGGCGCGTACGAGCGCGAGCGCGAGCGCGCGGCGGAGGATGTCGGGGCGGGCGTTAATCATCGGAGAAGACCTTAACGCTGCGGTTCGGGGCTTAAGGGTTTAGAGGCCGTTGGCGGAGGTCGGAGTCGGGCTTCGCGCCTCTGTCCTCCGACCTCCAACCTCTTTCCGCTAGTTGATCCGGCGGCGGAAGACGAACGTCCGCGAGACGCCGGGGTTGAGCGTGCCGGCGGCGTCCCTGAGGAACGTCGACGTGGCGGTGACGGCCCCGTTGGTGTTGCCGTCGGTGACCGTGCCGCCGCCCGAGTCGGCCGGCGCCGGCGTCGTCACCTGCGTGGTCGTCGTGCCCCAGTTGTTGGGCGCGGCGTTGCCGTCCTCGCTGATGACGATGTTCGACGCCACGAGGTTGACGCTGCCCGCGCCGCCGCCGCCCGTCGAGATGTTCGCGTACGTGATCGTGTACTCGATGTGCGCGCCGGGGACGGGGTCGCTCGCGCCGCCCACGCCCGTCGAGTTGAAGACCTGCTGAGTCTTCACGAGCCTCAGGAAGCCCGTGTAGTAGTTGTCGTGCGTGTCGTTCGACGAGGCCGGCGTCACCCCCGAGGTGGCGCGCAGGACGGTGTTGAAGCCGCCCGCCTGTAAGACGGCCGTGCCGGCGGGCGCGGTGACGCGCACGATGACGTTGGCCGACGCGCCGAAGGCCACGGCGAGAGTGGCGCTCCCGCCGCCCGAGAGCGTCGTGAACGAGCCGCCGCCGTTGGTGCTGATGGCGACGGTGAAGCCGGCCGGAACGGTCGGCGCGGTGAACGTAATCGTGTCGTTGGCGTTGCCCGTGTTCTGCACCGTGTTGGTGAAGTCCACGACCGTGGCCCCGGCGAGCGTGCTCAGGTGCGACAGCCCCGCGACCGCCGCCGGCGCGACCGACTTGTTGGTGTAGTCGTCGTTGTTGTTGGGCGGGCCGCCCGCCGCGGGCGCGCCCGCCGGCCCGAAGAGCACGGAGCCGAGCTGCACGAGCGTCGTCGGGAGCTGATAGCCCTGCGTGGCGCTGAGCGCCTCGTCCGGGGTGGGCGCGACGCCGCGCTTCGGCTCGTTGAAGTTGGCGTTGCCGTCGCCCTTGTTCGCCACCTCGCCGGCCGAGCCGTCAGACTGGTCGGTGATCGGGCTCGACAGGCTGTTGCGGCCGAACGCCTCGGCGATGCCGTAGATGGGGACGCTCGCGTTGATGCCGGTCTGCACGGTCAGTATCAGGTTCATGTTCGAGACGACCGCGCCCGCCGTGAGCGCGTTGCCGCTGTTGACGCGGAAGGCGACGCGCGTCGTCGAGGAGAGCACGCCCGGGGGCGTCGTCGTCCACACGACGGCGTTCGAGAGCGGGCCGCTCGCGGGCGGGTCGCCCGCGCCGGGGTCTGCGCCGAGCGGCGAAGTCGAGTAGAGCACCGTCACGCCGGCGGGCGGCGCGGGGATGGACTGGAGGGCGGTGCCGACGGGGACGGGGACGACGACGAAGACGCCCGTGTTCGAGCCGGCCGGGCCGCCCTGCAGCGTCTGCGTCGCAACGTCGCGCGCGCCCGTGTTGCGCAGCGTCACCGAGTAGGTGATGTTCGAGCCGAGCGCGACCGGCCCGGCGGGCACGGTCAGCTCGGTCTGAAGACGCGCGTTGTTCTCGACCGTGGTCGTGATGCTGCCGATGGCCTCGGACTCGCTGCCCGTCAGCGTGACGGCCGCGGGAACCGAGGTGCGGACTTCGGCCGCCGAGCCGTTCGACGCGACGTTGTCGCCCGACGCGTCGCCGAGCGTGACGCCGACGGTCGCGCCCGGCGCGAGCGCGCCGCTCACGGTCGCGCGGACGACGACGTTGAACGAGGCGTTGCGCAGAAGGTAGGGCGAGGCCGACGGGTAGAGCACCGCCGCGCCGTTGCCGAGGATGTCGATGTCGGAGCCGTCGATGCCGTTACCGTTCACGTCGATGACGGCCTGCGTCACGGTCAGACCCGCGGAGGGGACGACGGCCGCGCCGCCGGCGGGGAACCGCACCTGCGTCGCGAAGTTGCCCGAGTTGGTGACGGTGAACGTGAAGTTGACGCCGGTCTGGCCGGCGACGACCGTCGGCACCGAGCCGCCGTCGGGCGTGATCGTCAGCCCGGCGACGTTGGCGACCGTCACGGTCACGGTGTTCGAGGCGGCCGTGTAGCTGTTGGTGCCGTCGGAGTAGGTGGCGGACGCCTGGTTCTGTATCTGCGTGCCGCCGCTGGTCGCCTGACCCAGCGCGGGCGCGGCCGCGAGGCACAGCGCCGCGAAGGCGACGAGCGCGGCCGGGAGCGCGCGCAAACGTGTGGGGGATTTCTTTCTCGTTTTCATCTTCGTTTGTTCCTTCTGGTGGTCGGCGGGGGTTTGCTGGCGGCGCCGTCAATGCTTGGGCGGGATGCCGGAAGGCGGGAGCTTGTCCGGCGTCTCGGCGGCCGCGCGCGTCGTTCCCTGTTTACCTGACACGCACCTTGTATGAGGCGGAGAGCTTGCCGCCCGCGGCGAGCGCGTCCGACCACTCGTAGCGCACCTCGGTGTACATCGAGACGGGGGCGGGCACGCGCTTGACGGTGCCGTCCGCCTGTCGCTCCTCGACGACGGGCTGGGTCGAGAAGGTCTTGCCGCCGTCGATGGAGTAGGTGACGGTCGAGCCGCCTTCGCCCTCGGCCGAGCCGGCGACGAGCGCGGTGCCGGCCGGGATGTGGCCCACCGCCTTGTAGTCGCGCGCTTCGCCCGTGCCCTCGTTGGCCGAGACGATCTGCCAGTCGAGGATCTCGCCCGGGCGGACGTTCTCGACCCGGTCGAGCGCGATGCGCGAGCCGGCGCGTTCGACCGAGCCCGAAAGCTCGACCTTAACTTCGGGCCGGCCGGCCGACGCCCTGAGCTGCCGCTGCGCGAACGCGCCGCCGCCGACCAAAGCGACGACGACGAGCGCGAGCAGTGGGGCTGCGCCCCGTCTGTTCTTTAGTCTGATCATCTGTCTTCTCCTCCGATGCTTGCTGTCTTCTGGGTTGGGGCGCGAGGCTTGCGGCTTGCGTTGCGCGAAGCGAGGCGCGTGAGTTAAGAGTGCGAGGCGCGATTAGGGCATGAGCGTTTCGCCGTCAGGCGCGGTCGGCCAGCGCCGGCTCCTGAAGCGCGCAGGCGACGGCGTACATGAAGTCGGGGACGCGCACCGGCCGCGGGAGCACCGCGGCGAGTCGCGAGTGAAAGTGAGCGCGCATGATCTCGGAAGGCCGGTCGTGGATGCCGATGAGCGAAGTCTTCGGCGCGATCTCGGAGAGCGCCTCGACCGCGCCCGTGCGGCCGAAGCCGGCCATGTCGAGCCCGACGGCGATGAGGTCGAAGTCGCCGCGCGCCGCCGCCCTCAGCACGTCCATCGTGTGACGACAAGCCTCGGCCTCGTGCCCGGCCGCGCGCAGCGCCCTCACCAGATGTTCGGCCGCCGCCCGGTCGTCGTCGCAAATCATCACGCGCGCCATCGTTTAATTCCTTTATCCGAATGAACTTCCCTTGCACTCCGTGGGACGCACAACTCCCCCGGCACTAAACCCTTTACAACCCCCGTACCGCTTCGGCCGGGGACGAGAACAAAGTCCGTAAGCTACTGTGACTCAGGAATTTGCGTCCGAGCGGCGAGAGAGAGCCGCGGACGGCAAAAGGCATTGGTATGACAAGCGGGGCTGAAGTTTTGTCAGGCTGACTGACATTCTGTCAGCGCCCGCGCGCCGTCTGACCGGCGGGCAGTGAGGTAATTGTGTGTGTACGCGCCGGCTATTTTAGGGAACCCATGAGCAGCGTCGGGGTACCCCGCGACTATTTTGGGGTTCTTCTCGATAGCTTCGAGGTACTTGGCGGGAGCATCAGGGTACCCGACGGTAGTGTCGGGATACCTCGTGCGAGCGTTTGAGTATCTCTTGGCAGCTTTAGGGTACCTTGCGGGAGCATTTGGGTACTTCGCGGGAGCGTTGAGGTATCTTTTTGCTGTTCTGTGGTACCTCACGGCTATTCGGACTAACGTCCGAGGAGCTTCCGTCAACCCCTCGACAGGTTTAGGGTTGATTTTACTCGCCTGTGGGTAGGCATCGGCGACTTTTAGACGGGAGCGCGGGCCGACGGATGAGGTCGCACTTCAGGGAGTCGCGCCGGTTTCGTATTCGCGGAGTTTGCGGTAGAGGGTGCGGGCGGAGATGCCGAGGACGGCGGCGGCGCGCTCACGGTTGCCGGCCTGTTCTTCGAGGACGCGGAGGATGTGTTGGCGTTCGAGCTGGTCGAGCGTCATGGGCGCGGCGGCGGCGGCGGCGGGCGTCTGGCCTTCGGCGCTCGGCGCGGGGGCGGGCGGGAGGAGTTGGTCGGCTTCGAGACGGTCGGAGCCGGCGGAGGCCAGCGCGACGGCGCGCTCTAACGTGTTGCGCAGCTCGCGGACGTTGCCGGGCCAGTCGTAAGAGTTGAGCCGCGCGCGCGCCTCGGGCGAGAGGTCGAGCGCGGGGCGGTTGAAGCGCTCGCGGAAGAGTGCGAGGAAGTGTTCGACGAGCGCGGGGATGTCCTCGCGGCGCTGGCGGAGCGGCGTGACGTGGAGCGAGATGACGTTGAGGCGGTAGAAGAGGTCTGCGCGGAAGCGCCCGGCCGTCACGTCTTCGGCGAGGTTGCGGTTGGTGGCGGCGACGATGCGCACGTCCGCCTCGCGGTCGCGCGTCGAGCCGACGCGGCGGAAGCGCCCCTCCTCTAAAAAGCGCAGCAGCTTGACCTGCGTCTGCGCGGGCATCTCGCCCACTTCGTCGAGGAAGAGCGTCGAAGTGTCGGCGGCCTCGATCAGTCCCCTCTTCGTCGAGGTCGCGCCGGTGAAAGCGCCGCGCTCGTGGCCGAAGAACTCCGACTCGAAAAGCGTCTCGGGCAGCGCCGCGCAGTTGACCGCGATCATCGGCGTGTCGGCGCGCTGGCTGCGCGCGTGGATGAAGCGCGCGAGCACGTCCTTGCCCGTCCCCGACTCGCCCGTGAGGACGACGGTCGAGTCCGCGCGCGCCGCCGTCTCGGCCAGCGCGACGAGACCCTCCATCGCCTTGCTCTTGTAGACGAGCGCCGACTGCGCTTCGTCGGACGGCTGGCGGACGACATCCCTCAAGCTCGCGTTCTGGCGGACGAGCCGGCGCTTCTCGTCGGCCTTGCGGACGACGGCCTCGATCTCGTCGAGCACGGCGGGCTTGGTCAGGTAGTCGTAAGCGCCGAGCCGCATCGCCTCGATGCCGGTGCCGAGCGAGGTGTCGGCCGTGAGCATGATGACCTCGGGCGCGTCTTCGAGCTTGCGCACCTCGCGCAGGGTGTCCAACCCGGAGAGGCCGTGCATCCGTATGTCGAGGAGCAGCACGTCGAAGTCGCTCTTGGCGAGCGCCTCAAGCGCCTCCTCGCCCGACGCCGCGGGCGTCGAGTCGAAGCCCATGCGCGCGACCTGGTCGGTCACGAGCTTGCGCAGCACCGCGTCGTCGTCGACGACCATCACGCGAATTTTTCTGCTCATAGAAAGGCGCGGCGGAGACGGATCGAGAGTCGTAAGAAAGTCGGGAGCGAATTTATAACTTGCCGCCCGCCCGCTTGTCCAATACGTGTGCGGCGCGGCGTCGGGTCGCTCCCGCAGGCCGAGCGCCTCGTGTATAATCCGCGCGCCTCGCACGCCCCGCGACCCACACTACCGAGCCCGCCGCGCGGCGCCGCGGCCCCGGAGGCTCGGCGCTCGAACTTCATCCCCGGAGAATTTGATGGACAACAACTACGACGACAACGTGGATAACAACTACGACTACAACATGGCCACCGTGCTGGCGCTCGCCGTCAAGGAAGCCTACTCGAAGTACACCGACCCGAGCCACGTCATTAAGCTCGGCAGCTACAAAGTGCTCGACTTCATCTACGTCCACGAGCTGGAAGTCGAGAAGGTCTTCTTCGGGTTCACCGCGACGGGGAGCATGTCGGGCCGGCCGCCCTTCTCCAACATCGTGGCGCTGCGCGGGACGCAGTCGGACGACGAGGCGCTCGAAGATTTGCAGTGGAGTTTCACGCCCTGCTACCTGCCGAACGACGGCTCCACGGCGTACGGGAACGCCGGCTACGGCGTCTACAACTTTTACGCCGGCACCGACCTCGGCACCGTCCACTCGCTCTCGCATTCGTTCAAGAGCGCGGTCTCCAACTTCGACGGCTCGATCACCGACTGGTACATCTGCGCGCACAGCCTCGGCGGGGCGGCGGCGACGCTCGGCGCGCTCGACGCGGTCGTCAGCGGGAGCTACCCGAACCCGCAGGTGAGGCCGAAGCTCTACACGTTCGGGAGCCTGCATGTGGGCGACGCGCAGTTCGCCGCGCAGTTCGCCCAATACGTCCCCGAGGCGTACCGCGTCGCCAACCTCGCCGACTGGGTGCCCGGGCTCACAGGGCTCGACGCCGCCGACACGCCCGGCTACGTCCACGTAGGGCTTGAGTGCACCTTCCTCTGGCAGAAGTGGGGCGACTGGGCGAACCACTCGATGAACGACACGTACCTTGAGACGGTGCAGAAATACTTCGGGGTCATCCGGTTCGGCCCGCGCAAGTACCCGCAGTAGTCAGGCGCGCTTCACTGCCGCTCGGGCGTGCGGCGCGGGAGCCAGAGGCGGAAGCGGCTGCCCGCGCCGGGCTTGGACTCGACGGTGAGCGCGCCGCCCAGAGCCTCGGCCAGCGTGAGCGAGATGGCGAGGCCGAGCCCCGCGCCGCGCCCGGGGTCTTTGGTCGTGAAGAAGGGGTCGAAGACGAGCGCGAGCGTCTCGGGCTCGATCCCCGGGCCCGTGTCCGACACCTCGACGCGGACGCGCTCGCCGTCGAGCACGGTCGAGACGCGGACGCGCCCGCCACCGCCCTCGCCGAGCGCGTCGAGCGCGTTCGAGAGCAGGTTGTCGAGAATCTGCCGCACCATCGCCTCGTCGGTCGCGACCTCGCCGACCGCGGGGTCGGCCGAGACTTCGACGGCCGCGCCCGCCTCGCCGCCTCGCCGCTCGAAAATCTGCGCGGCCTGCGCGACGATGCGGTTGAGGTCGACGGGGTCGCGGCGCGCCCGCTTCTGCCGCGAGAGGTCGAGCAGGCCGCGCGTAATCTGCTTGCAGCGCAGCGCCTGCCGGACGATTTCTTCGAGGTAGTAGTCCCACTGGCGCTCGCCGGCGCGGCGCGCGGTCTCGGGGTCTTCGCGCAGGTCGCGCAGCGTCGCCTCGGCGCAGGTGGTGATGGCGGCGAGCGGGTTGTTTATCTCGTGCGCCACGCCCGCCGCGAGCTGCCCGATGGTGGCCAGACGCCGCGAGCGCGCCAACTGCTCCTGCACCTCCGCCAGCGTCGTGATGTCGCTCCACGTAATGACGCTCCACGAAGAGGTCCTGAGTCCCGAGTCGCGACCCTTAAACCCGCCGCCCGCGCCCGACCCTTCGCCCACGAGTTCGCAGACTTCGGACTCGGGCTCAACGGCCGGCGAGCCCGACGCCGCCTGTTCGTCTTCCGACCCCAGACTCCAGCCCCCCGATTCAAGGCTCGAAAGCGGCGCGACGGCGACGAGGTAGCGGCGTCCGTCCTCGGCCTGTAGCTCGAAGGAGCTGGTGGTGCGCGGCGTGCCCGGGCGCATGTGGTAGGCGGCGGCGCGCTCGCCGAACAGGCGCGAGAACGCCTCGGCGCATGACATCCCCGCGACCTGCGAAGGGTGCAGCCCCATCGCCTCGGCGGCGGCCATGTTGCAGCGCACGACGCGCATCCGGTCGTCGTGGACGATGATGCCGTCGGGGATGGCGTCGAAGGTCTGCTCCCAGACGCGCTTGGCCGCGCCGAGCGTGTCGAGCAGCCGCGCGTTGTCGAGCGCGAGCGCGGCCATGTCGGCCAAGCCTTCCAACTGCTGCCGCTCCTCGGCCGTGAAGCGGTGGTGCTCGCGGTAGCCGACGGCGAGCACGCCCAGATTCTCGCCGCGCGCGCGCAGCCGCGCGAGCGCGAGGTCGCGCACGCCCTCTGCGCTGTGGAGCGGGAACTCGCTCTCGGGCAGGTCGCCGGCGAGGCCGCGCACCTCGATGATGGGCTCGTCCCATTTCGACTCCTGGTCGAAGGCCGTGACGCGCTCGGCGAACTCGCCGCGCACGGGGTTGACGATCTCGCCCTCCGCGCGGACGCTGCGGAACCCGCTCGTCGCCAGCCACGTCAGCGTCTGCTCCGACTCGGAGAAGCTGGCGATGCTCGCCGTGTCGGCGCGCAGGATGCGCCTGACGGTCTCGACGACCGTGTCGAGCGTGGCCGCGCCCTCGGGGCGTGCCGCGCCCGGCCTCGTGCTGTCAGTGCTCTCAGCCATCTCAGCCCTCATCTTGCCAGAAACGCTCGCCAATGTCCTTTATACGCTCCGCCGCCCTTTTGAGTTTAAAGACGCCGGGTGCGGCGCGGCCGTCACAATTTTCTTTCACCTGACGCAGCAGCCGCCGCCCGGCGCTCATCCTCCCGGACGTTTCCCCGCACTTTCCAAACGGCACGCGCGTTGCCCACGGGTTCGGCGCAGGACGGCTCAAGTCATGAACGTCGAAAACGAATTAACACGAAACGAGAGAGAGGCCAGGAGGTTGCTCATCATGAAGAGAGTTCTCGAAGTCATCGGGTGGCTCACGGCGGTCGCCCTCTTCGCGTTCGCGGCCCACGCGGTGCTCGCCGCGCCCGCGCACGCCGCGCAGACGCAGCGCGCCGACGCGCAGGACGGCGAGCGGCGCGAGCGCACGCGCAAGGCGCGACCGCTCGAAGAGATGAGCCCCGGCTCGCTCGTCCGCGAGGCGCGCACCGTCTACGTCGCGGAGAACCGGCACGTCGAGAAGAAGTATCTCGAATACAAGCTCGGCAAGCACGCGGAGCTGCGCGACTGGGGGCTGATGCTCGTCTCCGACGCGAACGTGGCCGACCTCGTCCTGACCGTCGAGAAGACGGCGCTCAACTACATCTTCACGCTCACAGACCGGCGCACCTCCGTCGTCGTCGCCACGGGCAAGTGCGTCGCCGTCAACGGCCGCCTCGCGGCGGAATATCTCGGCAAAGAGATCGTCAAGAAGATCAGAGACGCGCGCGCCTCGGGCGACACGCGCCGCAACCGCGACGACGAGGACGACGAGTGGAGCGAGTCCTGACGCGCGTCTACCCCGACTGCGACGGCG
>JBEVKV010000633.1:0-8211 GCA_040509515.1 Pyrinomonadaceae bacterium | reverse complement strand
AGCCGCGCCCCCGCCTCCGTGCGTTTAAGTTTCCCTACTACTCTCAGCCCGCCGCGGCCTTGTTCGCCGCGAGCACGCGTTCGAGCGCCGGCCCCAGAACCTTCAGCCCGAACTCGCCGGCCGCGAAGCAGCGCAGCTTGCCCTCGGCGTCGAAGAGGTAGTACGCGGGCACGTACCCCTGTTCGTTCTGGAAGGCGTCACGCAGGGCGTGCTGGTTGTCTACGGCGCACGGCTCCGTAATCTGGTAGGTGGCGACCGCCTCGCGCACGGCCTCGGCGTCGGTGTCCGCCTCGTAGCGCGGCATGTGGACGGCGACGACGCGCAACCCCTCGGCCGCGCGCTGCTCGCGCCACTCGGCCACGCGCGGCAGATTCTCCTTGCACGTCCCGCAGCTCACCGACCAGAAGTGTACGAGCGTGGGCTGCCCCTTCGCCTGTTCAACGGCGGCCGCGCCCGTCGCGTTGAACCACTCGGTCGCGCCCTCCAGCGACGGCATCTCCGTCCCGATTCTCATTGGCATAACTGAACCTCTGTAAAGAGTGATGAGTGATGAGTGACGAGAAAATCCGGTTGTCTTTTCTTATCACTCATCACTCATCACTTATCACTCACCACTGGTCTTCAGACCTTGAGCGTCTCCTGACCCGGCCGCCAGTCGGCCTGGCAGAGGCCGCCGGTCTGGAGCGCCTGGATGACGCGCAACGTCTCGTCGGCCGAGCGCCCGACGTTGAGGTCGTGCACGACCGCGTAGCGCAGCGTGCCCTCGGGGTCGATGACGAAGAGGCCGCGCAGCGCGACGCCCTTGTCCTCGATGAGCACGCCGTAGTCGCGCGCCACGGACTTCGTGATGTCGGACGCGAGCGGATAGCGCAGGCCCTCGACGCCGCCCTTGTCGCGCCCCGTCTTGAGCCACGCGCGGTGCGAGTGCACCGAGTCGGTCGAGACGCCGATGACGGCCGCGCCGATGCCCTCGAAGTCGTCGTAGCGGTCGCTGAACGAGGTCAGCTCCGTCGGGCAGACGAAGGTGAAGTCGAGCGGGTAGAAGAGCAGCACGAGCCACTGGCCGCGGTAGTCTGAGAGCTTGACGTTTTCGTTCAGCTTCTCGATGTTCTTGGTCGACGGCATGTCGAAGTCCGGTGCCGACTGTCCGACTTTTGCTTCAGGCATAGTCTGTTTTGATTCCTCCGTTGGTGTTTGAAAAAGAGCCTCGTCACGGCGGGCGCGGCTTTCTTGCCTGCGCGCCCGCGTAAAAATTTTCGCGCCGGCCGTCAGCCCTTGCCCTGACAGTCGGGGCACAGCCCCACGAGCGTCAGGTGAATCGACTCGGGCTTGAAGCGCGAGCGGCGCGCGGCGGCGCGGATGAGCTGCGGAGTCTCGGCGAGGTCGAAGTCGACGAGCTTGCCGCACCGCGAGCAGATCGCGTGGTCGTGGCGCGCGAGTTCGCTGTCGTAGCGGCTCGACCCCTTGCCGAAGTGGATTTCGCGCACGAGCCCCGCCTCCTTCAGGTACTTCAGAGAGTTGTAGACGGTAGCGAAGCTGATCGAGGGCAGGCTCTTGCGCGCCGCCTCGAAAATCTCGTTCGCCGTCGGGTGCTCCGGCGACTCCGTGACCACGCGCAGCACGGCCCGCCGCTGCGGGGTCAGCCCGTCCCGGCCGCCACCCTGATCTCCCTTACCCGCCATAATGTTTCCTTCGTTGAAGTGGAATTAGAATAATTCTAAATCGCCCGACTGTCAAGCGGGAAAGTAGACGGTACTGTTACTAAAGCTTCGGATGGCGCCCGACGAAGTCGAGGAGGGCGGGGGCGTAGTCCGGGAAGCGCGGGCAGCGCACGCCGAGCGGTTCGAGCAGCGCCGTGGCGCGCGCCGTGTCGTAGGTCTGCTTGAGGAAGAAGTAGGGGACGCCGACGCGCGGCAGCCCCGTCACGCGCTCGTTGAGCGGGATGTTGAGCGTCGTGCGCACGAGCGGCGCGGGCACCGTGACGAGCGACTCGCGGCCGGCGAGGTTGCGCGAGATGATGTTGAACAGTTCCTCGGTCGTGAGCGGCTCGGGGTCTGCGATTTGGACGGTCTCGCCCGCCGCGCGCTCTTCCCGCGCGAGCGCGGCCATCGCCTCGACGACGTAATCGACGGGGACGACGTTGAGGCGCACCGCGCTGTTGCCGATGTTGGCGAGCGAGAGCGCGCGCGGCGACATGCGCAGGTATTGGATGAGGTAGTAGACGCCGTCGTACTTCGCCGTCTCGCCCGTGCGCGAGTCGCCGCAGACGACCGAGGGGCGGTGTATCGTCACCGGCAGTTCGCGCTTGAGCGCGTCCACTTCCAGCTCGGCGAGATACTTCGTCTCCTCGTAGTTGTTGCGAAAGCCCGCCTCGTGCCGCAGCTCGCTTTCGAGGATGACGCCCGTCCGCCGCCCGGCCACGTAGCAGGTCGAGACGTAGTGATAACGTCTGAGCCCCGGCAACGAGAGCGCGAAGCGGTTGACGTTGCGCGTGCCCTCGACGTTGACGCGGAAGCCCAAGTCGCGGCTGACGGCGAGGTCGTAGACGGCGGCGAGGTGAAAGACGACGGTCGTCTCGGCGCGCGCCTCTTCCAAGTCCGGCGCGGACAGGCCGAGGTCTTCGCGCGTGATGTCGCCTTCCATCAGGCGGAAGTTTTCGGCGGGCGCGCCCGTCTCAAGCGCGAGGCGCGCGACCTCGGCGCGCGCGCGCCCGGCGAACGCGGGCTGGACGAGCAGTTGGAAGCGCGCGCCCTCGCGCGCGAGGCGCTCGACGAGCCGCCCGGCGATGAAGCCGGGAAAGCCCGTCAGGAAAACTGTCTCGTCAAAAGCCATCGGTGCCGGCGCCTAACGACTGAGCCTCTGCCGCTTGCGGCTCACGACCCACCTTCCTCTAACCCTCTTCTTCGTCGTCACCAGCACGAACCCGTCGCCCGCGCCGGCCGAGTGCGTCGCGTCCTCGACGACCTGCTCGACGAGGACGGGGCGGTTGTTGACCACGCGGAACACGGCCGTCTCGTGATAGCAGCAGCCCGACTTCGAGTGTGCGGTCAGCCGCCTCTTCTTCGGGTCGGCGAAGAAGAGACCGAGGTACGGCCCCTCGGTCAGCTCGGAGAGCCGAGGGCTCGCGACGAACCTGCGCGACCCGCGGTCGAAGAGAAAAACGTCGTAGGACGGCCCGCCGTAGCCGCCGTTCCTCCCGTTGCAGACGGCGAGGTCTTCGAGCCCGTCGAAGTTGAAGTCCTCGCCGACGAAGCTGTACTCCTCTGCGTAGAGGCCGCGCGGCTTGGGGTTGGTCTCGGGGTTGTGCGCGACGGTCTCCCTGTAGATTTCGACGCCCGGCAGGCTCAGCGTCTGCGTGGGGGTGGCCGCGCCCTTTTTGAAGATTTGAACTTGCGCCGGCCCGGCGCAGACGTGCTCCTCCTGTCCGCAGTCCGCGACGCGCACCTTCAGCTCGTAGTCGCGCAGCGCGTCCCGCACGTCGAAGCTCTCCTGCGCGTGCGAGACGCGCGCGGCGAGCAGCGCGAGCGACGCCAGCAGGAGCGTCCTCGTGAAGAGTTTGACGCGGGCAGCGTTCAAAGTCCTCAACTCCCTACTCGGCCGCGGCCAGCTCGAACAGCGTGCGGACGCCGGTGCCGCTCGCGCCCTTCGGCGCGTAAGAGGTGGCCGAGTCGTTCCAGGCCGTGCCGGCGATGTCGAGGTGAACCCACGGCGTGTCGCCGGCGAACTTCGAGAGCAGCAGCGCGGCGGCCGTCGCGTCGGGCCGGCCGCCGTAGTTCTTGAAGTCGGCGATCATGCTCTCGATTCTCTTCTTGTAATCGTCCGAGACGGGCATCCGCCACGCGGGCTCGCCCGCGCGCTCGGAGGCGGCGAGGACGCGCCCCGCCCACTCGTCGTCGTTCGAGAAGAGCCCGGCGCGGTGCGAGCCGAGCGCGATGATGATCGAGCCCGTGAGCGTCGCCAGGTCAACGATGCGCGTCGCGCCGAGGTGCTTGGCGTAGGCGATGCCGTCGACGAGGACGAGCCGGCCTTCGGCGTCGGTGTCCACGCACTCGACGGTCATGCCGGCGAAGGTGCGGATGATGTCGCCCGGCTTGATCGACTTGCCCGAAGGCATGTTCTCGGCCGCCGGCACGACGGCGACGAGGCGGCGTTTGACCCCGAGCAGCGCGGCGGCACGCAGCGCGCCGAGCGCGGCCGCACCGCCCGCCATGTCGGACTTCATCTCGTACATGTCGAGGCCGTGCTTGATGGAGATGCCGCCCGTGTCAAACGTTATCCCTTTACCGACGAACGCCCACAACTCATCCTCGTCGCCCGCGCCCTCCGGCTCGTAGCGCAGGACGATGAGCGCGGGCTCCTCGTCCGAGCCCTGACCGACGCCGGCGAGCCCGCCCATCCCGCGCGCCTGAATCTCTTCGACCCCGAGCGACTCGACGGTCAGCCCCGTCTCGCCGGCCATCTCGGCCGCGCGTCGCGCGAACTCACGCGGCGGCAGGCTCAGCCCCGGCTCGTCCGCGAGCGTGCGCGCCCAGTTCGCCGACTCCGCGACGACGCGCGCGCGCTCCAACTCTTCCGCCACACGGCCGCCCGCGCCCGCGCCGACCAGCGTCAGGCGTTCGAGCCGCGGCGCTTCGTCCTCGTCCTTCTTCTGGTAGAAGCCGTTCTCGTAGAGCCCGAGGTGCGCGCCCTCGGCGAGCGCGCGAATGCCGCGCCCGACTTCGACGCCGCCTTCGGTGGCTTCGGGGACGACGAAGTGGAGCGAGCGCGTGCGCGCGGACTTTGCCGCGCGCGCGGCCGTGCCCGCCGCGCGACGCATCGCGGCCGCGTCGTAATCCGCCGCCGAGCCGAGCCCGACGAGCAGCACGCGCCGCGCGCCGCCCGCCGCGCCGCCCGACGGCGCGTGAATCAGCGTCGTCGTCTCGGCCTCGCCTTTAAACTCGCCTTCGGCCGCGACGCGCTCGCACAGCGCGCGCAGCTCGCCGCCGAGCGCTTGCGTAGCGGGCAGCCGCTCGCCATCGCCGGCGAAGACGCCGACGGCGACGGTCTCAAAGGCCGAGGTCGTTTCGGGGAGCGCGTCGGACAGTTCTACAAGGAGGGTCGTCGGTTCGTGCATCGTGAGTTTCTTTTCGGGTCGGGTTTGTTTCGCCTTACGCGCGACGAGTATAATTCAAACCAACGGCACAGCCCTAACAGCGAGCGGTCGCACGCGGCCGCCGCCCGACGGACACACTCCCGAAAATTTCAAGGAAGGAATTTTCCACACCGATGCCACTCATCCGCGCACGCGCACGCCGACTCGCGCTCGCACTCCTTCTCGCGCTGCTGACGCTGCCGCACGCGCCGCTCGCACAGCAGGCGCAACGCGCCGCCTGCACGGTGCGCGTCACGCTCTTGCAGGTCAACGACGTGTACCGCTTCACGCCCGCCGACCGCGGCGCGCGCGGCGGCCTCGCGCGCGTCTCGACGCTGCGCAAGCGCGTCATGCAGGAGTCGCCCAACACGCTCTTCCTGCTCGCCGGCGACACCATCTCGCCGTCGGTCGAGTCGATCACCTACAAGGGCGCGCAGATGATTGACGCGTGGAATCAGGCGGGGCTCGACTACTCGGTCTTCGGGAATCACGAGTTCGACTACGGCGACGAGGTGCTCTTGCAGCGCGTGAAGGAGTCGAAGTTCAAGTGGCTCGGCGCGAACGTCGTGGACTCGAAGACGGGCAAAATCTTCGGCGGCACGCCCGAGTTCGACGTGCGCGAGTTCGGCGGCGTGCGCGTAGGCATACTCGGCCTCGTGCTGCCCGAGACGAAGACGACCTCGAAGCCGGGGCCGACGACCGAGTTCAACAACCCCTGCGAGACGGCGCGCGCCGTCATCCCGAAGATGCGCGCGGCCGGCGCGCAGGCAATCGTCGCGCTCACGCACCTCTCGCTCGCACAGGACAAGGCGCTCGCGCGCTGCGCCGCCGAGACGGAGGCCACGAAGATAGACGTGATCGTCGGCGGCCACGAGCACACGCTCTTGCAGTCGGCCTCGGCCGGCGTCCCCATCTTCAAGATGACGGCCGACGCGCGCGAACTCGGGCGCATCGACCTCAACATCAACCCCGCGACGGGCAAGGTCGAGTCCATCGACTGGGAGATCATCCCCGTGACCGACGCGGTCGAGGACGACGCGGCCTTCGCACCCGTCGTCGAGAAGTACGCGAAGTTGACCGCCGAGCTTTCCGCGCCCGTCGGCCGCACGAACGTCCCGCTCGACGCGCGCAGCGCGACCAGCCGGAGCGAGGAGACGAACGTCGCCGACTTCATCGCCGACGCGTTCCGGCGCGCGTCGGGCGCGGACGTGGGGCTCATCAACGGCGGCTCGATCCGCGCCGACGACGTGCTCCCGGCCGGCGACCTGACCGTCCGCGACGTGCTCTCCATCCTCCCCTTCGGCAACGACCTCTCCGTCATCGAGGTGACGGGCGAGGTGCTCGTGCAGGCGCTCGAACACGGCGTGAGTTTGACGGGGCCGGGCGCGGAGCCCGGCCGCTTCCCGCAGGTCTCGGGGCTGCGCTACTCCTACGACGCGTCGAAGCTGGCGGGCGTGCGCGTCTCGGACGTGACGGTCGGGGGCAAGCCTCTCGACCTCAAGAAGACTTACACGCTCGTCACGACGAACTTCGTCGCCGGGGGCGGCGACCAGTACGCGATGTTCAAGGGGCGGCCGAACGTCCTGAAGGCGAAGCTGACCGACTCGGGCGTGCTGCGGAGCGCCATCGAGCAGGCGAAGACCATCGCGCCGCAGACCGACGGCCGCATACGCCGGCTCGACAAACCGGCCGAGGCCATGCCCTGCGCGGCTCCATCCCCGACTCCAACTCCGACCCCGACTCCGACCCCGGCTCCGACTCCGATCCCGGCGGCGCGGCCGGCCGGCGCGGCACCCGGACGCCCGTGAGCTTTATGTTTGAAGAGGAAGAAGAGAGGCCGTCGTTCGAGCCGAGGCTGCGCGCCGTCGAGCTGTTCCGGCGCGCGTACGAGGCGCAGGTCGAGAAGAACTACGCGGAGGCGGTCGAGCTTTACAGGCGCTCGATTGAGACCTACCCGACCGCCGAGGCGCACACCTTCCTCGGTTGGGTCTACAGCTTCGACGGGCGCTACGACGAGGCCATCGACGAGTGCCTGAAGGCCATCAGCGTCGACCCCTCGTTCGGCAACCCCTACAACGACATCGGCAGCTACCTCATCGCGCGCGGCGACCTCTGGACGTGCGTGCGCTGGTTCCGCCGCGCGCTCGCCGCCACGCGCTACGAGTCCTACGCCTTCCCGCACTTCAACCTCGGGCGCGTCTACGAGGAGCGCCAGCGCCCGCTCGACGCCGCGCGCCACTACGGCCTCGCGCTCGAAGAGCAGCCCGGCTTCGCGCAGGCCGCACGCGCGCTCCGCCGCGTCCAGTCGCGCCTTAACTGAGTGATAAGTGGTGAGTGATAAGTAAAGAATAAGGCCCGTCCTCCCTCTTGAAACTCATCACTTATCACTCCTAACGGATGTCTTCGGGGGAAGAGTATTTCCTGTGTCGTAGCGCCGAGCCGGGGCTCATGGACGAGCTGTGGGCGAAGGGGTGGAGGCACTTCGGCGAGATTTTCTTCCGCTACCGGCGCTGGCGGCACGACGGGCGCGAGCACACGGTGACGCCTCTGCGCGTCGACCTCGCGCGCTTCGAGCCGTCGCGCAGCCAGCGACGTGTGCTCGCGCGCAACCGAGACCTGACCGTCGAGGTGCGCCCGACCGAATTGGACGCCGAGCTGTGGCGGATGTTTCTGGCTCACCGCCGGCGCTTCCGCGCCGACGTGCCCGGCTCGCTCCACAACTTCCTCTCGCACAGACCGGCCGACGTGCCCTGCCGCAACGAGACGCTGCGCGTCTACGCCGGCGCGCGCCTCGTCGCCGCGCACTTCCTCGACATCGGCCTCGAAGCGACCTCGGCCGTCTACTCGATGTTCGACCCCGCGGAGTCGCGCCGCAGCCTCGGCATCTACACCATCCTCACGGCCGTCGAGCTGTCGCGCCGCGCGGGCCGCCGCCACTTCTACCCCGGCTACGCCACGCGCGAGCCCTCGCCCTACGACTACAAGAAGGGACTCTCGGGCCTCGAAGAGTACGACTGGCGCGGCCGCTGGCTCCCGCTCGCGCGCGACATTGTTGAAGGAGAACAGCGATGAGAGAAGCC
>JBEVKV010000632.1:0-8027 GCA_040509515.1 Pyrinomonadaceae bacterium | reverse complement strand
GCGCTCGCGCCGCCCGGCTCGGAGGAGGCGGACGCCGCGGAGGCGAAGCTGCTCGCGCTCGGCGCGGGCGAAGAGGCGCGCGCGCCGCGCCGGGGCGGGTACGCCGGCGCGCTCGCGGACGCGTGGCCCGCGTCGGCCGCGCCGAAGAAGCTGTTCAGGGACGACCCGAAGGGCGACAAGACGTTCTCGGCGGTCGCAAACGCGAACGACAGGCCGGGGTGTCTGACGACCGCGGCCGTCTACGCCGTGATAGCCGCCGCCTGCTTCGGCCTGCAATGGTGCGGCGTCATCAACACGCGTCCGACGCGCACGCCCATCGAACTGCTCCCGCCGATGAACATCAGGCCGAACCTCAATTTCAACTACAACCTGAATTACAACTACAACGTCCCGCCGCCGCTCAACCTGCGCATCTACACAGACCCGCCGCCGAAGGGCACGCGCCGTCCCGGCGGCGGGAAGAAGCGTCGGCCCCCGCGCGAGGAACCCGACGCCCCGCCCCCGACGCCGCCCTCGCGCGCGCCGAACACGAACGCGCCGCGCGAGTGAAGCGCCTTCACCCGCGGCGCGGATTCTTGTATGTTGAACCGGCAAAGAGAAGAATTGATGACGGACGAACCACCGCAGACATTGCCCGTGTCGCTCTCGTCGCTGGCCGAGCTGGCGGTCGAGTGGTGGCGGCTCGGCCGCCGCGCCGACTCCGAAGAGACTTCGCCGCAGGCGCGTCACGCCGCGCGCCGGCTCGGAAAGTTCTTAAGCGACCTCGGGCTGGAAGTGCTCGACGTGACGGGGCGCGCCTACGAGCCCGGGCTCGCCGTCGAAGTGCTCGACGCCTTCGACGACGAGCGGCTCCCCGCCGGCTCCGAGGTCATCGACGAGACGGTCGCGCCCGTCGTCCTCTTCCGCGGCGCGGTCGTCCGCCACGGTCAGGTCATCGTCAAAAGGAATCCTTAGACGTACGTTCACATGAGCGATTTCATAGACTTTGGCATCGACCTCGGCACGACCAACTCGTGCATCGCGCGCGCGGGCGAAGGCGAGACGCTCGTCATCCAGAACAACGACCAGATGAACGTGACGCCCTCGGTCGTCCGCGTGCTGAAGTCGGGGAGCCTGCTGGTCGGGCGTCGCGCCTACAACGCGCTGGCGGAAGACCCGGACAACGTGGCGCACGAGGTCAAGCGTTTGATGGGGCAGCGCTACGCGAAGACCTTCCCCGCGTCGGGGCGCGTGATGACGCCCGAAGAGATTTCGGCCGAGGTCTTGAAGTCGCTCGCGGCTGATGCGCGCCGCCGGACGGGCGAGGAGGTGCGCGCCGCCTGCGTCACGGTGCCGGCCGCGTTCACCGCCTTGCAGTGCGAGGCGACGGCGCGCGCCGCGGAACTCGCCGGACTCGAAGAGTGCCCGCTGCTACAGGAGCCCATCGCGGCGGCCGTCGCCTACGGCGCCGCGCCCGGCGTGCGCGACCAGCGCTGGCTCGTCTTCGACCTCGGCGGCGGCACGCTCGACGTGGCCGTGGTCTCGACGCGCGACGGCCGCCTCGGCGTTCTCGAACACAGGGGCGACAACCACCTCGGCGGCAAGGACATCGACCGCGCGCTCGTGCAGAACGTCCTCGTGCCGTTCCTCTCCGAACAGTTCGCGCTGCCGCGCGCCGAAGGCGAGCCGCGCGAGCTGGCGCGTCTGCTGCGCAAGCTCACGCTCGCCGCAGAGTACGCGAAGATAGAGTTGACGAGCGCGGAAGAGACGCTCGTCGGCCTGCTCGACGTAGGCTGTGACCGCGAGGGGCGGCTCATCGAAGCCGAGCTGCCGCTGACGCGCGCGCGTCTCGAAGAAGAGACGGGGCCGCTCGTCGCGCGCTGCCTGCGGCTGACGGACGAGGCGCTCGAAGGCGCGCGCGTCAAAGGCTCAGACTTAGACCGCGTGCTGCTCGTCGGCGGCCCCACGCAGATGCCGCGCGTGCGCGAGGCGCTGGCCGCGCACCTCGGCGCGCGCGTCGATTTCTCGCTCGACCCGATGACGGTGGTCGCGCGCGGCGCGGCCGTCTACGCCTCGACCGTCGAGCGCCGCGCGTCCGCGTCCGCCGTCAGGAAAGAGGCGAAGGCCGACGCCGCCCCGGGTGCCTTGAGCGTCCGACTCGCCTTCGACCCGCTGAGCGCGGAGGCGTTCGCGCGCGTCGCCGGGCAGCTCTCGGGTCGTCACTCACCCGGCGCGACGCTCGAAGTGAAGATCGACGCCGAGGGCGACCTTTGGACGAGCGGCTGGCACGCGGCGCGCGAAGGCTTCTTCGAGATGCGGCTCGTCTTGCAGGAGGGGCGGCTCAACCGCTTTCGCCTGAGCGTGCGCGACGCGAAGGGGCGCGCGCTTCCCGTCGAGCCCGGCGAGTTCCAGATACGCCACGGGCTCGCGCTCGACGCGCCGCCGCTGCCGCACACGCTCTCGGTCGAGGTCGCACAGACGGACGGACGCGCCGAGCTGAGCCCCGTCTTCCCGCGGCGGACGCTGCTGCCGGCCGAGCGCACCGTCACTTATCGCGCCGCGCACACGCTCCGCCCGAGCGAGCCGGACACCTCGCTCGCCGTCAAGCTCTGGGAGGGCGAGGCGTTCGCCGACCCGCAGGCCAACAACTGGGTCGGCAATCTCCACATACGCAGCGACGCCGTGCGCCGCCCCGTGCCCGAAGGCTCCGAGGTGCAGCTCCACATACGCGTGGACGCCTCGCGCCTCATCACGGTCGAGGTCTTCATCCCGCACCTCAACGAGCACTTCACGGAGCGCGTCTACATGCCGAAGGAGGAGGAGCCCGACTACCTCGAACTGCTCGCGGGCGCGCACCTCGAAATCGAGATGTGTCTCGTGCGCCTCACGCGCGTCGAAGCGCACCTGATGTTGACGGCCGCGCGCGAGGCCGAGGACGACTTCGACTTCCCCGAGGTCATCCACGACGAAGGCGACGCGGACGACCTCCGGCGCGCGGCGTCTCACGCGCCCGACCCGCGGCGCGTGGAGGCCGAGCGCCTGCGCCGCGAGCTTGAAGACTTCGACATCGAGATCGGCGCGTACCAGCCGACCGGCGACATGGAAGACCACGACCACGCGGCGCGCGTCGTCGAGCGCGCGAGGGAGGCGCGCGCTCGCGTCTCGGAGCTTGAGCGTCGCGCGGGGCTCGCACCGTCGGGCTCGACCGCCGAAGACGCCGAGCAGCTCGCCGCCGAGGTCGCCGTGACCGTCGAGGCGCACGGCACCGGCGCGCAGCGCGAGCGGCTGGCGGCGCTCAGGCGCGAGCTTGCGGAGGCGTCGGCGCGCGGCGACGTGCGCGGCGTAAAGAAGGCCGCCGCCGCCCTGCGCTCGCTGCGCACAGAGGTGCTCTACGCGCAGGCGTGGTTCTGGGACGACTGGTTCCAACACCTCGCGCGCCCGGGTCAGCAGTTCGTCAACCGTGAGGAGGCGGCGCGCTGGGTCGCGCGCGGCGAGGAGGCTTTGCGGTCGGGCGAGCGCCGGAAGCTCGAAGAGGCCGTCCGCTGGCTCTGGTCGCTGCTCCCGCCCGACGAGCAGGCGGCGCAAAACGAGCGCGCCGTCAGACCCGGCCTCAGGCAGTAGAAAGGGTCAAGGGTCAGGGGGAAGGTGGAAAGGGATTGAAAACCTTTCCTCTTCCCCCTTGACCCTTTCCCCTAAGGCTTTGGTAGTATCTCTCCTGACTTTCCCCGCATCATTACGCAAGGAGGACAGGCGCAGGGCCTGAGTCGCGCGTGCACGTTCGCCGCCCGAGCGCACGACACGCGGCGCGACCGCCCTGCCCGTCGGAGAAGATGCTTTTAAAAAACGGAAAGACCCGAAAGGCCGTCGCGCTCGCCGTCCTGACGCTGCTGCTGGCGGCGACCGCGCTCGCGTCGCCCACCGCCGCGCAGGAGAAGAAGAAGAAGTCGCCGCCGCGCGGCACGCCCGTGCTGTGGCGCGACCGCGACCCGGCGACGCTCGACCTCTCGGCCGGGCCGGGCGGCGCTTCGATGCGCCCGGCCACGCGGCGTCTGCGCTTTCTTGAGGAGGAGAAAGGCGGCTTCTCGACGAAGTACCGCGTGCGCGACGCGCGCGGCCGCGAGTGGGTGGCGAAGGTGAGCAAGGAGGCGCAGTCGGAGACCGCGGCCTCGCGCCTCATCTGGGCCGCGGGCTACGAGACGGAGGTCACGTACCTCGTCCCGCGCGTCCACATCCCGACCAAGGGGTGGTTCGACAACGTCCGCTTCGAGGCGCGCCCCGCCAACGTCAAGCGTCACGGCGAGTGGGGCTGGGAGCGCAACCCCTTCTCGGGGACGCGCGAGCTGGACGGGCTCAAAGTCCTGATGGTGCTCATCAACAACTGGGACTTGAAGGACGAGAACAACGTCATCCTGCACACGCCGGGCTCGCGCGAGGTGCGCTACGCCATCAGCGACCTCGGCGCGACCTTCGGCAAGTCGGGCGGCCCCGGCTTCTTCTGGCGCATCAGGCGCAGCCGCAACGAGCCCGAGGACTTCGCCAACGCGAAGTTCATCGACGGGGTCAAGGACGGCTACGTCGACTTCGACTTCACGGGGAAGAACGAGCGCCTCTTCGAGAAGGTCAAGGTCGAGCACGCGCGCTGGATCGGCGAGCGGCTGGCGCGTCTGACCGACGGCCAACTGGCGACCATCTTCCGCGCCGCCAACTACACGCCCGCCGAGACGCGCCTGCTCACGCGCGCCGTCCGCGCGCGCATCGTCGAACTGTCCACGCTCTCGCAAAACAGTAGGCGGTAGACGGCAGTCAGTAAAACTCACTTCATCAGCGGGGTGACTTCTCTTGACGATTGATTCGGGCGACTCGAACCGCGGGCGCGTGTGCGTGGTCGGCTGCGGGCACGTCGGCGCGACGAGCGCCTACGCGCTGCTGACGCGCGGCGTGGCGCGCGAGGTCGTGCTCGTCGACGCAGACCCGCGCCGCGCCGAGGGCGAGGCGATGGACTTGCAGCAGGCGGCGGCGCTCGCGCGCCCCGTCGAGGTGCGCGCCGGCGACTGGTCGGACGCGGCCGGCGCGTCCGTGGTCGTCGTCGCGGCCGGCGCGGGCGGACGCCCCGGCGAGTCGCGCCTCGACCTGCTCGGCCGCAACGCCTCGGTCGTCCGCGACGTGATGGAGAACCTCCTGAGCCGAGACTTCCGCGGCATCGTCCTGATGACGACGAACCCGGTGGACGTGCTCGCGCAACTCGCGCAGGAGTTCTCCGGCCTCCCCGTCGGGCGCGTCATCGGCTCGGGGACGGTGCTCGATTCGGCGCGGCTGCGCGCGATGCTCGGCCGCCGGCTCGGCGTCGAGCCGCGCTCGGTGCACGCGCACGTCATCGGCGAGCACGGCGACTCCGAGATCGCCGCGTGGTCTTCGGCGCGCGTGGCGGGCGTGCCCGTCAGGGAGTTCTGCGAGGGGGCGGGGCTGGAGTGCCCGGACTTCGACGAGCTGCTCGCGCGCGTGCGACGCGCCGCGCCCGACATCATCGAGCGCAAGGGCTACACGTCCTACGCCATCGCCTCGTGCGTGGCGCGCATCTGCGAGGCCGTGCTGAGGGACGAGCACTCGGTGCTCCCCGTCTCGACGCGCCTCGCGGGTCAGTACGGCATCGACGGCGTCTACCTCAGCCTGCCCTGCGTCGTCGGTCGCGCCGGCGTCGAGCGCGTCATCGAAATCCCGCTCGACGAAGAAGAGCGCGCCGGCCTTCGCGCCTCCGCCGAACTGCTGCGCCGCGCGGTCGAGTCGGCGCGCGGCGGGGCCGGGATTTGAAATGTGGGCTTTGAAATTTCAAATCCCTTAAGCCCGTGTGTTAAATTTCGCGGTCGAACCTGCCAACTTTTTCAAGCCGAGACTTTCCGCAGGAGGGAACCGATGAAATTTCTCTTCACACGCGCGTGCGCACTGGCCCTCGCGCTCACGGCCGTCGTCTTCGCGCAGGCGCAGGGCGCGCGCTTCACCGTCGAGGAGATGCTCAAGCTCCAGCGCGTCGCCGACCCGCAGCTCTCGCCCGACGGCCGCTGGGTGGCCTATCAGGTCGGCGTCCCCGACGTGGCCGCCAACCGCAGCCGCACGCAAATCTACGTCGTCGCCGCGTCGGGCGGCGAGCCGCGCCGGCTGACCGACGGCGCGGCCTCTTCGACCGCGCCGCGCTGGTCGCCCGACGGCCGCCGTATCGCCTTCACGACCGGCGGGCAGGTCTGGACGATGAAGCCCGACGGCTCCGACCGCGAGCAGGTCACGGACATCTCGACCGGCGCGGCCGAGCCCGTCTGGTCGCCCGACGGCAAACTCATCGCCTTCGTCTCGGACATCTACCCGGACTGCCGCGACGACGCCTGCAACAAGCGGCGCGAAGAGGAGGCCGCGCGCAACCCCGTCAAGGCGCACGTCGCCGAGCGCCTGCTCTACCGGCACTGGACGGACTGGAAGGGCGGCAAGCGCACGCACGTCTTCGTCGTCCCCGCGGGCGGCGGGCAGGAGCGCGACCTGACGCCCGGCGACTGGGACGCCCCGCCGTTCAGCTTGGGCGGCCCGCCCGACTACGCCTTCTCGCCCGACTCGAAGGAGCTGGCCTTCGCGCGCAACACCGACCGGATGGAGGCGACCTCGACCAACAGCGACATCTTCGTCGTCCCGGTCGCGGGCGGCGAGCCGCGCCGAATCACGGGCGACAACAAGGGCGCGGACTCGACGCCCGTCTACTCGCCCGACGGACGCTACCTCGCCTACCGCTCGCAGTCGACGCCGACGTTCGAGGCCGACCGCTGGCGTCTGATGCTCCACGACAGGCAGACCCGCAGAACGCGCGAGCTTCTGCCGCGCTTCGACGCCAACGTCGAGGGCTTCGTCTTCGCGCCCGACTCGCGCTCGGTCTTCTTCGTCTCGGGGCAGCGCGGCGAGCAGCCGCTCTACAACGCCGGGCTCGAAGGCGCGGCCCCGCCCGCCAAACTCCTCGACGGCTTTAACGACGACGTGAAGATTTCCGCGGACGCACGCTTCCTCGTCTTCACGCGCTCGACGGCCGCCGTGCCGACCGAGATTTACACGGCGCGCATGGACGGCGTCGTCCCGCTCGGGCGCGCCGGCAATCAGGCCGCCGCGCTCACGCACCACAACGACGCGCAGATGGCGCGCTACGGCCTGCGCCCGGCCGAAGAGTTGACGTGGGCGGGCGCGGCCGGCGCGAAGGTCGCGGGCTGGCTCTTCCGCCCGCCCGACTTCGACGCGTCGAAGAAGTACCCGCTCGTCGTGCTCGTCCACGGCGGGCCGCAGAGCGTCTGGAACAACAGTTGGGGCTACCGCTGGAACCCGCAGGTCTACGCGGCGCGCGGCTACGTCGTCTTCATGCCGAACCCGCGCGGCTCCATCGGCTTCGGGCAGCAGTTCGTCAACGAAATCTCCGGCGACTGGGCCGGCAAGGCTTACACAGACATCATGAACGGCGTCGCCCGTGTCGCCGCGATGCCGTTCGTAGACCGCGCCAACGTCGCCGCGGCCGGGGCGTCTTACGGCGGCTACATGGTCAACTGGATGCTCGGGCACAACGACCACCCGCGCGTCCGCTTCAAGACGTTCGTCTCGCACGCGGGCGTCTTCAACCTGACGAGCATGTACGGCGCGACCGAGGAGATTTGGTTCCCCGAATGGGAGTTCAAGGGGACGCCGTGGGACGCGCCGCTGCTCTACGAGCGCTGGTCGCCGCACCGCTTCGGCGCGCGCTTCCGCACGCCGACGCTCGTCACGCACGGCGAGATCGACTACCGCGTCCCCATCGATCAGGGGCTACAGCTCTTCACGTACCTACAGCGGCAGGGCGTCGAGTCAAAGCTCGTCGTCTTCCCCGACGAGGGTCACTGGATTCTGAAGCCCGCCAACTCGCTCTTCTGGTACACGAACGTCCTCGACTGGCTCGACGCGCACCTGAAGCGCACGACTTAGAAGGGGACAGACACGCGTATGCCCAACAGGACTCTGCTCGCGCTCGTCCTTTCGCTGCTCGCGTTCGCCGG
>JBEVKV010000631.1:0-3652 GCA_040509515.1 Pyrinomonadaceae bacterium | reverse complement strand
GCGCCGGCAACTCCGCGACCAGACCGTCCTGCGTGAGCAGGACTCTCACCCGCGCGTCTTCGAGGATGAAACCGAGCCGCTCGGCCGGGTACGCCGGGTCTAGGGGGACGTAAGCCCCGCCGGCCTTCAAGACCGCGAGCATCGCCACCACCATCTCGGTCGAGCGGCGGACGTAGAGCCCGACTAGTTCCTCGGGGCCGACCCCGAGCGCGCGCAGGTAGTTCGCCAATCGGTCGGCGCGCGCGTTCAGCTCGGCGTAGGTCAAACGCTCTTCGCCGACGACGAGGGCGATGGCCTCGGGCGCGCGCTCGGCCTCGGCCTCGAAGAGTTCGTGAAGGCATCGGCCGCTCGGGTAGTCGGCGGCCGTGTCGTTCCATTCGACGAGCAGCCGTCGTCGCTCCTCGGGCGTCAACATCTCCAACTCGCCGGGCGTCGCTTCGGGGTTGGCCGCGACGGCTTCGAGCAGCGTGAGGAAGTGGACGAGCACCCGTCGGACGGCCTCGGCCTCGAACTGCGCCGCGTCGTAGACGGCACGGATGAGCGTCCGCTCGCCGAGCTTCACCGCGACGGTGAGCCGGCCGTCGGGCGACGCGACGCGGCCGACTGATTCGACCGGGGTGGCGGCGAGACCGCCGACTGCCGCCGCGCGGCCGTCAGTCTCGAAGACGACGACGCTGTCGAAGACGCTCCGGCCTTCGTGCGCGCCGGCCCAGCGCCGTATGCGTTCGAGCGGCGCGAACGCCTCGCCCGCGGCAACGGTGCGCTGCTGCTCCAGACTCTTCAACCAGTCCGCGAGCGGCGCGCGCGGCTCGACCCGGACACGCAGTGGAATCGTGTCGGTCAGCATCCCGACTACGGACTCAGCCCCTGAGAGTCCCGGCGCGCGTCCCTCGACCTCTTCGCCGAAGAGGGCCTCGCGCGCGTCGCCGTAGCGGCTCAGCAGAACGGCCCACGCGCCCGCGTAGACTGTCTCGGGCGAGAGTCCGCGCGAACGCGCCAGCCGTGCGAGCGCGGCGGCCGTCTCAGGCGGCACCGGCGCAAGCTCCTCCGCGCGCGTGTGCGCGGCCTCCGTGTCGGCGCGGTCGGGCGCGAGCAGCGCGGGGCCCGGTTCGAGCCCGGCGAGCGCGCTGCGCCAGTGTGCCTCGGCGCGCGAGAAGTCGTTGCGGCGGCCCCAGACGACGAAGCGGCTGAAGGGGACGGGCGGCGGCGCGGCCTTACTTTCGACGCCCGCGCTTTCGACGCCACCCGCGAGGGCTTCGTAGAGCGCGAGGACTTCGTCGAAGACGAGCGCGACCGAGCGGCGGTCGAAGAGAATGCCCGGGTGCGACCAGACGAGATGTTGCGCGTCGTCCGCGGTGCGCAGCAGCGATAGGCGCACGAGCGGCGCGGCAGACAGGTCGAACCCGCTCTCGCGTTCGCGTGCGAGACGGCCCGCGAGGCGCGCGCGACTCTCTTCCGCCCCGAGCCCGCGCCAGTCCTCGACGGCCAGCGCGAGGTTGACCCTTGCGCGCACGACCTGCAAAGGCTCTTCGAGGTTCTGCCACGCGAAGGACGTGCGCAGCGCCGCGTGGCGCTCGGCGACCAGTCGCCACGCGCGTTCGTAGGTCTCCGCGTCCAGCGGCCCCTCGATGACCCACGCCGCGACCTCCGTGTAGCGCGACGGCGAAGCGCCCGAGACGGACGCGTCGAGGATGGCGCGCTGCCGCGGGGTCAGCGGATAGATGTCTTCAACGTTCTTCGTCTTCACGTTTGCTAACTCAAGCCGGAACGGCCCGCCGCGCCCGACGACGGCGGCGCGCGGTAGTCCGCCACCGCGCGGCCGACGGCGTCGGGCTCGAAGAGGTCTGTGTTGTGCTGGAAGGTGCCGACGCCGGCGACGCCGGCGTGGGTGGAGGCGGACGGTCAGGCCGCAGACCGAGCGGCCCGTCTCGGCGCTATGCGCCGGAGGTTAGCAGGGGGCTGTTGAACCTCTCAGATTTTCCCCGTGTCATTCGTGTCGAAGCGCGATCAGCGGATCGACTTTCGTCGCCTTCCGCGCAGGGATGTAGCACGCCAGCAACGCCACGCCGGCCAGCAACGCCGAGACGCTCACGAAAGTTAGAGCGTCGGTCGCGCTAATCCCGTAGAGCAGACTTTGTATGAACCGGGTCAGGACGAAAGCCGCGATCAACCCGACGACTAACCCCGTCAGCGCCAGCCGCATTCCCTGCGAGACGATTAACTTCAACACGTCTACGGCGCGCGCGCCGAGCGCCATGCGGATGCCGATCTCGTGCGTCCGACGCCCGACCGAGTAGTTGACGACCCCGTACAGGCCGATGGCGGTGATGGTCAGGGCGAGCACCGCGAAGACGAGCATCAACAGCATCAGGAAACGCTTGTCGGAGACGTTGTACGCCATCAATGACTCGACCGTCCGCACCTTCCACACCGGCTGATCCTTGTCCACCTTCCACACGGCCTCGCGCACGGACTTGGAGAGGCTCATCGGCTCGACCTTCGTGCCGACGACGACGGTGGCGAAGTAGCCCGGAGACTGGCTGTAGGCGTTGTAGATTTGCGGGCGCTGCTCTTCACTCAGCCAGTCGTGCTTGGCGTCGCCCACGACGCCGATGACCGTGGCGGGCGGGTCGTCGCCGCCGACAACTTTTATCTGCTTGCCGACGGGGTCTTGGCCGGGCCAGAAGCGCTTGGCCATCGTCTGATTGATGATGAAGACCTCGGGCGTGTCGAGCCGGTCGCCGTCGTTGAAGAGGCGACCCTGAACGAAGGGGATGCCCATCGTGGCGAAGTAGTCCGGCGTCGCCGTGTTGAACTGAATCTGCGGCTCCTGCCCTCTGGGCGGCGCCTCGCGGTCGGGCAACGTGATGCGCACAGAGGCGCTGTTGCCGGTTAAGGGCAGCCCCCTGACGAGCGCGGCCGACTGCACGCCGGGCACCGCCCTCAGATTCTCGATGACCCGACGATGAAATTCCCACTGGGCGGAGCTTTCGACGTATTTGGTGCGCGGCAGACGGTATTCGAGCGTCAGCAGGTTCTCAGTCTTGAAACCGGGGTCGACCTGAAGCAGCGTATAAAAACTCTTGATGAAGAGCGCGCCCCCGACCAGCAACACGAGGGCCAGCGCCATCTGCACGACGACGAAAACGCTGCGCGCACGCAGCGCGCTCGCGCCGTCGCCGCCCGAACGCCCGCCCTCCTTCAGCGCCGTGTGCAGGTCAAGACGCGACATCTGCCACGCCGGGGCGAGTCCGAACAGGAGCCCCGTCAACACGGACGCGCCGAGCGTGAACAGCAACACCGTCGAGTCGAGCCGCGCCTCGCCCCGCGGCAGCACGCCCGGGTTGACCGCCAGCAGCAAGTCCGTCCCCCATCGTGCGAGCAGCAGACCGAGGCCGCCGCCCAACAGGGCGAGCAGCGTCGTCTCGGTGAGCAACTGCCGCGCGAGCCGCCAGCGGCCCGCGCCCAGTGCCGACCGCAGCGCGAACTCCTTCTGCCGCCCCGTGCCGCGCGCCAGCGTCAGGTTGGCGAGGTTGGAACAGGCGATGAGCAGAATGCAGCCGACCGCCGCGAACAGCGCGAGGAGGATGGGGCGAATGTTCTTCACCGTCATCTCCTCCAACAGTTCCACCTTTACGCCGCGCCCGGCGCT
>JBEVKV010000630.1:0-4884 GCA_040509515.1 Pyrinomonadaceae bacterium | reverse complement strand
GAGCGCGCGGCGCGTGCTCAACCTCTACGGCCCGTCGGAGGACACGACTTATTCGACCTTCGACGTAGTCGCGAGTGAGGGTGGCGGGCGGGTGACCATCGGGCGGCCGATAGCGAACACGCAAGCCTACCTGGTCGACGCGAGCCGGCGGCCGGTGCCGGTGGGCGTGGCGGGCGAGTTGTACCTCGGCGGGGCAGGGCTGGCGCGAGGCTACCTGCGGCGTCCCGGGTTGACGGCTGAGAGGTTCGTCCCCGACCCGTTCTCCGCGGTGCCCGGCGGGAGGCTTTATCGCACGGGCGACCTCGGGCGCTATCTCGACGATGGGCGAATCGACTTCCTCGGCCGCGCCGACTTTCAGGTGAAGTTGCGCGGATTCCGCATCGAGTTGGGAGAGATAGAGGCGGCGCTCGGCGCGCACCCGTCCGTGCGGCAGTGCGTGGCGGTGGTGCGCGGCGAGGGTGCGGGCGACGCTCAGTTGGTCGCTTACGTGGTCGGTGCCGACGAAGCGGTCGCGGCCGGCGAGCTGCGCGACTTCGTGCGGCGGCGGCTGCCCGAGTACATGGTGCCGTCGCGCTTCGTGCCGCTCGACTCTCTGCCGCTGACGCCGAACGGCAAGATTGATCGCCGCGCGCTGCCCGCGCCCGAGGCCGGGGGCGGCGACGAGGGCACGGCCTACGAGCCGCCGCGCACGCCCGTCGAGCAGTTACTCGCGGGCGTCTGGGCCGAGGTGCTCGGCGTCGAGCGGGTCGGGCTTCACAACAACTTCTTCCGGCTCGGCGGCCACTCGCTGCTCGCCACGCAGGTCGTGCTGCGCATCAGGGAGGTCTTCGGGGTCGACGTGCCGCTGCGGCTCATCTTCGAGCAGCCGACCGTGGCGGCCATCGCCGAGCACGTCGAGACGTTGAGCTGGGCGGCGAACGGCGCGGCGCAGCTCGTCGCCGTGGGACAGCCGCTGGAAGAGGGTGAGCTGTGAGCACGACCCGCCGCGCCCGAGCTATCCGAACAAGCAGGAGCGTCCGCACGCGGACGGCAGTCTGACGATGTCGAAGATAACAACCATGCCGCCCGAGGGAACCGGCGAGTTGACCGAGGCCGCGAGCCTCGTCCACCTCCTGCGCGCCCGCGCTCAGGCCACGCCCGACCGTCTCGTCTACACCTTCCTGACCGACGGCGATGCGGAGGAGGAGCACCTGACCTACGGGCAACTCGACGCGCGTGCGCGCGCCGTCGCCGGCTGGCTTCAGCGGGCCGGCGCGCGCGGGCGTCGCGTGCTGCTGCTCTACCCGCCGGGGCTGGATTACAACGCGGCCTTCTGGGGCTGTCTCTACGCGGGGGCGGTCGCCGTCCCGGCCTACCCGCCGCGGCTCAACCGGAGCCTTCTGCGGCTGCGCTCCATCGTGGCCGACGCGCGCGCGAGCGTGGCGCTCACCACGCCCGCCATCCTGTCACGGCTCGAACAGCTCTGCGAGCAGGCCCCGGAGTTGAGTGCGCTGCGCTGGGGCTCGGTCGCCGAGCCCGGCGACGGCGACGGCCGCGAAGACTGGGAGATGACGGACGTGTCCGCCGAGACGCTGGCCTTTCTCCAGTACACGTCGGGCTCGACGGCCGCGCCGAAGGGCGTGATGGTGACGCACGGCAACCTGCTCCGCAACGAGGAGCTGATCCGCCGCGCCTTCGGGCAGACGGAAGAGTCGGTGATTGTCGGCTGGCTGCCGGTCTATCACGACATGGGGCTCATCGGCAACGTGCTCCAGCCCGTCTACGTCGGCGCGCGGTGCGTCCTGATGTCGCCGGCCGCCTTCCTGCAACAGCCCGCGCGCTGGCTCCGCGCCATCTCGCGCTACGGCGCGACGACGAGCGGCGGGCCTAACTTCGCCTACGACCTCTGCGCGCGCAAGGTCGGCGAGGAGGAGCGCGCCCGCTTGGACTTGAGTAGCTGGACGGTCGCCTTCAACGGCGCGGAGCCCGTCCGCGCCGAGACGCTTGAGCGGTTCGCCACCGCCTTCGCCGCGTGCGGCTTCCGCCGCGAAGCCTTCCGCCCCTGCTACGGGCTGGCCGAGAGCACGCTGCTCGTGACGGCGTCGGCGGCGGGGCGCGCCCCGTCCGTGTTGGAGGTGAGCCGTGACGAGCTTGAACGCAACGTCGCGGTCGAGGCGTCGGGCGGCGTCGAGGAGACGCGCCGCCTCGTCGGGTGCGGCGCGGCCGGCGAGGGTCACGAGGTCATCGTCGTCAATCCCGAAACTCTGCGGCCGTGCGCGGCCGGCGAGGTCGGCGAGATTTGGGTCGGCGGGCCGAGCGTCGCCGGCGGCTACTGGGGCCGGCCCGACGAGACCGCGCACACCTTCCACGCACACCTCGCGGACGAGAGCCGCGGCGCTTACCTGCGGACGGGCGACCTCGGCTTCGACGCGGGCGGCGAGCTGTTCATCACGGGCCGCCTCAAAGACCTCATCATCATCCGCGGGCGCAACCTCTACGCGCACGACGTGGAGCGCGCGACCGAAGAGAGTCACCCTTCGCTGCGGCCGGGCTGCGGCGCGGCCTTCTCGGTCGAAGAGGGCGGCGAGGAGAGGCTAATCGTCGTGCAGGAGGTGGAGCGGCGCGCGAGCGCCGGCCACGACGAGCTTATCGAAGGCGTGCGCCGCGCGCTCGCCGAAGAGTTCGAGGTGCAGCCCGGCGCCGTCGTTCTGGTCAAGCCCGGGGGCGTGCCCAAGACTTCGAGCGGCAAGGTGCAGCGCCGCGCCGCGCGCGAGATGTTTCTCGCCGGGCAGTTCGAGCCGCTCGGCCTCTGGCGCGCGACCGAGTTTGAAGGAACCGGCGTGACAGACGCCGAAGGGGCCGGCGCGCGTGCAGACGCGGGTGACGTGGAAGGCTGTCTGCGCGCGGAGTTGGCCGCGCGGCTCGGCGTCGCCGCGGAGCGGATAGACGCGGACAAGTCCGTCATCGGTTACGGGCTCGACTCTCTTCAGGCCGTCGAGTTGGCGCACAGCATCGAGTCACGATTCGGCGTCGCCTTCCCCGTGGCGGAACTGTTGGGCGGCGAGAGCCTCTCGGAGCTGGCGGCGCGCGTCCGGCTGTTGCTGGCCGAGGCCGCGCCGCCAGTCGCGGTCGAAGAGACGGACGCAGCCGAGACGCACGCGCTCTCTCACGGGCAGGAGGCGCTCTGGTTCCTGCACCGCGTCGCGCCCGACAGCGCGGCCTACAACGTGACCGCCGCGGCGCGCGTGCGCGGCCCGCTCGACGCGGGCGTGCTGCGCGAGTCTTTCCGCGAGCTGGTCGCGCGCCACCCGTCGCTGCGTACGACTTTCGAGGCGCGCGAAGGCGTCCCCGTCCGGCGCGTGAACGAGCACGCGCAGTTCCTTTACGAAGAACTCGACGCGGCGAACCTCGACGAGCCCGCGCTGCGAGAACTGTTGGCCGAGCGCGCGCACCGACCGTTCGACCTCTCGGCGGGGCCGCTCTTCCGCGTCAGCCTGCTCAGGCGTGCCGACGACGAGCACGTCCTCCTGCTCGCGGCGCACCACATCGTCATCGACTTCTGGTCTTTGGCCGTCCTCGTGAGCGAGCTGGGCGCGTTCTACGACGCGGGTCGGCGCGGAGAGCGCGCCGCGCTGCCGCCGCCCGCGGGGCGTTATGAAGACTACGTGCGGCGGCAGCGGCGCGCGCTCGAAGGCGCTGAAGGCGCGAGGCTCTGGGACTACTGGCGCGAACGGCTCGGGGGCGAGCTTCCCGTCCTCGATTTGCCGACCGACCGGCCGCGCCCGCCCGTCCAGACCTTCAGCGGCGCGTCGCACGCGGCGCGGCTCGACGCGGGGCTGGCGCGCCGGCTCAAAGCACTGGAACGCGAGAGCGGCGCGACGCTCCACACGCTCCTGCTGACAGCCTTTCAGGTCTTGCTGTCGAGGCACACGGGGCAGGACGATGTCGTCGTCGGCTCGCCCGCGGCGGGACGCGGCCGCGCGGCCGACGCGGGCGTGGTCGGCTATTTCGTCAACCCGCTCGTGCTGCGCGCAGACCTCTCGGGCGACCCGACATTCGAGGAACTGCTGGCGCAGGTGAGACGCACGGCGCTCGACGCCTTCGCGCATCAGGACTATCCGTTCCCGTTGCTCGTCCAGCGCCTACAGCCGGAACGCGACCAGAGCCGCTCGCCGCTCTTTCAGGCGATGTTCGTCCTACAGCAGACGGCTGCGCTGCGGCTGGAAGGCGTGGCGGCCTTCGCCCTCGGCGAGGAGGGCGCGCGGATGCGTGTGGGCGGACTCAACCTTGAGTCGGTCGCGCTCGAACACCGCGTCGCGCAGTTCGACCTGAGTCTGGCGGCGGCCGAGGCCGGCGACGAGATTTTAGTCTCGTGGGAGTACAACACAGACCTCTTCGACGCGGCGACCGTCGAGCGCATGGCGGGCCGCTTCGAGACGCTTTTGCGCGGCGTGGTCGATGACCCGGGCCGTCGCCTCTCGCAACTCCCGTTGCTGACGGACGCCGAGGAGCGCCGGCTGCTCGTCGAATGGAACGACACGGCCGCCGACTACCCGCGCGGCCAGTGCCTGCACCAGCTTTTCGAGGAGCAGGCCGAGCGCACGCCCGAGGCCGTCGCGCTCGTCTTCGGTGAAGAGCGTTTGACCTACACCGAGCTTGACCGCCGCGCCGGGCACCTGGCGAACTACCTGCGCGCGCTGGGCGTCGGGCCGGAGGCGCTCGTCGGCGTGATGATGGAGCGCTCAAGTGAGCTGGTCGTCGCGCTGCTCGGCGTCTTGAAGGCCGGCGGGGCTTACGTCCCCCTAGACCCGGCGTACCCGGCCGAGCGGCTCGGTTTCATCCTCGAAGACGCGCGGGTGAGAGTCCTGCTCACGCAGGACGGTCTGGTCGCGGAGTTGCCGGCGC
>JBEVKV010000629.1:0-19498 GCA_040509515.1 Pyrinomonadaceae bacterium | reverse complement strand
GACCTGCGGCGACCGGCGCTCGACGAAGCCGCCGAGCGCGGCTGGTGCGAACGCTACGCGGCGAGCCACGTCGTCGTCGGCGTCCACGGCTCGAACATGCTGCTGCCTTCGGCGCACGCCGGCGGCGTCGTCGAACTCATCGGGCCTGAGCGCTGGGGCAACTTCACGCAGGACGTGCTCTTCCGCGAAGCCCGAGACTGCCGCGAGACGCTCTTCCGCTACCGCTTCGTCGACGAGGCGACGCCCCCGTCCGCCCTCGCGCGGCTCGCGAACATGGTCTTGAGCAGGCGCGAGGAGTTTCGCCGCCTGATGAACGTCTTATAGTCAGTGATTGCCGGCGCTCGCGCGCTGCCTCGGGTTTACGGCGAGGTAATCGCTGACGAACTGATCGATTTCCGTGGCCACCTGACTGCGGATCATCTCGACGGTCAAAGTCGGGCCGCCGACTCCCCATTGCTCCCACGTCGCGAGGTCGGTCTGTATCGACGGGTCGCGCGCGAGACTAACGCGTTGGAGCAGCTTCACCTTCGTCACGAGCGGGTAGACGAAACCATTCGGCTTGTCCAACGTGATGTGGACGATGAGTTGGGGCGAGCCGGCGTCCTCAATCTCGTTGGCATAGCGGAGCAAGGGTATGCCGGCTTTTTCGAGCTTCGCGGTCGCGTCGGCCTCGACGAGTTTTAAGATTGCCGGCCGTTCGGCTTCCTCGATGGCGTCCGCACGGGCGAACATCACGACCAGCCGCAGACCTTTCAGCCCGCGCAGATTCTTTTCCTGACCCGCGTGGCCCGACTGGCCCGCGGCGGCGACCGAGCCGAACGACAGCAACGCGATCACGAGAAGGGCACGCTTCATGTCGAGTCTCCTTTTCCGCAGAGGGTAGGTTGTCAGACGCCCGCTTTTACTGCGTCGGAATTAATGATCATGATCTTCTGCCAAATCTTGCGCGAGAGCCCCGTCGTTAAATCTTCCACCTCGTTGACCGCGGCGAGCGCCACCGGGTCGTCGAACTTCTGCACGTACAACGCGGCGAGCTTCCCGATGAGAGACAGCATCTCACTGCAATAGTCCAGATACCTACCCAATTCGGCCGGGCTCAGGTTCTGCTTGGGCGAAGAAGGAGTCTCCGTCCCGCGGGCCATCAGCCGCTCGGGGTCTTTCGTCAACTGGTGCATGTCTATGACGTGCGCCAGCGCCCGCAGCTCGTGAATCGCTTTGAGCGCGCGGCGGCGCTTGACGCGCGTCTCCGCGGTGAACAGGAACAGAACCGCCGCGCTGAGGAGGAGGAAAACATTCAGACCGGCCTCCGAGACCTGCACCAGCACGACGAGGTCGAAGCCGTCCCGGGGCCACGAGGCGTTCGCCAGCACAAAAAGGAGGACGCTGATAATAATCGTCACCAGCGCGCCCATGATAACTCGCAGAGACCTTTGCGGCTTGGCTATCCAGGCCGAGCGCCTCTGTGATTCGCCGGCGATTGTCAGCAGCTCCTGACAAACCTTGCCGAGTCCCGCGCCGGGGAACCGCTCTTCAATCCTTCTGCTGAGCGTCCCGATAGTGTCGAGAATTTTCTCCGGGTCTAAGTTACGGTACATTGAGTGATTGCGCCCCGCCGCAGAATCATGATCTCCTCCCTCTCAAGGAGTAGAGCCCGGTGACGGGCAGCGGCTTGGGCGAAGCGTTGTCCATGCCGGACAGGTACGCGCCCGCCAATCGCTCCCAGAGTCTCGCCGCGTCGGCGTTCATTACCCTCCCTTACACTCTCGACGGCCGGCCACGGTTCAGGAATTATTCTAAGTTTTAGGAATCATTTAAAGACTTCTTCGGGTTCTTCTCCGAACTCGACAGCATACTCGAACGTTGAGAACGTATTCGCTCAACAACCCGCGCCGCCGTCGCAGACGATGGGCTGAATGACCGTCACCCCGACGATGACGGCCGCCGCGGCCGCCGCGCCGATGATTATCCACGTCCGTGCCGAGAGGCCGCCACCCGCCTTCTTCACGCGCGCCGCGTCGGCGTACGCCACCGTCCGGGGCGCGCCCGTCTTCGAGTCCGTGATGGTGAAGGCGTCATCCCCGGCCGCGCTGATGCGGCCGCGCAGCTTGGTGCCGTCTTGCAGCCTGACCTCGACGCGCGTCTTAGTCCCGACGCCCAACTTCTGCACGGCGGCGCGCGTCTCCTCGGCGGCCCGCGCGGCCCCCGGCGCTTGTGCGCGTGCCGGCTGGTAGCCGGCGGTCAACGACAAGAGTATTACCGAAATCATTACTGCGAGCGCTCTTTTGAACACGAATAAATCTCCTTCTATGCCGAAACAAAATAAAGACCCGCCGTCCACTTAACACGTAGCGTGCCAGACCCCGCCGGACGTGAAACGCCGGGAAGTACGAAGATGTGGGGTGAAGGTCGAATGGTCGTGCATGAAGGCGGGAAGGATATTATTCCCGAAGTCGGATTTTTACTGCGCCACGCCGCGAAACAGAAACAAGCAAGACGTTTTCACTCACTCACTCGAACTCCGCGAGTTCCGCCCACCGTTCGAGGTCGCTCGCCAACTGCCCCGTTAACTGTTTGCGCTCCTCGTAGAGCCGGTGGACGACTCCGGCGTCGCTCGCGTTGGCGGACAGTTCCGCCTCTATCTCGGCCACGCGCCCCTCGGCCGCCTGAACGCGCGCCTCGGTCGCCTCCAACTCTTTCCGCTCTTTGAACGACAGCTTGCGTTTGGCGGGCGGCGACGCGTCGCCCTGCCGTCCCGCGGTTCGCGATGACGCCGAGGGCGAAGACGAGGCGGGCGCGGCGGCGTTCTCCTCGTCGCGGCGCGCTTCGAGAAAGGCCGAATAGTTCCCCGGGTACTCGCGCAGGCCGCCCCCGCCCTCGAAGCGGAAGATGTGCTCGACGGTGCGGTCGAGGAAGTAACGGTCGTGGCTGACGACGATCAGGTTCCCGGGGAAGTTGTCCAGATAGTCTTCCAGCGTGATGAGGGTCGGGATGTCGAGGTCGTTGGTCGGCTCGTCCAGCAGCAGGACGTTCGGCGCGCCCATCAGCACGCGCAGGAGGTAGAGCCGCCTGCGCTCGCCGCCCGAGAGTTTGGCTATCGGCGAGTACTGCATCGCGCCGGTGAAGAGGAATCGTTCGAGCATCTGTCCGGCGGTGATGACCGCGCCGTCCGCGGTCTCGATCCGTTCGGCGACCGCGCGGATGTAATCTATCACCCGCTCGCCTTCGTCTAGCGCGCGGCTCTCCTGATCGTAGTACCCGATGCGGACGGTCTGCCCCACTTCGAGAGAGCCCGCGTCCGGCGCGATTCTGCCGGCGATGATTTCGAGCAGCGTCGTCTTGCCCGCGCCGTTCGGGCCGATGACGCCGACGCGCTCGCCCGGCCTGAGCGTGCGGCTGAAGCCGCCGATCAGCACGCGGCCGTCGTAAGACTTCCTGATGTCGCGCAGCTCAAGAACCTTCTTCCCCAGACGGCTTGAGCCGACCGCCATGTCGAGTGCGGCGGCGGCCGTCTCTTTGGGTTGCGCGATGAGATTTTCGGCGCGCTCGACGCGTGACTTCGACTTTCGCGTGCGCGCTTTTGCGCCGCGCCGCAGCCACGCCAGCTCGCGCCGAATCAGCATCTCACGCTTCTGCCCCTCGGAGGCGCGCGCGCTCTCCTGCTCCTCTTTCTTCTCAAGGTAGTAAGCGTAGTTCCCGTCGAACGTCTGCACCGAGCCCCGGTCGACTTCGATGATCCGCGTCGTCACGCGGTCGAGGAAGTAGCGGTCGTGCGTGACGAGCAGGAGCGCGCCGGCGTAGCCGTTCAGATAATCTTCGAGCCACGAGATGGTCTCGGCGTCGAGGTGGTTGGTCGGCTCGTCGAGGATGAGGAGGCCCGGGCGTTCTATCAACGCGTGCGCGAGCGCGACGCGCTTGCGCTGCCCGCCGGAGAGCGTGCCCATCCGCGCGTTCGTGTCGTTGATGCCCAGCCTGCCGAGCACCGTCCGCGCGTTCGTCTCCAACTCCCACGCGCCCGAGGCTTCCAATTGGCGACCCAACTCGGACACGCGATCCAACGCGCGCTGCTCGTCGCCGCCTCTGGCCGCGAGTTCGCCGCAGGCGCGCTCGTAGTCCAGCAGCAGCTTCATTCTGGCGTCGCTCGCGGCGAAGACGGCTTCCAGAACGGTCGCCTCCGCGGCGTACGGCGGATTCTGCGGCAGGTATCCGACGGTGACGCCGTCGGCGAAAGTGATGCGCCCGGTGTCCGGCGTTTCGTCGCCGGAGACGAGGCGGAGGAACGTGGTCTTGCCGGAGCCGTTGACGCCGACCACGCCGACGCGGTCGGCGCTGTCGAGGCCGAGGCTGACGTTCTCCAGAACGGGACGCAGGCCGTAGTCTTTGCTGACCGCTTCGACGGATAGAATGTGCATTGTTCAGTGGGACGAGATTTTGTTGATGGCTTCGGCGGCGGCCAGTCTCACGACCGTGGCCGTGTCCTTCTGAAGTTCATTCAGCGCGGACAGCGCCACCCTCGCATCCCCGCCCAGCTTGCCCAAAGCCGTGGCCGCGCCCGCGCGAACCAGCGGCTCTTCGTCCTTCAACAGCTCGACCAGAGCGGGGACGGCCGCCCTCGCCTCGCCCCCGATGTTGCCCAAGCCCTTCGCGGCGCTGAGGCGGACGAACCTGTCCCGGTCTTTTAACGCCTCGGTCAACGACGGCGCGGCCGGCTTCGCTTCGCGCCCCATCTCGGCCAGCGCCTCGGCGGCGAACCTGCGGACGTGCTCGCTGGCGTCCTTCAGCGCCGCCGTCCACAAGGGCACGGCTTCCGCGGGCTCTAACCCGATGCGCCTGAGCGCCTGAGCCGCGTTCATCCGCACGACGAACTCCTCGTCCTTCATCGAATCCGTCAGGGCGGGCACCGCGCCTCTGGCCTCCGGCCCTATTCTGCCGAGGGACTCCGCCGCGGCTTTGCGCGCCGACGCGCTCGCGTCTTTCAACAACAGAATCAACGCGGGGGCCGCCGCCTTCGCGTCGACGCCGAAGCGCCCGAGCGCCTCGGCCGCGTCCCTGCGGACGCCTTCGCTCTGGTCTTTCAACAACTCGGCCAGCGCCGGCGCGGAAGCTTTGGCGCTGCCGCCGATTCTCCCCAGCGCGCGCGCCGCGCCGCCCCGCGCCCACGGGCTTTCGTCTTTCAGCAGCACGGTCAGCGCCGGGACGGCCGGTTCGGCCTCCGCGCCGACCTGCCCTAACGCGAAGGCGGCGTTGCTTCGCACCAGACTGTTGCCGTCTCTCAGCGCGTCGGCGAGCGCGGGCACGGCCGACTTCGCCTCCGGCCCCATCCTGCCGAGGGCCTCGGCCACCGTCTTACGTACGTCGTCGTCGGCGTCCTTGAGCGCCGCCGCCAGCGCGGGCACCGCGGCTTTCGCCGCCGCCCCGAGACCCTTTATCTCCTCGGCGGCGGTGACGCGGTCGCGCCTGTCCCCCTCTCGCAGCCGCCGGACGAGTTCCTGCGTCTGCGCATCCCCGCCCGCCTGCGCGAACGCGGCGTTGGCGAGACACGAGGCTGCGAGGAGACCCGCGCCGAACAGCCGTAACAACGGACGTGGAGACATGTGCGACTAATTCCTTCCTCGCGATTGAACCTCTGACAGATGTTGCCAAATCGGCCACCACCAATCAAGAACCGTAGTGCCGGGGTGAGATTCCCGCAACCCTCAGGTATCCTCTGAAGCGACCAACGACGGCCGTGCAAGGGGAGCGGGAGCGTCGCGCCAGCGGCGAATGTTTCCGCGCGTACTCGACGATACAATAAACAAAGCCACCGATGTCAGTTCCTTTTCCTTTCGACAACACGTACGCGCGGCTGCCCGAGCGTTTCTTCGCGCGCGTCTCGCCCACTCCGGTCAGGGCCCCGCGTCTCATTCGTGTGAACGAGCCGCTGGCCGCCCGGCTCGGCCTGAGCCCCGGCCTGCTCGCCGGCGAGGAAGGCGTCGAGGTGCTGGCGGGCAATCACGTCGCCGACGGTTCCGAGCCCATCGCCGCCGCGTACGCGGGGCACCAGTTCGGCACGTTCGTGCCGCGGCTCGGGGACGGCCGCGCCATCCTCCTCGGCGAGCTAATCGACGGGGACGGCGTACGGCGCGACGTACAGCTCAAAGGCGCGGGACGGACGCCGTACTCGCGCGGCGGCGACGGGCGGGCCGCGCTGGGGCCGGTCTTGCGCGAGTACGTGGTCAGCGAGGCGATGGCGGCGCTGGGCATCCCCACGACCCGCGCGCTGGCCGCGGTGACGACCGGCGAGACGGTGATTCGGGAGACAGTCCTTCCGGGCGCAGTCCTGACCCGCGTCGCCTCCAGTCACATACGTGTGGGCACCTTTCAGTTCTTCGCCAGCCGCGGGGACGTGGAAGGCGTGCGGCTGCTGGCCGACCACGTCGTCGCACGACACTACGCGGAAGCGGCCGGCTCGGAGCGGCCGTACCGCGCGCTCCTCGACGCCGTCGTCAGGGCGCAGGCGGAGTTGATTGCCGCGTGGATGCTCGTCGGGTTCATCCACGGCGTGATGAATACGGACAACACTTCAATCGCCGGGGAAACTATCGACTACGGCCCCTGCGCCTTCATGGACGCGTACGACCCGGGAGCCGTCTTCAGCGCCATCGACCGGCAAGGACGTTACGCGTATTCCATGCAGCCCGCCATCGGCGAGTGGAATCTGGCCCGCCTCGCGGAGTGCCTGCTGCCCCTCTTCTCCGAAGACACGGACGCGGCAATCGCCGAGGCGGAACAGGCGCTCGACGCGTACCGGAATATTTTTGAACGGGCGTATCTGGGAGGGCTAAGACGGAAGCTCGGCCTGCTCACGGAACACGAGGAGGACGCCGAACTCGGGCGTGACCTGTTGCAGGCGATGGCTACGGACGGCACCGATTACACCCTCACGTTCCGCCGGCTGAGCGAGGCGGCGTCCGGTCAGGAGGAATGCGCCGACGTGCGCAGCCTGTTCGCGAACCCTTCTGCTTACGACGAATGGGCGGCGCGGTGGCGACGCCGGCTCGGGCAGGAGCCGACAGACTCGGCCGCGCGACGCCTCTCGATGCTGGCGGCGAATCCGGCTTTCATCCCGCGTAACCATCTCGTCGAAGCGGTCATCCGCGCGGCCGTAGACGAAGACGACTTCGCCCCGTTCCACGAGTTGGCGACGGTGTTGTCGAACCCCTTCGACGCTCAACCCGCCTTCGCGCGCTACGCCGACCCGCCGGCGGAACACGAACGCGTGCTCCAGACCTTCTGCGGAACGTAGGGCGAGGCCGTGAGGCCGCCGAGTTGCCGCCTCAACCGGCCGCGCGTGGCGAGTCGAAGGTGAAGGAGACCAGCTCGTTCTGCATCTGTCTGCCCCTGATGATGACCTGCACCGTCGGGCCCCCGTCGTCGTTGACGGTGACGAGGCCGAACTGCCCGTCGTCGAAGTCGAACAGGCCGTGGCTGAACGCGAAGGGCTTGCCCTCTCGGCGAATTCGAGCACCGGCTTCGTAGTTTTCAGGTTCATGAGTGTTGACCGCCTTACTCTTTCCAGAGTCACTGCGGCGACGACGCGCACTAGGGCGTCGCACCACACTCGGGCAGGTTCTTCAGCAGGTCGGCGATCCGGTAGCCCGCGAGCACGGCGCGCCTCTCGGCGACGGGCTGGGCCGTGGCGGCGTAGCCCTGCGGAAGCACGCGGCCGTTACTGCTGGTGCCGCTGCGGAGCGTCCCGTTGACGTAACCCTGTTGCCGGGCCGCGGGGAAGCTCTCCGCGCGAGCCCACTGTCTGAACGCCGGCTCGCGCAGCTCGGCGTTACTGAGCGCGGCACGTGTCAGCGTCGCCCTCGACATCAACCCGAGGGCCCTGTTGTTCACAGACCTGAAGCGCTCGGAGCCCATGATCGTGTCGTCCCAGAATTTGTGCAGGCTAATCGTCTGGGAACTGCTCGTCGCGCGGATGAAGAAGCGCGTGCCGCCGCGGTCGCCCTGCGGGAACTCCTGCGTGACGAGCGCGGCGGTGTGGAGCGGCTGGTGAACGTCGCCCGTCAGGTGCAAGACCCAACTGATGGCCATCGCCCTCTCCTCGCATGTGCCGTTGCCGCGCGCGATGCCGATGTTCCCGTCGAAAGCGTCGAGGAGTTGGCCCCCGATGCTGACGAGTGAAGCGCCGGGCTGTGTGGGGCGAAAGCGGAAGTTGACGAAATGGCAGTCGCCGCAATGCAGGTCAGGGTCGCCGCGGATGTCGTCCGGCCAGCGCGCGGCGTACATAAACAGGAACAGCCCTTCGGTGTCGTTGAAGTCGCCGACGACGTTGTTGGGGCTGGCCGAGAGGGCCGTGATGGCCGGCAGCCACCTCTCCTCGTAAAACGGGTGCTCTCTGAGGATGTTGATGACGCGGTCGAGGGTCTGCCTGTCATTGGCCTTCAGGTCGTAGTAAGCGATGGCCCCCGTGACCATGTGCCCGGCCTTGCTCCAGGCGCGCGCGTCGGACGCGGCCAGACACGTAACTACCATCAGAACCAGGGCGGTGGCTGTGTGTCGCATGGCTTTAATGTCCTCGTCTTTCTGAGAATTCGTTTGCCGGGGCGGCGTGTGCCCGAGCAGGGTTTTCCGCGGCAGAAGCTTGAGATTCCGCGGCGGCTGAGGGCGAATCCCGGGCTCGTTAACGACACTACTAAGCGGCTCTCACTAATGAATGCGTAATGACCCGCGTTTCATTTCATGGAATTTACAGAAGGCACGCTCCTCCGAGTCCGTGAGACGGTGGGTGACGAGAGAGACGACGCTTCACGAAGAAGTCGGACACCCCCCGGAGGAAATTAGAAATGATGTCAGGCTATGGCCGGCGGAAAAGGAGAGTGAGTCTGCGAGGTAGAATTGTCGGGAAACGCCTTGCGATAAACACGCGCAGGGCACCGGCGGAGAGATTCAATATCAAGATTTACGTCGCCGGGATTTTTCGGGCGCGAAGGGGGAAGCGACGCGGGCCGGGTCTTTGACCTTTCCCTTTTCTCCGGCCTGTTCAGATTCAGGTCTCGAAGTCTGGGAAGAGCAGCACGACGAGCGTGATGGCGGCGGCGACGCCGAGCGCGCGCCTGTGAACGGCCGACGCCTTCTCGCGCAGGCGCGCCGCGAGCGCGCGGTCGGCGACCTGCTCTTCACCCGCGTCCATGTTGCGCGCCCCGCGCGCGGCGAGCGCGATTCAAGTCTTCTCGCGCGCTTGCAGCAGGCCGAGCCCCGCCATCCACAGCGGGAAGAAGACGACGAGCCTCCACCAGCGCGGCGCGGCGAAGACGACGAGGAGGAACGCGACGCCGACGCCGACCGTCAGCGAGACGATGCCGAGCAGGCGCCGCTTGCGCCGCTCGCGCGGGCCGATGTTGGCCTCCTCGGGCGTCGTCGCGTCCACGGCTACTTCTCCGCGCGCAGCGTCGCCAGCGGCTGACCCGCGGTGACGCGCGCGCCCGTGCGCACGCTGAGTACGCTGACCGTGCCGTCGGAGGTGGCGGTCGCGTAGACGACCTGCTCCGAAGGCGCGGGGGCGGGCGTGGCCGCGCGGCCCGGTTGCCGCGCCGCGACGAGCCCCGACTGCGCGGCCTGCGCCTCGGACTGCGCGCTCTGTAGACGCTGCTGCGCGCGTTCGTATGTGGAGCGCGCGAAGTCCAACTCGCCCTGCGACGCCTGCCCGGCGGCGACGAGCGGAGTCAGGCGCTGCATCTCCACCTCGGCGCGGACGACCTCCGAGCGCGCCGCGTCAATCCCGGCCTGCGCCGACGCGATGTTGCGCCCGGCCGCCGCCACGGGGTCTTCGCCGCGCGGCGTCGGCGCGGCGGCCGTCTCGGAGCGGACGACGATCTCGACGACGGCGTCGCCCTTTTTGAGCCGCTCACCTTCCCTCACGAGCACGCGCCGCACCTCGCCGGCCGCCGGAGAGTTGACGACGACGACGCCCGGCGTCTCGCCGCCGTCAACGCCTTCCCTCGCACCGCACGCCGACGAGACTGCGAGCGCGAATAGCAAGAACGGCGCGAGCGCGACGGTTAACAACCTGCCGCGCGAGCGCCGCGAGGACTGAACCGGAACGTCGATTCTCATCGCTGTCTGAATCCCATCGCGCCCGCCGCCGAGCTTGCGGTCGGGGGAGCCGTGGGCGCGGCCTTCGTCTCCGCGCCCTGCGCGGGGCGGAGTTCGAGTTCGCGCGCGGGGCTGTCGGTGCGCACCGCCACGTTGTTGGCTTCGAGCGTGTTGCCGGTGGCGCGCTGAAACTCGGCGATGGCCTTGTTGAGGTCGGTCTGCGCCTGTAGCTCGCGGCCGCGCGCGGCGAGCAGCTCGTTCTGCCTTTGCAGGACGAGGAAGATGGTCGTCGTCCCGGCGCGGAACTGCCGCTGCTCGCTCTCGTACTGCAACTCGGCCGAGCCGCGCGCGGCGGCGGCCGAAGCGAGCCGCGCCTCGGCCGAGCGCAAAGCCTGCACCACGTTGCGCACGTCGGCCTCGATGAGCTGCTCGAACTGCGCGCGCAGGTTCTGGATGCGGCGGCCTTCGGCGAGCGTGCGGCCGTAGTTGGCCTGCGCCGTGCGGTTCCTGAGCGGCAGCTCGACGCGCACGCCGACGCGGTAGGTCGGGTAGTCCTGCTGCGCGAGGTTCGAGAGCGACTGCGTCAGGCCGCCGACGAGGTTCTCCGGCACGGTGCTGACGGCCGTCGTGTTCGGGAGCGGCTCAAGCCCCGCGATGGCCGACAACTCGTTGACGCGCGTGCGCAGGATGGCGTTCGCGCCGCTGCTCGTGTTGCCGCTCGGCGTGACCTGCGAGCCGGCGAGCCCGGCCGAGGTGTAGGTGCCGACGAGGTCGAGCTGCGGGCGCGTCCGGTCGCGGAAGAAGCGCGCGTCGATCTGGTTGATGTCGGCGCTCGCCTGAAGCTGCGAAAGCTCGGGCCGGCTCCTGAGCGCGGCGGCGGTCGCCTGCTCCAGCGGCACGCGGGGCGCTTCGAGGCTGACGGGCGTGACGGGCGTCAGCGGCTTCGACCAGAGCGGCGCGGTGCGGTCGGGCAGGATGAGAGTCTTCAGCGTGTTCTCGGCGCGCGTCACGGCCTCCTGCGCGGAGTAGACGTTCTGCTCGAAGGTCGTCACCTGCGTGTTGGCCGCGACGATGTCGATGGGCGCGATGACGCCCTCGCGGACGAGCCGCAGGTTGCTCTCGACCTGCGTGCGCGCCTGCTTGACGGCGTCGATCTGCACCTGCAGGTTGCGGAGCGAGAAGACCAAATCCCAGTAAGCCTGTTCGACCTGCGTGATGGTCTCGATGGCGCGCTGGCGGAACTGCGCGTCGGTCAGCGAAAGATTCTTCTTGGCAATCTCGATGGCGCGGCGGTTCTGGTCGAAGCGCAGCCCGCGCAGGAGCGGCTGCGTGTAGGTGAACGTCAGCGCCGAAGGGTACTGCGGGTTGAGCGTCACGTTCTGGTTGTTGGTCTGAAGGCGCGTCCCCGAAAAGTCGAGCTGGTAGGCGCCGCCCGCCCACGGCGAGAACCCGCCGAAGCGCGCCGCGCCGGTCACGTCTTTCTGCGTCACCGAGCCGTTGAGGCCGCCCGCGATGGTCGAGCTGGTCGGCGTCGTGCGGCTCTCGTAGTAACTCTCGGAAGAGAAGACCGGGTCGTAGACGCCGCGCGCCGCCGTCAGGTTGAACTCGGCGACCTGCACGTCGATGCGCGAAGCGTCGATGTCGTTGTTGTTCTGAAGCGCGAGCGCGATGGCGTCGTTAAGAGAGAGCGCCGCCTGATCCATCATGTCCACGCCGACGCGCTCGGCCGAGGGGAGCGGGCGCGGCGGCGCCTCGAAGTTCGGGGCCACCGGCGGCGGCTCGGTCGGAAGCTCGGCGGGCGCGATGCCGCCGGTGGTTCCGACGTTCTGCCCCGGCGTCTGCGGGACGCCGCCCGGGTTGACGTTCGGCGCGCCGCCGGGGTTCGTCCCCGTCTGAGGCTGTGTGGTGCCGGCGGGCGTCGAGGTCTGCGGCGAGGTCGTGCCGCCGGGCGGCGTCTGCCCCGGCGTCTGCGGCGAGGGCGGGCGCGGCCCCTGCGTGTTCGGGGTCGTCTGCTGCCGCTCCTGCTCGGGGCCGGTCTGCGGCTGCGTGGACTGCTGCGCCTCGTTGTCGGGGCGGACGGGCGCGGACGAAGAGTTGGGCGGCAGTTGCGTGGTCGGCCGCGGCGGCGAGCCGGGGTTCTGCTGCTGCGGCGTCGTGCCCGCGGGCGGCGCGGGCTGCTGCGTCGTCGAAGGCGGCGGCGTCTGCGTCTGGTTCTGCGCGAGCGCGGCCGACGGCGACGCCAGCAGCGACGCCGCGACCAACGCGGCGGCCAAACCGGCGCGCGTGCCCCCCGCGATTAGACGCTTCCTAAAAATATCAATCACCCGATGCCTGGTCTGCATACCTGTCCTTGTTGTCCTGCCGGCGGAGCGCGCCTGCCGCCGGCTTTGTCTTACGCGAGAAGCCGGCCGCGACCGACGCGTAGGCTTCGCCCGCGCGCCGGCGCAGGCCCCCGCCGAATTTGCCGAAGCGCGCGCCGACGCGCCCCCACAACGAAGACTCCTTCGCGTCCTCGAAGAGCGAGTAGAAGACCGGCACGGCGAGCAGCGTCAGCAGCAGACACAGACTCTGGCCGCCGACGACGAGCACGCCGATGGAGCGGTTGGTCGCCGCGCCCGCGCCCGAGCCGACGATGAGCGGAATCATGCCCGCGACGAGCGCGATGGTCGTCATCAGGATGGGGCGCAGGCGGTCGCGGTTCGCCTGAATGATGGCGCTGTACCGCTCCATGCCGTGCGAGCGCAGCTCGTTCGTGTGGTCGATCTGGAGAATCGCGTTCTTCTTGACGATGCCGAACAGCAGCAGGATGCCGAGCGCCGAGAAGATGTTGAGCCGCTGCCCCGCGATGAGCGTCGAGAGCAGCGCGAAGGGCACCGAGAGCGGCAGCGTCAGCAAGATGGTGACGGGGTGGATGAACGACTCGAACTGCGCCGCCAGAATCAGGTACATGAAGACGAACGAGAGCAGGAAGGCGAGCATGAACGACTGGTTCGCGCGCGCAAGCTCTCTGGACTGACCCGTCACGCCCGTCCGGTAGCCCGGCTCCATCTTCAACTCCTGCGCGTAGCGCTGGATGGCCTCCACCGCCTCGGACTCCGAAGCCCCGGGCGCGATGCCGGCCGAGACCGTCACCTGCCGCTGCCGGTTCAGGCGGTCGATGGACGCGGGGCTCGTCCCCGACTCCAGCTCCACCAAACGGTCGAGGCTGACCGCGCCCGCGGTCGAGGAGCCGACGGTGAAATCCCGCAGGCTCTCGCGCGAGCGCCGGTACTCCTCCTCGGCCTGCACGACCACGTCGTACTGCTCCGAGTTCTCGCTAAAGGTCGTGACGCGCTGGCCGGCGGCGAGGACGTTGAGCGCCTGCGACACGTCGCCCGCCTCGACGCCTAAGTCGGCCGCGCGCTGGCGGTCGATGTTCACGCGCACCTCGGGGTTGCCGAGCGTCAGCGAGCGGTCGGCGTCGCGGAAGTTCTTGTCGTCCTCCTTGATGCGTTCGACGAGCCGCTTCGAGTAGTCGTCGAGCTTCTCCATGTCGGTGCCGCTGATGTAGAAGCCGACCGACGAGCCGCCGCGCCCCAGCCCGATGCTCGCGCCGATGGACGAAGTGCCCGAGACGCCGATCTGAAAATCTTTCGGGTACTTGCGCTTCTGAATCATCTGGCGCGTGCGGTTGATGAGTTCGGCCTGCGACTGTTCGCGCTCCTCGACCGGCTTGAGGCTGACGTTGATGGTGCCGCCGTTCGGGCCGCCGCCGCGCCCGAAGCCCGCGAGCGCCAGCGTGTCCTTCACGCCCGGCGTCTGCTCGCGTATGTCGCGCGCGATGCGTTCGAGGACGGACTGCGTCGCGGGCAGACTCGTCCCCTGCGGCATCCGCAGAGAGACCTGAAAGGCCGACTCGTCCTCGTCGGGCAGGAAGTTGTAGCCGACCCAGCGGTAGAGCGGCACGATGGAGATGACGACCACGACGCAGATGGCGACGATGGCCCAGCGGTGCGCCATCGACCACTTGAGCATCCACGTATAGGCGCGGTCGATGGGCGCGTAGAAGCGACCCTCCTTCGACGAGTGGCGCTGCGGAGCGCCGTGCGCCTCGTCCTCCTTGAAGTCGGCGTTCGGGTTCGCGCGGTCGGGGACGACGTGGTGGTTGTTCGCCTCGCCGCCGCCCGCGCCCGCCGCGTCCACGCTCGCCAGAGGCATCCCCTCGGGCGTCAACTCCTCCTTCCGCGGCTTGATCCAGCGCGCGGCGAGCATCGGCGTCAGCGTGAACGAGACGATGAGCGAGACGGCGATGGCCGCCGCCGAAGTTAAGCCGAAAGACGACATGAAGCGGCCGACGATGCCGGTCATAAACCCGACGGGGATGAAGACGGCGAGCAGGCTGAGCGTCGTCGCCATGACGGCGAGGCCGATCTCGCGCGTGCCCTCTATCGCGGCCTGAAACGGGTGGAGCCCCTTCTCCTCGACGAAGCGGTAGATGTTCTCCAACACGACGATGGCGTCGTCAATCACGATGCCGACCATCAGCGTCAGGCTCAGCATCGTCATCTGGTTGAGCGAGTAGCCGAGCCACGCGATGACGGCGAAGGACGAGATGATGGAAACGGGGATGGCGAGCGCGGCGATGACCGTCGAGCGGAAGTTCCACAGGAAGAGGAAGACGATGACGGCCGCGAGCAGGCCGCCGATGATGAGGTGCTCCTCGATGGCGTGCAGAGAGGTTTCGATGAACTCCGACTGGTCGCGCGTGACGGCGACCTTCAGGTCGGGCGGGAGCAGCGGCTGAATCTCGGCCATGCGCGCCTTGATGGCGCTGATGACAGCGACAGTGTTCGCCCCCGACTGCTTGCGCACGGCGAGCGAGACCGACGGCGTGCCGTTCAGAGACGCCGCCGAGGTCGGGTCGGCGCCCGTGTCTTCGACGCGCCCCACGTCGTTAATCTTGACGGGGTACTTGTTGCGCGTGGTGACGACGATCTGGCCGAACCCCTCCACGTCGTGCACCCTCGACATCGTGCGCAGCGAGACGACCTTCGCGCCCTCCTGCAAGTTGCCGCCGGGCAGTTCGAGGTTCTGCGCGCGCAGGGCGTTGACCACGTCGGTCGTCGAGAGGTTGTAGGCGCGCAGCCGCCCCGGGTCGAGGTAGACCTTAATCTGGCGCGTCCGGCCGCCGAAGATGACGACCTCGCCGACGCCGTCCACGGACTCCATGCGCTCCTGAATCTCGTTCTGCACGAGGTCGGTCAGTTCGATGGAGGAGCGCGGCGCGCTGATGGCGTACTGGATGACCGGCTGCGAGTCGGGGTCGGACTTGGTGACGACGGGGGCGTCGGCCGTCTCGGGCAGGCGGTTGATGACGGTCGAGACCTTGTCGCGCACCTCCTGCGTCGCGATGTCCGGGTCTTTTTCGAGGTTGAAGGTGATCGTGACCTGCGAGCGCCCCTGCGAAGAGGTCGAGCGCATCTCGTCGATGCCGGGGACGGTGTTGACGACGCCCTCGATGAGGTCTGTAACCTCGGTCTCCATCTCCTCGGGCGCGGCGCCCTGAAGCGTGGTCGAGACGTTGACGGTCGGGAGGTCGATCTTGGGAAAGCGGTCGACCCCGAGCGTGAAGAAGGCGAAGCCGCCGACGACCGTCAGCAGCAAAACGATGACGGTGGCGAAGACCGGCCGCCTGACGCAAATCTCTGCTAGCTTCTGCATAACGCTTCCCTAGCTCAAAGTTCCGAGTTCAAAATTCACAGCTCAAAGTCGGGACAGGTTCTTAACCTCGAACCTCCAACTGGTAACTTTGAACTACTGCCCGACGCGGACGCGCGCGCCCTCGAAGAGTTGTTGGAGGTTGCCGGTCGCGACCGTCTCTTCGGGCTCGACGCCCGAGAGGATTTGAATCTGGTCGCCCTCTTCACTCCCGAGCTGTACGACGCGCAGGCGGGCCGTGTCGCCCTGAATGACGAAGACGCGGTATGACTGCGTGTTCTGGTCGTTGACGACGGCGGCGCGCGGCACGTAGACGGCGCGGCTCCCGCCCTCGCGCGCGATGCGGGCGGTGGCGAACATCCCCGAGCGGAGCGCGTTGTCCGGGTTCTGCACGAGCGCCTCGACGGTCGCCGAGCGCGAAACGGGGTCGATGGCCGGGTTGACCGACGACACGCTGCCCGCGAACTTCCTGTCCCTGAACGCGTCCACTTCGAGCGAGACGCCCATGCCCGGCCGGAGGTGCGGCGCGTCCGCCTCGGGGACGAGTAACTGCAACTTGATGGGGTTCGTCCTGAGCACGGTCGCCACGACCGAGGCCGGCGTGACGTACTCGCCGACGGCGACGGGGCGGTTGCTGACGTAGCCCGCGTAGGGCGCGCGGATGACCGCGTCGGCCACGGCCTTCTGCGCGATGGCCACAGCCGAGCGCGACGACTCGACCGCCGCCTCCGCGCTCTGCACGGCCGCGTTGCTCTGGCGCGCGGTGTTGATGGCGACTTCGAGCTGCTGGCGCGCGGCGTTGACCTCGGCGCGCGCCGTGTCGCGCGCCGTGCGGAACTGGTCGTAGGTGGACATCGCCACGTCGCCCGTCTCGACCAGCGAGCGGTAGCGGCGCTCGTTCGCCTCGGCGAGCCGGAGCTGCGCCTGCGCGCTTTCGAGGTTCGAGCCGGCCGAGCGCACCTCCGGAATCGTGCTCGCCTCGAAGTTGCCGCCCGGCCGCAGCCCCAGACGCGCCTCCGCCTGCCGGACGGCCGCGATTGCCTGCTGCACGCCGGCCTGCGCCTGTTGCAGCCGCAGCCGCGCGTCGCGGTCGTTCAGACGCGCGATCACGTCGCCCTGACGCACGAACGCGCCGACGTTGACCGGGGTCGAGACGACCTGCCCCGAAGCCTGCGACGAAACGTCCGAAGTCTCCTCGGCCACGAGGCTCCCGGTGGCCTGTACGTATGAGGGGACTTCGCGCGCGACGGCCGTGGCCGTGGTGACGGGGACGGGGGGCGCGGCGTCGGCCGCCGACTCGGCGGCGCGCGGGCCGCCCTTCCCGCCCTCTTTGGTCTGGGCCGCAGACGACTCGGAGCGCCCGCAGGCCGCGCCGAAGAGCGCGCAGGCGGAGACGAGGCAGGCGAGTGCCGCGGTACGAAACACGTATGTTGATGGTAGAAAAATCATTCGTGAACTTTGACTGTAATCTGATGCCGTCTGATAGATAGACGCCGCCCCGCCACGTTCGGTTACTACAACTTACACGCGGCCCGGCGCGCATGTGCGAGGATGAACGGGTAAATCTATTCGTTGTCTCACGGGCCTTCGTCACAAGAAATTTGTGAATGAGATGTATTACAGTGTCGGAGGTGTCACGGAAGGGGGAAGCATGGCCGATTGGGACGTGGGGAGGACGGAGAGGCTGCGAGAGTTCTTCGGTCTGGCGGCGGGCGCGGAGTTGCTCGCGCCCGAGGCGCGCGGGTTCGAGTTGCCGCCGGAGGTCGCCGCGGGGCTCGGCCACTTCAACATCGAGTGGCACGTCGTCCCTTCGGCCGACGCCGTGGCGCTCGACGACGCGTACGCGTCGCGGCTCTACCCGACGGCCGGGCGCGACTTCACGCGTGCGCGCGAGCACGGCGGCAGCTTCCGCGAGTGGCTCTTCCGCGGACACGAACGCCATCAGGGGCGCGTCGTCGGCGTCGAGACGACGCGGAAGCCGCGCTACCTACCCGGCAACCGGCAGTTCTACGGCACGCCCTACGGGCACGACCCTTCGGCCGACCCGTTCGCGGCCTACCTCGGGCGGGCCGGGATGATGAACGGCACGCGCTTCGCGCACAACTACCTCACGCTGCGCGAATTCGTCCGCGTGGTCAACGACGACTGGCGCGGCCGTTCGCTGCTGCCGCGCGGCTACCGCGCGACCATCTGCCCGCCGGCGGTCTTCAACCTCGTCGGCACAATCTTCCACCCCGAGTGGTCTGAGACGGAGACGCTCGAACTCGGCTTCTACAGCGACGCGCAGGGCAACGCCACCTGCTACGCGGTGGGCTCCAACATGCCGGGCGACTTCTCTTTCGTCCGTCTGGTCGAAGGCGAGGAGGAGTGGGCGCTCGCGGGATTCCGCGTCGCGCTCGTCCCGGAGTAGTCTTGGGCGGCGCTCTTTCAATATCAGCATCCGGCAACGCTTCCGCAACGATTCCACACCACATTCATAAGCGTCGCGCAACCCGGCGCGCGCACGCGCGGGTTATCGTGTACCTATCGAATCGCAGCCGCACTGTTTCAGGGACACGAGCCTCGCGCGCAGTGAACGCGTGTCCGCCTGTCACAGTCGCGCGGTTATTTATCATCAATTCTTGTGAAAGGGAGACAGTGTTCATGAAGTCCAACCTCTTTGGTAGATCAATCTATCTGTGCGCCTCGCTCGCGCTCGCGCTGGCGCTCACTTCGGCGGCCTTCGCGCAGGACGCGGGCGCGCAGGCATCGACTCAGCGCAGCTCGACCTCGGTCGCTTCGGGTCAGAAGATGAAGCTGAAGGGCGTGGTGACGCGGCGCGACGCCGACACCTTCGTCGTGCAGGATCAGACCGGCACCGCCTACACGGTGCTTTTGAACGACCGCACCAGCGTCAAGACCAAAGGCGGCTTCTTCGGCGGCGGCACCAACTACGGCGTGACCGCGATACTTCGCGGGCTCAACCTCGAAGTCGAAGGGCGCGGCGACGGCACTAACCTCGTCGCCGAGAAGGTGCGCTTCAACGACACAGACCTGCGCACCGCGCGCACGGTCGAGGCCAACGTGACGCCGGTCGAGAACCGCGTCGGCGAGGCCGAAGGGCGCATCGGTCAGGTCGAGCAGAACGCGACGCGCCTCTCGGGCCAGTTGGACGAACTCGCGGCCGTCTCGAACGCGGCGCGCGGCGGCGCGAAGGCCGCGCAGGAGACAGCGGACGCCGCGGTCGCGGGCGTCAACGCCACCAACGAGCGCATCTCGGCCTTAGACGACTACCAGTCGCAGAACAGCCAGAGCATTCTGTTCAAGGTCGGCAGCAGCGTGCTCTCGCCCGAGGCGAAGCAGCAGTTGGACAGCATCGCGCAGCAGGCGGGCGGCGCTAAGGGCTACGTCCTTCAGGTGAGCGGCTTCGCCAGCAGCGACGGCTCGACGGAGGCCAACCGCAGGCTTAGTCAGCGCCGCGCGGAGACGGTCATCCGCTACCTCGTCGAGAATCACCAGATTCCTCTGCGCCGCATCATCACACCGTACGGCTACGGCGAGTTGCAGCCCGTCGCCGACAACACCTCGCGCGAGGGGCGCGAGCAGAACCGCCGCGTCGAGGTGCAGGTGCTCGTCAACCGCGGCCTGACGCAGGGCGCGCCCGTCGCCGCGTCGGGCAACGCCACACCCGAAACTCAGCCGTAGTTCATCCGTCGTCTAACGGAGAAAGGCCGGCGGGACTTTT
>JBEVKV010000628.1:0-5147 GCA_040509515.1 Pyrinomonadaceae bacterium | reverse complement strand
TCACCAGTGTCGGACTCTCCGCCTTCGCCGCCGAACAATTCTTCGGACGCACGCTCGACGCGCGAGCCGCCGCCGCCCTGTTCGAGCGGGTCGCGGCGCAGCCTGTGCCGGAGCGCGAGCGGGGCCACGCGCTTCACGTCGCCGGCCGTGGCCTCGTCCCGATTCTCGAACGCCGCGAGGGCGCGCGCGGCGCGTGCGACAGTTATCTCGCCCCGGTGACCGTCAACGCCGAGCCGGTGGCAAAGCTCCGCGATCTGCCTGAGAAGCGCGCGCGGGACTTTCACGCTCGCGAACTTCGACGCGGCGCGCACCACACGGCGGCGGAGCCGCGTCTGCTCGGCCTCTTGCTCGGCGTTGAAGGCGGCCGGGTCTTCGTCGAATGCCTCGCGGCGCTCGACGATCAGGACGCGCCTCTCCAAATCGCGCTCGGTCTCGACCTCGACGCAGAGGCCGAAGCGGTCGAGCAGTTGGGGACGAAGCTCGCCCTCCTCCGGGTTGGCCGAGCCGACCAGACGGAAACGCGCGGGGTGTTCGGCCGAGACGCCCTCGCGCTCGACGCGGTTGCGACCCGTCGCGGCCACGTCGAGCAGAAGGTCAACCAGATGGTCTTCGAGCAGGTTCACCTCGTCGATGTAGAGGAAGCCGCGGTTGGCGCGCGCGAGCAGCCCCGGCTCGAACGCCTTGACGCCCTCTTTGAGCGCGCGCCCGAGGTCGATGGTGCCGCACACGCGGTCTTCGGTCGCGCCGAGCGGCAGCTCGACGACGGGCACCGCGCGGCGCTCACGCCCGAGCGACGCCCCCGCATCGACCCGCGCCGCGCACTCTTCGCAAAGGTCGTCGGGCTCCGACGGGTCGCAGTTATAGGCGCAGCCGCGCGCAACGTCGAGCGACGGGAGCAGGTCTGCGAGCGCGCGCACGGCCGTCGACTTCCCCGTCCCGCGGTGGCCCGTGACGAGCACGCCGCCGACTGAAGGCGAGACGACGTTTAAGAGCAGCGCCAGCTTCATCTCCTCCTGGCCGACGATGGCCGTGAAGGGGAAGACGGCGCGCACGGCCGCGCGCTTCGCGCTACGTTTGTGGGAGGCACGGACTGTCATGCGGCTTGGAACGAGAAAGAGAACCGAGGAGCGGTCGGGATTATAAACGCTCCGGGGCCGAAAGAAAGAGAAAACTTACGTCGGGTGAGGGTTCGGGAATTTGAAATCTCAAATTTGAAATTTCAAATGCCGGTTCAGGGCTCGATGGACATGCGGACGACGCTGGCGAGCGGGCGGCGCGTGACCCGGCCGTCGCGGCCGACGATGACGACCTGATTGTTCTCGACCGTCACGCGGCGGACGCCGCTCATGTCGCGCTCAAGCGTCTCGCCGTCCTTCAAGACGATGACGAGCCGCTGCGCGGTGACGACGGGGGCGGGCGGCGCGGCGGGCTCGGTCGCCCCGCCATCGGCCGGGCTCGCGGCCGACTCCGAACGTCTGGCCTCGGTTCCCTCGCGCGCGGGGGCGCGGCGCGGCGCGCGGTTGGCGCGGCGGCGCGAAGGCGTCGGGCTCGGGGCAGGCGTCGCCTCGGTCGTCGAAGAAGTGCCGGCGGAAGAGTCTTCGGCCGGGCGCGTCCCGGCGTCGTCGGGCCTCGCCTCGTCTGTTCTCGGCGGAGTCGTGTTCGGGCGCGAGCGCGCCGGCGGGTTGCGCGTCCCGCGGCCGCGTCTGTTGGCGGCGGTGCTTCCGCGACGGGTGGGGCTTTCGGGCGTGGGCGTCGCGGCGGGGCGCGCCTCTTCCCTCGCCTCTTCGACGGGCGTGGGCTCGGGCTTCGGCTCGTCTATGCGCGCGCCGGTCGCGGTCACGCGGCGCGTGCCCGCGCGTCGCGGGTCTGCGGGCGAGAGCGTCGGGGCGGACGGCCGGGGCGCGTCGGCGAGTTCGGCGGCCGCGGGCGCGAACGAGCCGCCGAAGCGTATCGTGTAAGTCCCCTCCGCGTCGCCGACGGCGCGCGCCTCGACGCGCAACACGAGCGTCTCGTCCTTGCGCAGGTAGAAACTTTTCGAGAGCCGCGCCGCGTCGCCGAAGAGCGTGAACTTGATGAGCGGCCTGAGCGTCGTCGCCGTGTACACGTCAACGTCGCCGATGAGCTGCGAGGTTTCGAGGCTGACGACGAGGTCGCCCTCCGTGCCGCGGAAGGTGTAGAAGTGGCGCGTGCGGCGCGAGTCGCCCACGTCGCGCGGCGCGATGCGCCCGCCGACCTCGCCCGAGAAGACCGGCGTCGGGTAGCTCAAGTCGCCCGACTGCGCGCGCGCGGGCGCGACGGTCAGGAGCAGTAGCAGCAGCGGCAGGAGCGCCGCCAGCGCCGTCCGGTTCAATCGAAAGTTTTGAAGAGAGTTTCCAAGCATCAGGCCACAGCCTCGCGGGAGAGGCCGAGTTTACCAGCCGCCGCGCGCCGCAACAAACGACACGCGGCGGCGCGGGACGGGGACGAAAAAAAACCGGCCGGGGCGCTCGCGCGTCTCGGCCGGTTTCGGGTGGCTTGATGCGGAAGGGGGGACTCGAACCCCCACGAGTTACCTCACACGCCCCTCAAACGTGCGCGTCTACCAGTTCCGCCACTTCCGCTCGTGGTCTTTCAAAAGCAGACTAACAAATAACAGCCGCGTCGTTCAAGTCGGCCTCCGGCCGGAGCCGTCCGGAGCCGCGCGGCGCAACCTCAAACTACCTCGCCGGGCTCGCCGCCGGGCTCGCCGCCGGGCTTGCCGCGGGTGTGGCCGAAGCCGCCGGGGCCGGCGTCGTCGCCGGGGCGCCGCCCTCGGGCTGCGTCGCGGGTGCGGGCACGGTCGCCTCGCCCTGAAGCGGCGCGGCCGGGCTCGCGGCCGGGGCCGGCGTGGGCTGCGTGGTCAGGCCGCCCTCCATCAGCGAGCGCCCGCGCCCGCCGACGCCGAGACCCAGCAGCAGCGCCACGATAAAGAAGGTCGCCGCCGCGCCGATGGTGATCTTGGCGAGGATGGTCTGCGTCCCGCGCGGGCCGAAAGCCGTGCTCGAAATCGAGCTGGTGAAGAGCGAGCCGGCGTCGGCCTTGCCCGGCTGTAACAGCACCGAGACGATGAGCACGAGGCAGGACAGAATGAAGAGTCCGTAGAGAACGTAATAGAGCAAAACTTTTCTGACCTCGGTTCCTGACTTACCTGTCGAAGTTGACTATCTTTGCGAACGTCTCGGCTTCGAGACTCGCGCCGCCGACGAGCGCCCCGTCCACGTCCGTCTGCTTCATCAGCCCGGCGATGTTGTCGGGTTTGACCGAGCCGCCGTAGAGGATGCGAAGCGCGGCGGCCGCCTCCTGTGAGAACCTACCCGCGAAAACGCGCCGGACAAACGCGTGCATTTCCTGCGCTTGCGCCGGCGACGCCGTGCGTCCGGTCCCGATGGCCCAGACGGGTTCGTAGGCGATAATGATACGGTCGAGGTCGGAGGCTGTCAAATCGCGCAGGCCGCCTTCGACCTGCCCCTTCACGACCCTTTCGGCCATGCCGCCGTCGCGCTGCTCCAAAGTCTCGCCCACGCACATGATGACCGTCAGCCCCGCGGCGAGCCCCGCCAGAGCCTTGCGGTTCACGAAGTCGTCCGATTCGTGGTAGTACTGCCGCCGCTCGGAGTGGCCGACGATGACGTGCGACGCGCCCGCGTCCTTCAGCATGTCGGCCGCGACCTCGCCCGTGTGCGCGCCGTGCTTCGTCTCGGTCGAGCAGTCCTGACCGGCGACGCGGATGTTCGAGCCTTCGAGCCGGTCGGCGACCGTTTTGAGCGCCGTGAAGACCGGCGCGATGACGACCTCGCAGTGGTTCGCGTTCGCCACCAGAGGCTTCAGCTCGACCGCCGTCTGCACCGAGTCGGCCACGAGCTTGTACATCTTCCAGTTTCCGGCGATGACAGGTTTTCTCATTTATCGTTCAGGGCCGCGACGCCGGGCAGCTCATCGCCGGCGAGGAATTCGAGGGTGGCCCCGCCGCCCGTCGAGATGTGTGTTATCTGGTCGGCGACGCCGGTCTGCTGGACGGCGGAGACCGAGTCGCCGCCGCCGACGATGACCGTCGCGCCGCGCCCGGCGGCCTCGGCGACGGCGCGCGCGATGCCGACCGTGCCCTCCTCAAAACCCTTCTCCTCGAAGACGCCCATCGGGCCGTTCCAGATGACGGTCTTCGCGTCCGCGATCTCTTTGGAGAAGAGCGCGACCGTCTCGCGGCCGATGTCGAGGCCGACGAGCCCCTGATTGGTGAACTCGACGGGGATGGTCTTGCGGCTGTTGAGCGGGTCGTAGCTGTCGACGACCTGATGGTCGGTCGGGAGCACGAGCCGGACGCCCTCGGCCTCGGCGCGTTTCTTGATTTCGCGCGCCGTGTCCATCATCTCGTCCTCGACGAGCGACTTGCCCGTGTTGAAGCCCTCGGCCTTGAAGAAGGTGTAGGCCATCGCGCCGCCGATGAGAATCTTGTCAACGTGGCGGTCGATGAGCGAGTTGATGACGGGAATCTTGTCCGAGACCTTCGCGCCACCGAGGATGGCGACGAAAGGGCGCTCCGGCGATTCGAGCACGCGACCCAGATACTCAAGCTCCTTCTCCATCAGGAGCCCGGCGGCGGACTTCTCGACGTGCTTCGTGATTCCCGCGGTCGAGGCGTGCGCGCGATGCGCCGTCCCGAAGGCGTCGTTGACGTAGAGGTCGCAGAGCCCCGCGAGCCGTTTGGCGAACCCTTCGTCGTTCTCCTCCTCCTCCTTGTGAAAGCGGAGGTTTTCGAGCAGCAGCACGTCGCCGTCTTTGAGCGCGGCGACCGCCGTCTCGGCCTTCTCGCCGACGCAGTCCTCCGCGAAGGCCACGGGCTTACCCAACAGCTTCGACAGGTGTTCGGCCACGGGGCGCAAGGAGTACTTCGCGACGCGCTCGCCCTTCGGCCGGCCCAAGTGCGACGCGAGGATGACGCGCGCGCCCCGCTCGGTCGCGTACCGAATGGTCGGCAGCGCCGCCTCGATGCGCGTGTCGTCGCCCACCTTCCCGTCCTTCACCGGCACGTTGAAGTCCACGCGCACGAAGACGCGTTTTCCCTTCAGTTCGAGGTCTTTGATGGAAAGCTTTGGCATGAGTGATAAGTGATGGGTGACAAGTGATGAGTG
>JBEVKV010000627.1:0-11255 GCA_040509515.1 Pyrinomonadaceae bacterium | reverse complement strand
CGCGGACGGGCGCACGGTTCAGTCCCTCGCTGTTGAAGGTCTCGCCTCGGAGGTAGAAGACGTAGCGGCCGTCGGCGCTGATTTGCGGCTGCCCCGAGGGCGGGATGGTCGCCGCCGACCCCACGAAGACCTGCGGCTCGCTGACGAGCGCGGTCGTGTTGTCGGCGAAGTTGCGCGCGTAGACGGAGAAGGTGGGCCTGAGGGGGCTGTCCGGCCCGACGAGGTTCGTGGCGCCGCTCGTGAAGGCCACGACCTGACCATCGTCGCTGACGACGGCGTCCCCCGAGTGGCCGTTGCCGGCCTCCGTCCCGGCGTAGTTGACCGAGACGAGCACGGTCGTGTTGGTCTGAAGGTCGCGGCGGTAGACGTTCTGCCTGAGGGTGCCGGAGAAGAGGTCGCCCGTCGAGTTTTGGAAGACGACGTAGCGGCCGTCCGGGGTGATTCTCCCGGCCGAAGAGCGGTCAGCAGCCACACCCGCGCCGGTGCTGACGAGGACGGTCGTCCCCGCCGTCAGGTCACGCCGGTAGATTTCAAAGCCGACGCGGAAGATGACGTAACGCCCGTCGGGGGTGATGGACGACTCGAAAGAAGGGTTTTGCATGAGGGCGCCGCCGGCGTCGAAGCTGACGAGCGTCGTCGTCTGCGCGAGCAGGTCGCGGACGTAGACGTGCTGCCCGTTAATCACCTGATTGGCGATGAGGTCGTCCGCGTCGCTCTTGAAGACGACGTAGCGCCCGTCGGGCGTGATCGAAGCCTCGGAAGACCTGCCGTCACCGCTCCCCGTGCCGGCGGCGTTGACGCTGACGAGCCGGGTCGTGTCCAGTTGGAGGTCGCGGACGAAGACACCGATGAGAAAGCCGTTGGTGTCGTTCGGGACGAGGTCGTTGGCGTTGCTCTCGAAGACCACGAAGCGGCCGTCGTCGCTCGAACGCGGCTTGGTGGAGGGGCCGTTGGCGGCCTGAGTCCCGGCGGCGTTGGGGCTCGCCAGCTCGACGAAGTTGGTGGTCTGCGCGGCGGCCGTGAGACAGCCGCAGACCACAATCAGCAACAACGCGCCCGCGGCCGGGCGCAGTGAAGATTTAAGGGGCATTAATCGGCTCTTTCCGAGTCAAAAGTCGTAGGTGAAACCTAAGATGGTGTTGTTAGGCGAAAGAAGGCTGTCGCCGTGAGTCGAGGCGCAGACCCGGCGGTCTCGTCATGCGCTCGTGGAGAAAGATCGACCGGGAAGGGAAATTATATCCGTGAGAGGCGACACACACCGCACTTGCAGAGAGCGAGGCAGCGGCTTACCTGCGCGTGGTTATTCCCGATTCAGGCACCCGAGAATTATAAAGAAGGGCTGCCGGCTGTCAATTGATTTCTAACGTCGAGTAGAGCCGCGCCGCCAAAGACGGGGCCGAACGGAAGGGGTGAGGGGGCAGAATCGCTCCCTCACCCCTTCCCGCACGGGTTCTACTTACTGGCACCAGGTAATGGAGTTGTTCCCCGAGTACGTGCAGGGAAGTGACTCGCGCACGTCGTACTCGGCCTGCACTTCGTAAACGTGGTAGAAGTTGGCATTCGGGATATCCAGCAGCCAGATGCCGTCCGGGAGCGTCCCCGCCCCCTCGTTGTGTCTGACCCAGCCCGTCCCCGCGGTGACGTTGCGATACCACACGTAGACCGGAGTGCCGGGAGGCGCCTTCAAGGCCCGTCCGGCAACGCGAAGGTATCCCGACGTGCCCGAGTGTGCGGGTTGAACCCAGATGAGATTAACGCTCTCGTCGCAGTAACCGAGATTGACCCCGTTGTAGGGTAAGACCGCCGAGGTGACGCCTGAGTATTGAACGTATGCCTCGAAGTTATGGCACTTGTAGGGGGAGGCGATTGTGCTCGACCAAGTGCCGTCCGGGGCGGGGACGGCCTGTGAGCTGACCACGTTCCAGGGGCCTCCGATGGTCGTGTCGCGCCAGACTAACTGAACATTGCCACACCCGTTCTGCGCGTACCCGGCGGCGGTCAACGTGTTGGGCTGTCCCCAGGTGTTTTCCGCCGGCGCTATCCACGCCACGCTCGCCGTGGTCATGACGCCGCATTGCGCCGCGCAACCGAAGGGCTGACGGTCGCTGGCATACCTGTTGTCCATTCGCGCGGACTGCCCGGGCGTGAACTTGCGCTTGCAGGCGTCGCTCGTATCGGTCATGAAGTTATCGTCCGGGTCTAACCCGATGGACTGGGGGCAGGAGTCGCGAGGGGGCGGGCAGTTCCCAACGACAGAGCTGGGCTCAAGGTGAATAGGGGTGTCGGCCACCTCGTCGGCGTTAACCGCACAATTGCTTCCGTACGTGTGGTACAGGCCGAGCCAGTGTCCGACCTCGTGAACTGCGATGTCGCCGTCGCCGAAATTCGCGCGGGTGCCGCCGGGCAGCATCGTGTGCGGGACGACTATGCCGTCGAGAGCCGGCTCGGACGAATACTCCCACGGAAATCGCGCCCACGCCGAGCCGGTGTCGTTTATCGTGTAGAAGTTCAGCTCGGTCGCGCCTCCCTGATGCAGCGCGGTTTTGGCCGCGCGCTCCCGAGCCGAGACGGTGCGGCCGTCGGTGCTCATGTTGTACCAGGTCGCGTTATTGGTTCTGGTGACACAAGCTTTCTGGAATCTGAAAGAGGTGTTCGCGCCGCCGGTCACCCCGCCGAAGGCATCGTTCAGGACGGCGATTTGTTGGTCAAGTCTGTGCTCCGCCACGTCGCCGTTGGCCTCGCCGGTGCCCCGGTTGATGACGTGAAAATATACGTTGATGGTCACGGAGCCTGCGCCGAGGCTATACGCCTGTACTTCACTCCGCGCGGTGCTTTTCGACTTCTCCTTCAGCTTCGGCTTCTCTTTCTCGTCGCCGAAGGGCCTTCCGCATACGCTGCCTTCAACGGGCTCGTCGCTCTGCTGGCTGGAATCAACGTCGTTCCGGTCGGTCACCTTATCCCGTTGCGCCGACGTGGTGGAGACGGAGCCCAGCGGATAGATGAGCAGCACGGAGCAGGCCGCGAAGCTTAGCAGCAAGACTACAGACTTGAATTTCATCACCAGTCCTCCTCAACGATGCTGGTCGGCGCGGTTCGCATCATCCGAACCGCGTCGAGAACTTTAACCCCCCCTCGGCACGTTCATTACGGGGTATGTGTTTACGGCCGCTAACCCCTTGTGGGGGCCGGTGCCCGGCCTGTCAGTCTTTGATTCGCGACCTTGCCGGCCGATGTCTGGAAGGCCGAGGGATAAACCCGTCCGACAAGTAACGCGACCTTTCGGCGTGCGCTCCTTCAATTTTTTTGACGGGCGCCGGGAAGAGGAGAAAGCTTCGTTTTTGCGGGACGTTGGGTTAGACTCTGGCCCTCTCCCACGAGCAGCGGAGCGGAACCTGACGCCGCGAACCCGAAGCAACATGCCCCCCAAAGCGAAAGTCATCGAGCGGCCCGGAGTCGCCACCGGCGGCGGCGCTCAACAGTCACGCGAAGAGCTGATAGTCCACGTCTACGACGAGCTGAGACGCGTGGCGGCCGGGTACCTGCGGCGCGAGCGCGCCGACCACACGCTTCAGCCCACGGCGCTGGTGCACGAGGCTTACATGAGACTCGCGGCGCAGGACGGCGTCGACTGGCGCAACCGCGAACACTTCGTCGGCGTGGCGGCGGAGATGATGCGGCGCGTGCTCGTCGATCACGCGCGCGGACACAGGCGCGGCAAGCGTTGGGGCGGGCTGAGGCTGCCGCTCACCGAGGCGGACGGCTTTGCCGGGTGCGAGGCCGACGAGCTGGTCGAGTTGGACGAAGCGATGAGGAGGCTCGCGCGCAGGCACCCGCAGAAGAGCCGGATCGTCGAGCTGCGTTTCTTCGGCGGCCTCTCCATCGAAGAGACGGCGCGCGTCCTCGAAGTCTCGGACTCGACGGTCGAGCGCGACTGGAAGTTCGCGCGCGCGTGGCTGGCGCGCGAGATGGAGCGTGGTGGCCGTGATGGGTGAGCCGCGGTGTGTCGAATTGGTCGAGCAGCTTTTCCACGAAGCGCTCGAATGCGACGCCGCGCGCCGCGCCGAATTTCTGGCGGAGGCGTGCGCGGGGGACGTGGCACTTCTCGCGGAGGTCGCGTCGCTGCTGGCCTCCTACGAGCGTGACCGTGATTTCCTGCGGAGTCCCGCGTTCAGCCTCTCCGCCTCGGAAGTCGCCGGCAGCGTTCTGGAGCGGGAGGGCGGCGCGGCGGCGGCGGAAATCCCGCGCGTCAGGGGCTTCATGCTGGTCAGGGAAGTGGGGCGCGGCGGGATGGGAGCCGTCTACGAGGCCCTTCGCACCGGCGGCGAGGGAGGCCAGCGCGTCGCCATCAAGTTCGTCAAGCGCGGGACGGACACCGAGTTCGTCCTCCGCCGCTTCGAGCGCGAGCGGCGGATACTGGGCGCGCTCGACCACCCATACGTCGCGCGCCTCCTCGGTGGCGGGGCGACCGACGACGGGCTCCCGTTCTTCGTCATGGAGTACGTCGAAGGGTCGCCCATCGACCGTTACGCGCGGGAGACGGCGCTCCCCACCGCCGAGCGGCTGGGGTTGTTCCTCAAGGTCTGCGAGGCCGTCTCGTACGCACACCGCCACCGCGTCATCCACCGCGACATCAAGCCCTCGAACATCCTCGTGACGGCGGACGGCGTGCCCAAGCTCTTAGACTTCGGCGTCGCCAAGCTGCTCGACTTTGATTCCGCGGGGAGAACCGGCGACGCGACGGCCACGGCCAACCGCGTGATGACGCCCGAGTACGCAAGCCCCGAACAGTTGCGCGGGCTGTCGCCGGCGCAGACCGACGACGTTTACTCGCTCGGCGTACTGCTCTACGTGCTCCTGACGGGCGGCCACCCGTACCGCTTTCGCAGCCGGGCCCCGGAAGAGGTTCTCCGTTCCATCCTCGTGGGGCGCGTCCGCAGACCGAGCGAAGCCGTCCACGATTCGCCTCCGCCGGCCGATGTGGCGGGCGACCTCGACAAAGTCGTCCTGAAGGCGCTACGCAGTGAGCCGGAACGGCGGTACGCTTCGGTCGAGGAGCTGGTTGAAGACATCCGCCGCCACCTCGCGGGGCGGCCGGTTTTGGCCCGCGACGACTCGCTCGGCTACCGCGCCGCACGCTTCGCCGGTGCGCATCCCGTCTACGCCGTCACGGCCGCGGCGGCGGCCCTACTTTGCCTGTTGCTCGGCCTCTTCGTGGGGCTGTCGGGCACGCGCACGAAGCCGAGAACCTCGCTCGCCGTCATGCCATTCACTAACACGAGCCAGGGCGCGTACGCGGAGCAGCTCGCCGAAGGCATCACCGACGGGCTGACCGGACACCTCTCGCGGCTGCCGCAGCTTTACGTCCCTTCGCACAACTCGGTCTACTACTACAAGGGCCGGCAGCAGAGCCCGCGGACGGTCGGGCGCGCGCTCGGGACAGAGACGCTGTTGGTCGGCGACATCGCGGTGGACGAACGGAGTTTGAGGGTCAGCGTCCGACTGTTGGACGTAGACAGCGGCGAGGCAATCTGGGGCGACACGTACGAGGCGAAACCTTCGGAACTGTTGTCCGTCCAGAGGCGGATTACCGCCGACGTTACGCGCGAGTTGGGGGTGAAGGCGAGCGCCGAGGCGCTGAACCACTCGGCGAGAAATTACACGGAGGACGACGAGGCTTACCGGCTCTACCTGATGGGGCGCTATTTCTTCAACAAGCGCACGAAGGAGGGCTTTCACAAGGGCATCGAATACTTCCGCCGGGCGGCGGAGAAAGACCCTTCGTACGCGCTCGCCTACGCGGGGATGGCCGACTGCTACGGCCTCCTCGGCGCTTACATGGTGATGGAAACCCACGCGGCCTTCACGTCCGCGCGGGAGGCGGCGAACAGGGCGCTCGCACTCGACGAGGGGCTGGCGGAGGCGCACACCTCGCTCGCGCTCGTCCACTGGCTCTACGACTGGGACTGGGCGGCGGCCGACCGCGAGTTCCGCAAGGCCATCGAGTTGAACCCCGGGTACGTCACGGCGCACCACTGGCGCGGACTCTTTCTCGGCGAGATGGGCCGCTTCGACGAGGCCGAGGCCGAGATGCAAAAGGCGCTTGAGCGCGACCCCATCTCGGCCCCCGTCTACGCCGACTACGGGAGGGTGCTCTACTGGGCGCGCCGCTACGACGAGGCGCTGGAGAAGTACCGTAAGGCGTCCGAGATGAGCGCGAGCTTCGGGGCCATGACGCTCGAACGCAACCAGCTTTACGAGCAGGCGGGCCGGCTCGACGACTGGGCGGACGCGCTTGAAAAGGACGGCGGCTTCGACGCCGAGACGCGTGAGGCGTTCCGCGCGCACGGCCTCCGTGGCTACTGGCGTGTGCTCTACCGGCGGATGGTCAAACACCCCGAGGGCAGCAGCGACCGCGCGGAATTGTTCGCGCGCTTTGGTGATAAGGAGCGGGCTTTAGCCGACTTGGCCTACGCCATCGAGACGCGCGACCACCGCATGACGCAACTCAAAGTGAACCCCGTCTACGACCCCCTGAACTCCGACCCACGATTCCTCGAACTGCTGCGCCGAATGAAGCTCGCGCCGTGAATACTTAGAGCCCAGACGCAAGAGACTCAATACGCCTCGCCGAGCCAGACCAAAAACAGAACAATGTCCACGCACAGAGTGCGATAATGAAGATTTTGTAATCTGCTCCCGCTGATCATCTTTACGTCTCGTAGACCGCGCCGGCCTCACTTTCACGGCCCCGGACGGCACCGAATACGAGCTGCGCGACTCGGTGTCGTCCCGTCAACGTTTCGCGAATGACCAACGGTATGAGATGCCTAACTGCGCTCCGATGGGGTCGCCGCCCGTCCCGGACATCCGCCTCCCGTCCGCGGAGATTGTTCCGTTGTTGACGCCCAGAACCCAACCTTCGCCGCTCAACACGCGCGTCTCCTTCAAAGTGACTTCGCGCGTCGAGCCCTTCAATTCTCCCTCGACCGCGACGCGGACTCCGTTCTGCTCCAATACGCCGCTGAACGTGTTCCCACCGGTCTCCTTAATATCGAGCGAGGCGGACTGTCCCAGCGGGCCGTAAGACCCGGCCCACCGCCCCTTCAGGCCGGCCCTGTCATTGCCCGTTGCCGTCTCTACTTCTTGGTCTACAGGTTCGTCCGCCGTCCGCGATGTCTGAACTCTGCCCGCAACCGTGTCGGGCGTCGGCGAGTTGATAACCGTTGCGACATTATTGTTAGTCGTGCTCTGACTCAACACGTACCACGCAAGCGGCACGGCCGCCGCCACACACGCAAGCAACAGGAGCATGCCGCCGACGGCCCACACCCAACGACGGGAACTCACGGCCGGCGTCTGCGGCGGGGGCGTTGCGAAACGCACGGACGGCGCGGTCGGCACATGCGGACGCATCTGCGAATCATGCGGGGCGGCGGTCGCGGGTTTGGAAAGCGCCGCCTGTAGCTCTCGGTAAAAGACGTTGGCGTCCGTCTGTCTCGCCGCCGGGTTCTTCGCGAGCGCGCGCAGGTAGACGCCCTCCAGCGCCGGACTCAGATTCAGGTCGGGCGGAAAAAGGGGCGGCTCTTCGTCGAGGTGTTTCGAGATCATGGCGGGCAGAGTGCTCGCGCGAAACGGCGGCGCGCCCGTCAACATCTCGTAGAGCATCGCCCCGAGGGCGTAGACATCCGTACTCGGCCCCAATCGCTCGCCGCGACACTGCTCGGGCGCCATGTACAAGGGCGTGCCCAGCAGCGCGCCCGTCTGAGTCAGGTCGAGCGACCCCGTGGCGTCGCGCAGCTTGGCGATGCCGAAGTCAACCACCTTCGCCACCTCGCGCCCTCCCTCGGCGGCGGGCGGCGCGATGATGACGTTATCGGGCTTGAGGTCGCGATGTACCACGCCCTGCTTGTGACCGACGCCGACGCCCGCACAGATGTCGCCCATCAACTCCACCGCGCGCCGCTCGTCCAGCCGCCCCTCGCGCTTGAGCAGTCCGCGCAGGGAGACCCCCTTGACCAGCTCCATCACGATGTAGGCGGGCGAGCCGTCCGCGCGCGCGTCGGCAAAGTCGTGGATGGTGACGACGTTCGGGTGCGTGAGTAGAGCGGCGGAGCGAGCCTCGCGGCGGAAGCGCTCGATGGCCTCGGCGTCGGGGAGGAATTTCCGGTGGAGGACTTTGACCGCGACCTCGTCGCCGATGTGTAGCCGGCGTGCGCGATAGACCGTCCCCATGCCGCCCTCGCCGAGCGGCGCGACGAGTTCGTACTTCGAGTCGAGCGTCCGGCCCACCAGCGGGTCGGACGAGTCGCGCGGGTCGGACGCGCCGCGGCCGCGCGCGCCCACCGTCTCGCGGCGGGCGTCGCGCTCGGTCTCCTTCAAAATCTCCGCGGTCGCCAGCCCGCAGCCGGTGCAGAACCGCAAGCCCGCTCGTACCGTCGCCTGACACCTCGGACACGACACCGTCATTCGCACACCGCCGGTTCTGTAAATTAGCGTTCGAGCACGCCCGGTAAACTCATCTTAGAACATTTAGCGGGCTGGAGCAGCCCTCTCCGTAAGCCTTCGACGCCGAGCGTTAGGCTGCTTTGCATATTGTATGTCTTGCATGAATAATCAGTAACGATAAGCCAATTGATTGGGGGTAGCGTCAGCGAGTTGATGGCCACGTCGAAACATTCAGCCCCGCCGCCGCGGCCTGATAAAGATATGCACTCGACGCCCCGCCGCGGGGTCTTTCACGTAGGCTGTCTGTGCGTGTTATTAACGCTGGCCGGGTGTGTTCCGGAACGGCAATGGAAGGTTCCCGGTATCTCCGGCACGGTGACGGCAGACGGACGACCGGCCGGCGGAGTCAAGGTTCTCATCACACGCACGGAAGGCAGTTGCAACGAGCCGTTGTCAGTCGAGCTCACTGACGCGCAAGGCAGATTCTCCTACGAGGGGCTAAGAGAGTTGAGTCTGGCGCGCATCTTCGTCAGTCCGACACAGACCTACAGCATTTGCCTGCAATCCGATGGTAGCCCGGCACTCGGCTTGAGCCGGCGTGTGTATGGCCCTTACAAGCATGCAGAGGTCAGGTGTGAGCTTAAGCAAGCCGCTGCCACGCCGCGGCAGCCGTCGTGCACAATCAGCGGCATGGACTAGTGAAGCCTGACAATTCATTCGGGCTTCTTTTAGCTAACGGACACTTTCGATGGGCACCGGCAGCGCGCGGACACTAAAGATTCCCATCTGAGGCCCTTGCATCCCGACGATTTTCAGATGGCTCTGAATACGTTGTGAACTCGCCCTTTCGTCGAAGTAAAGATCTTTTTCTCCGCCGGAAAGGTCGATGAGCAGCTCCGCTCCTTCAGCGACTCCGTCATCATTCTTGTACGTCAGGTCGACCCAAATTATTTTTTCACCCACCGGATACTTCTTTAAAGCCTGCATCTGTTCGTCGGACAGATTTACATCCACCTTGACGACTTTCCTCTCGTTATCCGAAAGGAAATCAAAAAACTTTTTCTTCTCGTTTCTTTCACCTATTTTCCCCTCGAATGATGGGATGGAGGAGTCCGTCGCTTTCGGGGATGGGGTCGAGATTGGCGTTGTATTAGTAGAGATTGGCGTTGTATTAACGGAGGTCTTATCCGCCGCCGGCTTTTCAACAGTCGGCGGGGCCGGTGAACAGGCCGCTACGGCAACCGATAAGATTACTAACGCCATTTTAGCGTTGCGAGTCCATTTATTCCCTGACATATCAGATTCCCCCTTCTCCTTCGATACCTTCGGTTTGTCAGATTGTAGCGCCCGACGACGGTCATCCCTCTCGTCACCTGATTAAGTAGAAGCTCGTCTGGCGTGGCCGGAACCATTGCATGCCCCGCGCGGACAGATAAGCGTCATCCTCCATCATGATGGTGACTTTCTGCCCGCCCCACTCCGCGACCGGCGTGCTCGTGTTCAGCTCGATAGACGTGTAGGAGCCTTCGCGGAACGCGGGCTCGGGCGTCGCGCCGGAGGCGGGGCGGCGAAAGTCGATGCTCGCGCCGAGGGCGTGGCCCTGGTTGCCGACCGAGTGCGAGTAGATCATAGCCTCTATCCCTTCGCGCTTCATGTCCGCCATCGTCGCGTCGTAAACCTCGTGGCCGTATGCGCCCGCCTTTATGTGTGTAAAGAGCGCGGCCTGAAGGCGGTTGGTGTTCGCCAACGCGCGCCTGAGTCCTTCGGGTGCGTCCCTTTCGCCGGGGCGGAGGATGTAGGCCATCTTTTGCCAGTCGGTGCTGAGGCCCAGATAGTTAATCCCGCAGTCGATGTGGATAACGTCGCCGCGTTCCAAGACCACCGACTCGTCCGCGACGGCTAGGAACTGCTGCGTTTTGCCGGTCTCCCGGCTGCGGCGCTGGACGCGGATGTCAGGCTGGAACCAGACGTCGAGGCCAAGTGAGTTGACCTGTTGCAGGAACCACCAGCGCACGTCACCGACCGTGGTGCGGCCGGGCGTGATGACTTCGTTGGAGAAGGCGCGCCGCGTCAGGATGTCGGTGATGTGGACGGCCGTGCGGTAATGCTCCAACTCGTCGGGCAGGCGCGTGTCCATGTACTCGACGATGAGGGGCGCGGCCGGCACGAATCTGGCCGAGTAGTCCGGGCCCAGCGACTCGGCGAGGAACTTGTGTGCGTCGTAGGTGAGACTCCCCGTTGCGCCGCGCGCGCCCTCGAAGTTGAGGGCGATGGCCTTCGGCTTTCGCTCCTCGACGAGCTTTCGCAGGGCGGACGCGGTTTCGCGTCCGGGCGGATTCACGACCTCAAAAAATTTCTTTAGCTGTTCCTCCGGATAGCGTACGACGGCGATGCGCTCTAGCTGTTCGCCGCCACGGTCCGTGAAGATGAAGAAGTCGCGGCGTCCCTGATAGGGGATGGGCGGGGCGACGTAAGGCACCACGGGGTCTGGGTGAAACTCTTCGTTGGTGACGATCCACATGTCCACTTTATGACGACGCATCATCGGCAGCAGCATCGTCTGAAGTCTTGTCGTGAGCCAGCGCTCGCGTATCCGCAACTGCTCGCGCACGGTGGGCAGCTTCGGCAGAGGCTCGACGCGCGCGTTGCTCTGGCCGAAGGCGGGAAGCGTCGCCACGGCGGCGAGGACGGACAGGATGAACAGTCGTCGGGTAATCGGGTTGCCGGACATTTTCGCTCTTCTTCTGATGTTCATGTTTACCGTCGAGACGTACGGGGAGAATAACCCGAAGTGTCGGGCGATTCCTAAC
>JBEVKV010000626.1:0-8837 GCA_040509515.1 Pyrinomonadaceae bacterium | reverse complement strand
ATCGGCTTCCCGCGCGTCGTGGAGATCGACGAGATGGAGTCCATCGAGGTCGAGGGCGGCCGTCTCACGGGGCTGCCTTTCCTCGGCGAGCACGGCGACCTCAACGTCAGGACGAAGATCGCGCACCTCATCGAGCTGAAGGGCAAGTCCGTCCTGTGCGCCGCCGACTCGAACAACATCGAGCCGCTGCTCTACGACCACATCCACCGGCTCGTCGGCGACGTGGACGTGCTCTTCCTCGGGATGGAGTGCGACGGCGGGCCGCTCTCGTGGCTCTACGGGCCGCTGCTCGCGCGCCCGCTGGCGAGGTCGCAGGATCAGTCGAGGCGGCTCAACGGCTCGGACTGTCAGCGCGGGATGGGCATCGTCGAGCGCCTGCGCCCCGAACAGGTCTACGTCTACGCGATGGGGCAGGAGCCGTGGCTGACCTACCTGACCTCCATCCTGTACACGGAGCAGTCGCGCCCGATAGTCGAGTCGAACATGCTGGTCGCGCAGTGCCGCGAGCGCGGGCTGGAGTCCGAGCGCCTCTTCGGCTCGAAAGAGATTGAACTCTGAAGGCCGGTCTAGTAATATTCGGCGCTCCGACGGACGCAAGGTTTTGGCCCCGACTCTTCACTCTCGCACGTATTGAACTCGATCTCATAAAAGTCTGACCCGGACTTCGGTGGATGACCGTTTACCCCGCGGGACGGCCGGAAGCCCCGAAAACTTACTCCGTCATGAACGACTTAACCGAACGCATCGCGGCGCTCTCACCCGAACAGCGCGCCCTCTTCGAGGCGAAACTCAAGAAGCGCGGGCTGAGCGCCCCGCGGTCTCAGGACATCCCGCGCCGGAAGGGGCGCGGCTACCCGCGCCTCTCCTTCGACCAGGAGCGCATCTGGCTCGTCGACCAGATAGAGCCGGGCAACCCCGCCTACAACATCTTTTCGGTGAGCCGGCTCAACGGCCGCGTCGACCTCGCCGTGATGGAGCGCGCGCTCAACGAGGTCGTCCGCCGGCACGAGACGCTGCGGACGACCTTCACCGAAATCGGCGGCGAGCCGCGGCAGGTCATCGCCCCCTCGCTCTTCATCCCGCTCGACGTGATCGACCTGCGCTCGACGGAGTCGCGCGAGGAGCGCGAGGAACTGGCCGACGCGCTCATCCGCGAGGCCACCGCGAGGTCTTTCGACCTCACGCGCGGGCCGCTCGCCCGCTTCGGCATGGTGCGCGTCGCGGACGAAGAGTTCCTGCTCCACTACACCGTCCACCACACCTGCATCGACCGCTGGTCGGCCGACATCATCGAGGCCGAGATGGTGGCCATCTACATGGCCTTCCTCGAAGGCAAGCCGTCGCCGCTGCCCGAACTCCCCATCCAGTTCGCGGACTTCGCCGAGTGGCAGCGCGACTGGTTACAGGGCGAGGTGCTGGAGGAGCAGATCGCCTACTGGCGCGGGCAGCTCGACGGCATCCCGCACGCGCTCGAACTGCCGACCGACCGGCCGCGCCCGCCCGCACAGACCTTCAACGGCTCGCGCCGCACCGTCTTCCTGTCGAGGGGCGCGCTCGACGGCCTCAAGGCGCTCGCGCGCCGCGAGCAGACCACGATGTTCACGCTCTGCCTGGCGCTCTACAAGGCGATGCTCTACCGCTACACGCGTCAGGACGACATCCTCGTCGGGGTGGCCGTCGCCAACCGCAACCGCCCCGAGACGCTCGGCCTCATCGGCTACTTCCTGAACATGCTGGTGATGCGCACGAACTTCTCGGGCGACCCGACCTTCCGCGAGCTGCTCGGGCGCGAGAAGGAGAGCGTGACCGGCGCCTTCGCGCACGGCGAGTTCCCCTTCGGCCGGCTGATGCAGGAGCTAAAGCCGCGCCACGACGCCAGCCGCAACCCGCTCTTTCAGGTCGCCTACATCTACCTCGACTTCGAGACGCCGGGCGACATCGACAAGACCGGCTTCACGGCCTCGCCCGTGCTGTGGGACAACGGCTCGTCGCGCTTCGAGATGACGCTCGCCCTGACGGACTTCACCGAGGGGCTCGAAGTCACCATCGAGTACAACACAGACCTCTTCGACGGCAAGACCGTCGGGCGGATGCTCGGCCACTTCTCTTCCCTCGCCGAGTCGGTCGTCGCCGACCCGGAGACGCGCGTGTCGCGCCTGCCGCTCCTGACCGCGGCGGAGCGGCGCGAGGCACTCGCCGAATGGAACGACGCGGCGACGCCGTTCCCGCGCGACAAGTCCATCCAACAGCTCTTCGAGGAGCAGGCCGCCGCGACGCCCGACAACGTCGCGCTCAACTTCGGCGGCGAGCTTCTGACCTACGGCGAGTTGAACCGCCGGGCCAACCGACTCGCGCACCACCTGCGCTCGATGGGGGTCGGCGCGGAGGTCTCGGTCGGGTTCATGCTGGAACGTTCGGCGGGGATGGTCGTCACGCTGCTCGCCATCCTCAAGGCGGGCGGCGCGTACGTGCCGCTCGACCCGGCGTACCCGCTCGAACGGCTCGACTTCATGCTGCAGGACGCGCGGCTCTCGGTGCTCGTCACGGAGGAGCCGCTGCTCGACAGGCTGCCGGCGTTCTTCGGTCAGGTCGTCTGCCTCGACACGGACGCGGACGCCATCGAATCCGCGTCCGAGGAGAACCCCGCGCCCGTCGTCGCGTCGGGCGACAACCTCGCGTACGTCATCTACACCTCCGGCTCGACCGGCGTGCCGAAGGGCATCTCCATCACGCACCGCGCCGTCGCGCGGCTCGTGCGCGACACCAACTACGTCCGCGTCGAGCCCTCCGACCGCGTCGCGCACGCCTCAAGCGCCACCTTCGATGCCGCCACCTTCGAGTTGTGGGGCGCGCTCCTGAATGGGGCGCGGGTCGTCGGCGTGAATCGCGAAGTGGCGCTCTCGCCCGCCGCGCTCGCCGCGCAAATCCGCGAGGACGGCATCACCATCCTCTTCCTGACCACGGCGCTCTTCAACCAGATCGCGGGGGCCGAGCCGCGCGCCTTCGCGCCGCTGCGCGTGCTGCTGTTCGGCGGCGAGGCGGTCGAGCCGCGCTGGGTGAGGCGCGTGCTCGAAGAGGGGCCGCCCCGCCGTCTGCTGCACGTCTACGGGCCGACCGAGAGCACGACCTACGCGACGTGGCACGAGGTCGGCGAGGTAGCGCCCGACGCGACGACCGTCCCCATCGGCGGCCCGCTCTCGAACACTCAGCTCTACGTGCTCGACGCGGCGCTTGAGCCCGTCCCCGCCGGCGTGCCGGGCGAGCTTTACATCGGCGGCGAAGGGCTGGCGCGCGGCTACCTGAACCGCCCGGGGCTGACGGCGGAAAAGTTTATCCCCCACCCGTTCGGCCCGTTCGGTGATGCGCCGGGCGCGCGTCTGTATCGCACGGGCGACCTCGTGCGACGCCTGCCCGGCGGGGCCGTCGAGTTCCTCGGGCGGAACGACAATCAGGTGAAGGTGCGCGGCTTCCGCATCGAGCTTGAGGAGATCGAGGCGACGCTCCGCTCGCACCCCTCGGTGGAAGAGGTCGCGGTGCTCGCGCGCGAGGACGGCGGCGAGGAGCGGCGGCTGGTCGCCTACCTCTCCTGCGGCGGCGCGGAAGTCCCGACGGCTAACGAGTGGCGCGGCTTCGTCGGGTCGAAGCTGCCCGACTACATGGTGCCCTCGGCCTTCGTCGTGATGGAGAGATTGCCGCTCACGTCGAGCGGGAAACTCGACCGGCGCGCGCTCCCGGCCCCAGACCAGTCGCGCCCCGAGTTGACGGAAGCCTACGTCGCGCCGGCCTCGCCCGCGGAGACGACGCTGGCCGGCATCTGGGCCGCGGTGCTCGGCGTCGAGCGCGTCGGCGTCCACGACAGTTTCTTCGACCTCGGCGGCGACTCGCTCACCGCGATTCAGGTCGTCGCGAAGGCGCGCGAGAGCGAGCTGCCCATCTCCATCCAGCAGTTGTTCCAGTACCCGACCGTTGCGGCGCTGGCGCGCGAGGCGCGGCCCGACGGCGGCGCTGCGCGCGCCGAGCGCGTCCGGCCCTTCGGCCTCGTCAGCCCGGAAGACCGCGCGCGCATGCCCGAGGGCGTCGAGGACGCCTACCCGCTGACGAGGATGCAGGCGGGGATGGTCTATCACAGCGAGTACGCGCCCGGCACGGCCGTCTACCACGAAATCTTCAGCTTCCACATCCAGGCACCGCTCGACGTGGAGCTGCTGCGCTCGTGCTTCGAGGAGTCGATGGGGCACCACCCCGTGCTGCGCACGTCCTTCGACCTGACGAACTACAGCGAGCCGCTGCAACTGGTTCACGCGCGGGTTCGACTACCGTTCGAGGTCGAAGACCTGACGCACCTGCCGGAAGAAGAACAGCGCGCGGCCGTCACCGCGCACATCGAGGCGCAGAGGAGCAAGGTCTTCGACTGGACGACCGCGCCCCTGCTGAGCCTGCTGATTCAGCGGCGCAGCGGCGGCACGTTCCAGTTCATCGTCGACTTCCACCACTCCATCTTCGACGGGTGGAGCCTGAGCAGCTTCCTCGCAGACCTGTTCCAGTACTACGTCTCGATGCTCACCGAAGGCGAGGGCGCGCTCAGCCCCGCGCCCTCGATTCTTTACAGCGACTACGTGGCGCTCGAAGGGGCCGCGATGCGCTCCGACGAGCACCGGCGGTTCTGGCTCGAACTGCTCGGCGGGGCGCAGCCGACGCTCGTGCCCCGGCTGCCCGCCGCGCCGCGCGAGGCGGGCGGCGCGGCCAGCGTCCAATACCGCGAGGTGCTCATCCCCGCCGAAGTCTCCGACGGGTTGAAACGCCTGTCGAGCGTCGCGGGCGTGCCGCTCAAGAGCGTGCTGCTCGCCTCGCACTTCCGCGTGCTCTCGCTCCTCAGCGGGCGCGACGAGGCCGTCACCGGACTCGCCACCAACGGCAGACCCGAGGAGCCGGACGGCGACCGGATGGTCGGGATGTTCCTCAACACGCTGCCGCTCGTGCTCCGCCTGCCGGGGGGTACGTGGGTCGATCTGGCGCGCGACGCGTTCGCGGCCGAGCGCGAGATGTTGGCTTTCCGCCACTACCCGCTCTCGGAGCTGCAAAGGCTGCTCGGCGCGCGCGCCCTCTTCGACGTGGGGTTCAACTACACACACTTCCACGTCGCGCACGGGATGCTCAACCTCTCGGAGATGAAGGTTCTGGGTTTCGAGGGGCTCTCCGAAACGAGCTTCGCGCTGCTGGCCGACTTCGACCTCGACCTGCTCGACTCTCAGGTGCGGCTCGCGCTCAAGTACGACGCCAACGAGTTCACGCCCGAGCAGATCGAAGCCATGGGCGAGTACTACGGCTCGACGCTCGCCGCCATGGCGGGGCACCCCTTCGAGCGTTATGAGGCGCGCACGCTGCTCCCCGAGGCGGAACTCCGCCGCCAGCTCGAAGTCTGGAACGAGACGGCGCGAGCCTACCCGCGCGAGGCTTGCGTCCAACAGTTGTTTGAAGAACAGGCCGAGCGCGCGCCGGAGGCGACGGCGCTTGAGTTTGAAGGCGGGCGGCTGAGCTACGCGGAGTTGAACGCGCACGCCAACCAACTCGCGCACCACCTGCGCGCGGCGGGCGTCGGCTCCGAAGACGCGGTCGCGGTCATGGCGGGGCGCACGCCCGAGGCGATAGTCGGCCTGCTCGCCGTGCTCAAGGCGGGCGGCGCTTACCTGCCGCTCGACCCCACGCACCCGGCGGAGCGGCTGCGCTTCATGCTCGACGACGCGCGCGCCAAAGTCGTCCTCACGCTCGGCGACGCGGGCGAAGAGTTCCGCGACGGGCGGCGAATCATCCGTCTCGACGCCGAGCGCGAGGCAATCGAACGCGAGTCCGCGGAGAACCCGGCCGCGCGCACGAACGCCGACAATCTCGCCTACGTGATTTACACCTCGGGCTCGACGGGCGTCCCGAAGGGCGTCGCCGTCACGCACGCGAACGTCGTCCGCCTCGTGAAGGGGGCGGACTACGCGGACTTCGGGGAGGGCGAAGTCTTCCTGCAACTCGCGCCGCTCTCCTTCGACGCTTCGACCTTCGAGGTGTGGGGCAGTCTGCTCAACGGCGCGCGCCTCGTCGTCATGCCCGCCGAGAATCCTTCGCTGGAGGAGCTTGCGCGGGCGCTCGCGCGACACAAGGTCACGACGCTCTGGCTCACCGCCGGGCTGTTCCACCAGATGGTCGACGCGCACGCCGACGCCCTGCGGGGTCTGCGTCAACTGCTGGCCGGCGGCGACGTGCTCTCGCCGGCGCACGTCCGAAGGCTGCTCGAAGAGGGCGGCCCGCTGAAGTTAATCAACGGCTACGGCCCGACCGAGGGCACGACCTTTACCTGCTGCCACGCGATGACGGAGGCTCCGCCCGCGGGACTCTCCGTGCCCATCGGCCGCCCCATCGCCAACACGCGCGTCTACGTGCTCGACGCGCGGCTGCGCCCCGTCCCCGTCGGCACCACGGGCGAGTTGTTCGTCGGCGGCGACGGCCTCGCGCGCGGCTACCTGAACCGGCCGGGGCTGACCGCCGAGAGGTTCGTCCCCGATTCGTTCTCGGGCGAGCCGGGCGCGCGCCTCTACCGCACGGGCGACCTCGTGCGCTACCTCCCCGACGGACAGATAGAGTTCGTGGGGCGTGGCGATTTTCAGGTCAAGGTGCGCGGCTTCCGCATCGAGTTGGGAGAGATAGAGTCGGCGCTCAACTCTCACCCGAACGTCGGCGAGGCCGTGGTCGCCGCGCACAGCGACGCGGGCGACAAGCGTCTCGTCGCTTACGTCGTCGCCGCGCACGGCGAAGGGGGCGCGGAGCAGTCCGCCATGACCGCGGAGCTGCGCCGCCACCTCGGCGAGCGGCTGCCGGACTACATGATGCCGGCGCGCTTCGTCTTTCTGGAGCGGATGCCGCTGACGCCGAACGGCAAGGTCGACCGGCGCGCGCTGCCCGCGCCCGCCGCCGCGCGCCCGGAACTCGGGCATCCGTTCGTCGCGCCGTCCACGCCGACCGAAGAGGCGATGGCGCACATCTGGTCGAAGGTGCTCGGCCTCGACCGCGTCGGCATCCACGACAACTTCTTCGAGCTGGGCGGCAACTCGCTGTCGGCCACGCAGCTCGTCTCGCAGTTGCGAAAGTCTTTCGACATCGAACTGCCCCTGCGCGCCCTCTTCGAGCACCCGACCGTCGCCGGGCTGGCGCTGGTATTTGAAGAAGCCCTCGTCAGGCAGATGGACGAGTTGAGCGACGAGGAGGCCGAGCGCCTGCTGGAAGAAGGACTCTGACCCCGAGGCCAACAGCTCATGTCACACACTCTCCCGAACACCGCGACGCCCGAGCGCCACGTAGAGCTGCGAACCGGCACGCCTTACGCCAACCTCAACGCGGCGCAGTCGCTCTTCGCCGGCACCCTCGCCGGGCGCTGGGGGCTCAGCCCCGACAGCGTCGTCCCCACGGCCGGGGCCACGGGCGCGATTGAAGCCGTCCGCAACCACGTCCTGAAGCGAAGTCAGAGGAAGCACCCGTCCGTACTGACCGTCTCGCCCGGCTACTGGCGAGCCCGTGAATCTTTCGAGGGGCTCGGCTTCGAGGTGACGAGCGTCAGGACGCAGGGCGGCGGCTTTAACATCGGCGAGGAGACGCTCGCCGAGAAGGCGAAGGCGATGGGCGCGGACATCATCTACCTGAGCCTGCCCAACAACCCGACCGGCGCGGTCTTCGACCCGCACGCCCTCGTCCGCGCGGTGCCGGAAGAGACGACCGTCCTGCTCGACCTGACGCTGCCGTCGCGCGACCCCGAAGCCTCGGAGTTGACCCGCAGTCTCTACGAGGGCTTTCAGGGGAGGGGCAACCTCTTTCTGGCCGGCTCCACCTCGAAGTCGCACGGGACGGCCGAGCACAGGATCGGGTGGGTCGTCTGCGCGTCGGCGAAGGACGCCGCCGAGTTGAGGGGCGAGAACCGGAGCGGCGTCTCCACCATCGCCATCGCCGAAGGCGTCAGGTGCCTCGCCGAACCGCCGACCGTCACCGGGAGCATCGACCGCTCGTTCGCGCTCCTCGAAGAAGGGGCGAAGCGCGGGCGGTTCGAGCTGGTCAAGCCCGAGCGGAGGGTGAAGACCAGCTACGTGCTGGTTAAGCTGCTCGCGCCGGCCGCCGCCGTCAGGCGCGTGCTCGCCGACGCGCACATCCACGTCATGTGGGGCTCCGAAGTCGGGCTGACCGACGAGTACATCCGGCTTGAGACGATAGAACACCCCGCCGTCGAAATCTTCGTCGAAGAACTCAACAACTCACACGCCCTGTGAGGCCGAAGGCCGTCGCGGGCGTCAGGGAGGCTCAGCATGAAAGCGACGGGCACGACTCGCAGGCCGAACATCTTAATTCTGATGACCGACCAGCAGAGGGCCGAGCAGCACTGGCCCGCCGGTTGGGTTGAGAAGAACCTTCCCTCGGTCAAAAGGCTGGCGAGGCACGGGCTGACCTTCAACCACGCCTTCACCTCGGCCGCCGAATGCTCGCCGAGCCGGGCCGCACTGCTCACGAGCACCTATCCGCAGCAGAACGGGGTCACGACCACGCCGGGCACTTTGACGCCTGCCGGCCTCAAGAACATGGCGCAGGTGATGACCGACGCCGGCTACTCCGTCGCGTGGAAGGGGAAGTGGCACCTGACGCAGGGCTCCGTCACCGCCACCAGCCCCGACTTCCTCGCGGCCTACGCCGCCACACACTGGAACCCGCCCGACGCCGGCACCAGCTTGCAGGCGGACTCGACCCTCGGCGGCGGCACTCCCAACAACGACGGCCGCTACGTGAGCGGCCCCGACGGGAGGCCGGGACAG
>JBEVKV010000625.1:0-14355 GCA_040509515.1 Pyrinomonadaceae bacterium | reverse complement strand
ACTGTCTACTGTTCTTCCCCCGACAGCTTTTCGCGCTTGATTCCGTGCGGGTTGGTGGAGCGCTCGCCGCGTTTGCGTGTGGACTTGCGGCGCGGGCGCGGCGCGCCGGTGTGGTCGACGGAGCGGACGGGCTGTAGGTCTTCGGCGTCGCCTTCGGGGTCAACGAGGCGCGTCTCGATGTGCTCGTCGGCGATGGTCTCGTCGGTCATGACGGTCGGGTCGTCGGGGTGGTGGAGTCCGGCGGGCGCGCCCTCGGGCGTGGTGACGACGACCGCGGCGTCGGGCTCGGCGACGCCGGCCAGCGCGCGCTGCCGGCGGAAGTGCTCCACGATGTCCTCGGCGGTCTTGCGGCCGACGAAGGGCGAGAGCTGTTCGATTGTCGCCTCCGAGACCTTGCTGATGGAGCCGAGGTTACGCAGCAGACGATTCTTCCGCTTCTCGCCGACGCCGGGGATGGCCGTCAGCTCCGAGGTGAAGTCGCGCAGCTCCCTGCGCTTGCGGTGGTAGGTGACGGCCGTGCGGTGCGTCTCGTCGCGTATCAGTTGGATGAGGCGCAGCACCGGCGAGTGCGAATCAATGTAGATGGGGTCGTTCTCGCGCCCCTTCAGCAGGAGGTGCGAGACCTCGTTGTGACGACGCGGCGGCTTGACGACGCCGATCATCGGGATGGCTTCGAGGTCTAATTCGCGCATCGCGGAGGCGGCGGCCGAGAGCTGCCCCTTGCCGCCGTCGATCATGACGAGGTCGGGGAGCGGGTTGCCTTCGTCCAACTGGCGGCGGTAGCGCCGGAAGACCGCCTCGCGCATCGAGGCCGGGTCGTTCGAGCCCTCGACCGTCTTGATTTTGAACTTGCGGTACTCCGCCCGGTTCATCTTCCCGTTCTCGCACACCACCATCGCGGCGACGTTCTCCGCGCCCGAGATGTTCGACACGTCGAACGACTCGATGCGCGCGGGGAAGCGCGGCAGCTCCAAAACCTCCTGCAACTCTTCGAGCACGCGCTCCATGTCGGGCTTCAAGACGCGGAAGCGCTGCTCGAAGGCGATCTTCGCGTTCTTCTCGACCAGCTCGATCATCTCGCGCTTCTGCCCGCGCTGCGGGTCGAGGACGCGGACGCGGCGGCCCCGGCGCGCGGTCAGCGCCTTCTCCAACAGCTCGCGGTCTTCAAAATCGACGGGGACGTGAATCTCGCGCGGCACGTAGTCGGTCGAGTAGTACTGCGTCAGCACGTCGGAGAGGAACTGCGCCGCGTCGAACGTGTCGTCTTCGGCGAGGTCTTCCCAGAAGAACTCGCGGCGGCCGACGATCTTGCCCTCGCGCATCGTGAAGAGTTGGAGCGCGAGCCGCGCCCCTTCGCGGTGAAAGCCGAAGATGTCCACGTCCAAATCCTGCGTGACGGCCATCTTCTGCTGCTCGGAGACGGCGAGCACGGTCTTGCGCAAATCGCGGTACTTGGCCGCCATCTCGAAGCGCATCTCGTCGGACGCCTTCTCCATCCGCCGCTCGTACTCCTCGGCCAGCTCCTTGTTCTTGCCTTCGAGGAACATGCGCACGTCGCGCACGGCCTCGGCGTACTCCTCGGGCCTGCACAGGTCTTTCACGCACGGGCCGAGGCAGCGCTTGATGTGGTATTCGAGGCACGGGCGCGGGAGCCGGCCGTCGATGTCGATGTCGCAGGTGCGGAGCTGGAAGGTGCGGTTGATGAGGTCGATGGTGCGGCGCGCGAGCGAGGCCGGGAGGAACGGGCCGAAGTAGAGCGCGCCGTCGCGCTGGATGCGCCGCGTAATCATCACGCGCGGGAAGGCTTCGGAGACGGTGAGCTTGAGGTGCGGGTACTGCTTGTCGTCCTTCAGGAGCACGTTGTAGCGCGGCTTGTGCTGCTTGATGAGGTTGGACTCTAAGACGAGCGCCTCGACCTCCGTGTCGGTGACGATGAACTCCAAATCGAAGATGCGTTTGACCAGCTCGCGCGTCTTGCGGTCGTGCCCACGCCCCGACTGGAAATACGACCGGACGCGGTTGCGCAAATTCTTCGCCTTGCCGACGTAGATGATCTTGCCGCCCTCGTCCTTGTGCAGGTAGACGCCGGGCGACGTGGGCAGGTTCTTGAGTTTCTCTTCCAGGGTCAAGGGCATCACCCGCTGGCTCGCGCGTAGACGTTGTCTGTTTGAAGACAGTTTAGCGCACCGCGCGCAAAAGTGAAGGAGGACGGGGGCGGCGCGTCCCTCGTCCTCCCTCCCTCCCGGCTTTCGGCCCGTCTTACTTCGCCGTCAGGTCTAAGACGTAGACGGTCTGGTCGGCGGTTAGAACGAGGAGGCGCTTGCCGTCGTCGCTGAAGTGCGCGAGCGAGACGGGGGAGGAGAAGTCGTAGCGGTCGCGGCGCTCGCCCGTCGAGAGGTCGAAGAGCGTGAGCTGGCCGCGCTCGGTCTCGACCGAGAGCAGCCCGGCCGCCTTCGAGATGGCGGGCGCGCGGCCGAAGAACTTGCCGCGCTGCTCGCCCGCGCCCAGCGAGTAGAGCAGCACGCGGTTCGACGTGTCGGAGACGACCAGCCAGTCGCCCGCCGCGAACATGTCCTCGATGCGGAACGAGCCCTTGCCCGTCTCCACCAGCAGCGCCCCGGCGGGCTTGCCCGTCCGCGCGTCCACGGTCTGGATGAAGTAGTCGCCCTCCTTGTCGCCCATCGCGGCGAGTCGCTCCTTCAACTTCGGGTCGGCCTTGATCTCGGCCTTCGCGTGTTCGGAGCGCACCGCCCACGAGAGCACCATCGTCCCCTCGTACTCGTCCACGTAGACGCGCGGCGCCTCCTTCTGAAAGTCGCGCGACCAGAGCGCGGAGTCCGTCACCGAGTCCGACACGGAGAACGTCATGTTCTGCGAAACGTCGCCGGCCTTCTTCAAGGGCTTGCGGCGGATGACGAAGCCGCCGCGCATGGTCTCGGACGCCTCGCCCATCGGCCGGTGCTCCGCGCCGTCGCGCGTCCGCAGGTCGAGCCGCGCGACGGCGCGCTCGGCCTCCTCGAACTTGGGGAAGTCGGCGTAGAGCGCGCCGTCGGCGCCGAAGTGCGCGGCGCGGAAGCCGCGGACGTGGAAGAGCCGCTCGCCCTTCGTCAAGTCCCAGACCGCGCCGCGGCTGCGCTCCGAGACGGCGAGCCACTTGAGGTCGGGCGAGAGCGCCGTGGCGCGCAGACGACCCAGAGGGTTGCGCGGCATCGTGACGGTCGCGGGCGGCCCTTCGGTCTGCAGGTCGTAGAGGCCCAGCTCGCCGTTGGTGCGCTCGCTGACGACCCAGCGGTCGAAAACGTCCGTGGCGGGCGTCTTGTTGCCGCGCGTGAACCTCTTCGTCTTGAGGTCGAAGAGGACGACGGCGAGCTTCTGCCCGCCCGTGTTGCGAAGCCCCGAGATGAGCAGGAAGTCGCCGCGCGTGACGGGCGCGACGCGGCCGCCCAAGGGGAACTGCTCGACCACCTCGCCGGCCGGGAAGGTGACGATGCCCGACTTCCTCGGGTCTTTCGAGTCGAGCCCGACGACGCGGTCGGGCGCGATGAAGGCGAAGGTGTCGCCGAGGACGCGCTTGACGTTGTCCTTGAGCTGGACGGGCGTGCGCGTCGAGAGGTCGATGGCGGCGGTCGAGAGCCGGTCGGAGAAGCCGAGCGCGCCGACCGTGAGGCTCTTCTGCCCGGCGGCGAAGTAGCGCGCGTCGGGCGAGTAGCCCATGCTCACCCACTCGAAGGTCGAGTCCTCGTCGAGGATGCCGAGGATGAGGTGGAGCAGCAGGCGGAAGCGGTCGTTGAGGTCGGGGACGTAGAAGTCCTTCTTCTGGAAGAAGGGCTCGCCCGTGGCCGTGTCGTAGAGGACGAGCGCGAACTTGCCGTCGAGGCAGGCGAGCGTCCGGCCGTCGGGCGCGAGCGCCGTCTGGACGCACCCGTCGCGCGCGAAAAGCTCTTTCGCCGACTTCATCTTCCGCGCGGCCACGTCCCACTCCTCGACCCGCAGCTCGCGGTTGTGGAAGACGAGCGTCGAGGAGTCGGGCGTGAACTGCGCGGGCCGAGCCTCGGGCGCGTCGACGCGGAAGAGGTGCTTGAGCGGCTCGCGCGTCAGCACGTCGATGCCGGCGTCGTCCTGCGAGAGAATGTACTTGCCGTCGGGGCTGAAGCGCAGGTAGTTGACCTCGCCGCGCAACGGCGGCTCAAGCCGCGTCTTCGAGACGACGCCGTGCAGCGCCTCGCCGCGCGTCGCCGCGTAGCCGACGACCGACGCCTGCCACTTCTTAAACTCGTCCGCCGGCCCGGCGGCGCGCTCCGTGACGCACTGCGCCGGGAGCGTCGAGACGCCCTTCAGTATCTCGCGCAGCCGGCGCGACTCCGGCCGCGTCGTGCCGAAGAGGTCGGAGAGCCAGCCGCCGGTCTTGCCCTTCGTGTCGGTCAGCCGGTTCCACATCGAGACGAACGCCTGCGGGTCGTAGCCGGCCGCCGCCATCGAGTAGATGCCGATGCGGTCGGCCTCGTACTGCTGCCCCTCCTCCTCGCGGTCGCCGTGCCGGAACGCGCCCGGCTTGCGCGCGGCGTTGTCGAGCAGGCGGTTGTACTTCTCGAAGATGTCCTGACGGTCTGAGACCGAGGTCACGCCGAGCACCTCGCGGAACAGGCGCGTCATCTCGGCGGCGAGCTGCCCCGACGCGGAGTGCCCCAACTCGTGCGCGAGCACGCCGGCCAACTCGTCCTCGCTCGCGGCGAAGGCGATGAGCTTGCGCGTGACGTAGACGCGCCCGCCCGCGGTCGTGAAGGCGTTGGCGTCCGGCAGGTCGACGACGAAGAACTGGTAACGCATCTCGGACGGCGGGAGCTGCGCGACGAGCCGCCCGCCGACGCGGCGCAAGAGCCCCGTGACCGCCGGGTCTTCGAGCACGCGGTAGTCGCGCTGGACGTGCTCGGCGATCACGTCGCCCAAGTCCATCTCCTGCTTCGGCGTGAAGATGCTCTGCGCGCGCGAGGCGGCCGAGACGATTGGCTGCTGGCACTGCGGCGGCGGCGCGGCCGTCTGCCGCGCCAGAACCGGCGCGGCCGACAGACAGAGGAGGAGGAAGAGGAGTGCGCACGGGTGCGCGTGGGGAAATCTTTTGGGGCTCATCGTAGGAGTTTCCTCGGGCGAAAAAGGTGAAGGTCGAAAGTTTAAGGTCGAAAGTTTTACCGGCCTTAAAGGCGGCGCTTGTGGCCGGTCGGGAAGGTTTCGGCGGGACACATGGTAACGGAGCGGAGAGCCGGCCCGCAAACCCTCGCGGCCGCGCGTGGGTCGCGCCCGTTTCACCTTTTGCGGAGAAGTTGCTACATTCTCGCTCGGCCCCCGAGTCAGAGGAGCTTGCGATTGCGATTCCCCTTCGAGCCCCCGCCCACCAGAGAGTTCGACGCCGTCGGCTTCGGTCTCAACGCCGTAGACCACCTCGTCGTCGTCCCGCATTACCCGGAGTTCGACACCAAGATCAGGCTCGTCGAGCACGAACGCGGCGCGGGCGGGCAGACCGCTTCCACGATGGCGGGGCTGCGCCGGCTCGGTCTGCGGACGGCCTACGCCGGGCGCTTCGGCTCCGACGACGCCGGGCTCTTCGGCTTCGAGGCGCTGCGCGCGGAGGGCGTGGACTGCGGGCTGGCCGAGGTGGTCGAGGGCGCGCGCAATCAGGTCGCCTACATCATCATCGACGAGCGGACGGGCGAGCGGACGATCATCTGGGATCGCGACAAGCGGCTGGCCTACGCGCCCGAAGAGGCGCCGCGCGGGTTCGCCTCCCGCGGCCGCGTCGTCCACATGGACGCGCACGACCCGCGCGCCTGCGCCGTCATCGCGCGCGAGGCGCGGGAGGCCGGCACCGTCGTCTCGCTCGACATCGACAACATCTACGAGGGGCTCGAAGAGCTTCTGCCGCACGTTGACGTGCTCGTCTCGTCGAAGGAGTTTCCGCGCCGTCTGACGGGCGTGGACGACGAGCGCGCGGCGCTCGTCGAGACGAAGCGGCGGCTGCGGCCGGACGCCGTGGTCGGGATGACGATGGGCGAGCGCGGCGCGGTCGTCTACCACGAAGGGCGCTTCGTCGAGACGCCGGCCTTCGCCGTCCCCGGCGGCTGCCGCGACACGACCGGCGCGGGCGACGCCTTCCACACGGGCTTTCTCTACGGGCTGCTGCGCGGCGAAGAGATCGAAGGCTGTCTGACGATGGGGTGCGCAGTCGCCGCGCTCAAGTGCCGCGCGCTCGGCGCGCGCAGCGCGCTGCCCACCACGCCCGAGCTGGAAAATTTTCTACACGGCGAGGGCGAGACTTCATAAATCACACGCCCCGGGCGCTCTAAAAATTCCATCATGACGGGAACGACGATGCGAACATACATTCTTTCGGCAATCATCCTTCTCTCGGCCGCGGGCGCGTCGGCGCGTCAGGACGAGCCGCGCCGCTTCCTCGACCCGAACCAAATCCCGGCCGAAGGGGCGAAGCCGGCCGACTTCGTGCCGCGCGGCTGGAAGACAGAGACGGACGCGGGCGTGGTCACGGGCGACCTCAACCGCGACGGCGCGCCGGATGCGGTGCTGCGGCTCGTCGAAGACCTGCCGACTGAGCGCGCGGACGGCGTCTTGAACACGCGCTACCGCGCGCTCGTCGTCCTCTTCGCAAAGCCCGGCGGCGGCTTCGCCCGCGCGGCCGTGGCGACGAAGCTGCTGGGCTGCTCGCTCTGCTACGGCGTGCTCGGCGACCCGGAGGGCGGAAACATCCAGATCGAGATAGAGAAGGGCGTGCTCAACGTCAGCCAGCTCAGCGGTTCGCGCGAGGCGCGCGACCACACGATGCGTTTCCGTCACGACGCGGCCGCGGGGCGCTTCCGGCTCGTCGGCGAGGAGGTGAGCGACTACGACCGCGCGGCCGGCGGCGGCACGAGCACGAGCACCAACTACCTGACCGGCGTCCGCGTCATCAAGACCGCGCGCCCCCTGCGCGGCGGCCGCGAGTCCACCTCCACAAAGACGACCCGCGTCGCGCGCGCGGGCCGCTTTATCGAAGACGTTGACTACGAAAATCAGTAGACAGTTAACGAATCGTCCGGGTTCGGCGTCAACGTCCGCCGGGCGGGGCCTCGTGACTACTGTCTGCTGACTACTGTCTACTTTCCCGCCGTGATATATTTTGAAACCGCCGGCCGACCCCGCGTCGTACAGCGTTGGCGGAAAGCTTTTGCAACTGCGAATCGGAGCTTTTTCGCGCCCTCCCCGGTTTACACAGGCACGCGGAAAATTCGTTTCGGATGGACATACGTCGCATCCTCATCGTTGAAGGGAACGCCGAACTCCGCACCGTCCTGGCCGACGCGCTCGCCGGGCTCGGCCACGAGGTCGTGACGGCGGGCGACCGCGCGGAGGCCATCGCCCGCGAAGACCTCGAAGACTTCGACCTCATCATCTCCGACCTCGCCGAATACTCCGACTCCGCCGTCCAGATCGTCTCCGAACTGAAGCGCAAGCGCCTGTTCGTCCCCGTCGTCGTCTCCAGCGAGGAGGCGCAGCACGCCGGGCTCGTCAAGGCGTTCAAGCTCGGCGCGTCCAACTACCTGCGCAAGCCCTACGACAAGGACGAGCTGTCGCAGATCGTCGAGAAGACGCTCGGCTACAAGCTCCGCTTCGTCGAAGACCTCAAAGTCCTGCCCTACGTCCGCGAGCACATCGAGTTCGAGCTGCCGAGCGACATCGCGCTGATGAACGGCGTGCTCCACTACCTCATCGAGCGCGTCGCCGCGCTCGGGGTGATTAAGCCCGACACGTCCAACCTCCTCATCGCGCTCGACGAGGCGTTCGTCAACGCCGTCAAGCACGGCAACAAGCAGGACGCCAGCAAGCTCGTCCGCATCACCGCCGACCTCTCCACGCAGGAGGCGCGCTTCACCATTGAGGACGAGGGCGAGGGCTTCGACGTCACCGCCATCCCAGACCCGCGCGACCCCGAGAACCTCTTCAAGACCTCCGGGCGCGGCGTGCTGCTCATCTACAACATCATGGATCAGGTCGAGTACAACGAGCGCGGCAACCGCCTGACGATGGTCAAGCGCCCCGACCCCTCGCTCGAACACGAGCTGATAGAGTCCCTGACGCCCGCCGACGATGCCCCCGCGGAGAAGAGCTGACGTGGAGCGCGGCGCGGGCGGCGCGAGTGGCGACGACTCGCGCGAAGGCGGCCGCGTCGCCCCGCTCAACCCTCGGCTTCGGAAGCCGCTGCTGTTCGTCCTCCTCTTCGCGGCCGCCTTCGTCGGCCTCCACGTCACGCACGCCGGCTTGCTCGGACTCCCTTACTACTGGGACGAGGCCGGCTACTTCATCCCGGCCGCGCGCGACATCTACGCCGACGGCTCCTTCATCCCGCACTCGACGCTCTCGAACGCGCACCCGCCGCTCGTGATGGCGTGGATCGCGCTCGCGTGGAAGCTCTTCGGCTTCGAGATAGAGGTGGCGCGCACGGCGATGCTGGCGGTGGCGGCGTTCGCGCTCGCGGGCGTCTTCGCGCTCGCGGCGCGCGTGGCGAACTGGCGCGTGGGCGCGGCGACCGTCGTCTGCACGGCCGCCTACCCGGTCTTCTTCGCGCAAAGCTCGCTCGCGCACCTCGACATAATGGTGGCGGCGCTGACCGTCTGGGCGCTCTACTTCTACGTGCCGTCCGCGACGGGCGACGAAGACGAAGGCGGCGCGGACGCGACCGAGAACGCGGGCGCGCGCCGCGCGGCGTGCGTCGGCCTGCTCGCGCTGGCCGCGCTGGCGAAGGAGACGGCGGTGCTGGTGCCCGGCGTGCTGTTCGGCTGGGAGTTGCTGTGCTGGCTTGTAAAGAGGAAGGAGCGTCTGGCGGCGCTCGTCTGTCTCGGGAGGCGGCCGGTGTGGTGGTCGCTCGCTCTGCTGCTGGCGTGCGTGCCGCTGGCGCTGTGGTTCGCGTACCACCGCGCGCAGACCGGCTACACGCTCGGCAACCCGGAGTACTTCCGTTACAACGTCGAGTCCACGCTCAACCTCGCGCGCATACTGGATACAATCTGGCGACGCTTCGGCCACGTCACCACGCACATGAACCTGTGGGCGCTGACGGTCGTCGGCCTCGCCGCGATGTTCCTCAAGCCGCGGGGCGACGGCCGTTCGACGCGGCCGCGCATCGACGTGCCCGTGCAGCTACTCTTCGCCGCGCTCATTCTGACGCACGTCGTCGCGCTCTCAATCGTCGGCGGCGCGGTGCTGGCGCGCTACATGCTGCCCGTGCTGCCGCTCGTCATCCTCGTCTGGGTCTCGACGCTGTGGCGGCGTGTGCCGGGGTGGCCGCTCGCCGTCGCGCTCGTCTGCGCCGCGTTTCTGTACCGCACCGAGGTCAACCCGTCTTACAACTTCCCGTGGGAAGAGAACCTCGCCTACCGCGACTTTGTCCTGCTCCACCGCGAGGCCGCGCGCTACCTCGAAGCGAACCACGCGGAGGCGCGCGTGCTCACGGCGTGGCCCGCGACCGACGAGCTGCGCAACCCCTACTACGGCTACACGAACCGGCCCCTCAAAGTCTTCCCCGTCGAAAACTTCCTCCGCCCAGAGCTTGAGCGCGCCGCCGCGCGGAAGTCCGAGTACGACGTGGCGTTCATCTACTCCACGCACGGCGGCCCCGAACTCGAAGAGGCCGCGCGCCTCCTCGGCGGCTGCGTCGTCTTCCGAGAGGAGCGAAAAGGCCAGTGGGTCGCGGTCGTCGAAAAGTAGAATGCCCTACGAACTCTTTCTCGCGCTCAGGTACCTGCGTGTGCGGCGCGGGCGGCGCGTGGCGCGTTGGACGGCGCTGGCGGCCGTCGTCGGCATCGCGTGCGGGGTGGCGGCGCTCATCGTGGCGACGGCGCTGGCGAACGGTTTCCGAGACGAGCTGCGCGACAAGATTCTGCGCGGGACGGCGCACGTCACGCTTTCGCGCGAAGGCGGCCTGAGCGCCGAAGAGGCCGTGGCCGCGGCCGCGCGCGTGCGCCGCGTCGAGGGCGTGCGCGACGCGGCGGCGACCACCTACGAGGGCGCGCTGCTGAGCGGGCCGGGCGGCGCGGCCTACACGCTCCTCAGGGGCCTTGACGGAACTTCGCCACGCGCGCTCGAAGAGGTGCGCGGCACTCTGACGGCGGGCGCGGCCGACTCGCTCGTTGGTCGGGGCGTCGGGCCTTCGAGCGCGCGTGGCGAGGAGGAGGAACCGCCGCTGCCGGTCGTCGTCGGCGAGGAGCTTGCCGCACGGACGGGGCTGGCGCGCGTGGGCGAGGAGGGTTGGGTGCTGACCGGCGCGATGGGCGCCGGCGGCGTCGTCGCCGGGGGCTTCGAGCCGCGCGCGCGTCGCGTGCGCGTCGCGGGGCTGTTCCGCTCCGGGCTCTACGACTACGACTCCGCGTGGACTTACGTCCCGTTCGCGGAGGTCGGGCGGGCGGGCGGCTCGACCCTCTCAAGCACGGTCGTCAGCGTCGAGGCGCGCGACATGGAGGAGTCCGCCGAAGTCGCGCGCCTCGCGCGCGCGGAGCTTGGCGCGGGCTGGGACGCGCTCGACTGGCGCGAGGCGAACCGCCCGCTCTTCGCCGCGCTCGCGCTCGAACGGCGCGCGGTCGGGCTCATCATCATGCTCGTCACCGTCGTCGCCGCGCTCAACATCACGACGACGCTCGCGCTCGTCGTCGTCGAGCGCCGCGCGGACATCGCCGTCCTCTCCACGCTCGGCGCGCGCGCCCCGAGCCTCACGCTCGTCTTCGTCATCGAGGGCGCAATCGTCGGCGCGCTCGGCGCGCTCTCGGGCACGGCGCTCGGGCTGGCCGCCTGCTTCGTCGCCGACCGCTTCGGGCTCGTGCGCCTGCCGCCGGACGTTTACTCGCTGAGCGCCGTCCCGCTCCACCCGCACGCGTCGGACGTTCTGCTCGCGGCGCTCGCGGCCTTCGCCGTCAGCCTGCTCGCCACGCTCTACCCGGCCTGGCAGGCGGCGCGCGTCCGCCCGGCGGAAGTCCTGAGGCACGAGTAGGAATTTCAAATTTGAGATTTGAAATTTCAGATAGCTCTGAGCTTGTCGTCGAAGACCTTCGGAAGTCTTTCCGCGAGCCGTCGGGCGGCGCGTTGGAGGTCTTGCGCGGCGTGTCGTTCCGCCTCGGCGCGGGCGAGATGGCGGCGGTCGTGGGCGAGTCGGGGTCGGGGAAGACGACGCTTTTGCACCTCCTCGGCGGGCTTGAGGCGGCGGACTCGGGCGCGGCGCGGCTCGGCGATTTTGAAGTCACGCGCGCCGGCGCCGCGGAACTCGCGCGCTGGCGCGGGCGCGAGGTCGGCTTCGTCTTCCAGTCGCACCGGCTGCTCGCAGACCTCTCGGCCGAGGAGAACGTGGCGCTCCCGCTCATGGTCGCGCGCGCGCGGCGGGGCGAGGCGCTGGAGCGCGCGAGAGAGATGTTGGAGAGGGTCGGACTCGGCGGCCGTCTGCGACACGCGGCCGGCGAGCTTTCGGGCGGCGAGCAGCAGCGCGTCGCGGTCGCGCGCGCTCTCGTCACGCGCCCCCGGCTCGTCCTCGCCGACGAGCCGACGGGGAACCTCGATGCGCGCAACGGTGAGGAAGTCGGCGCGCTGCTCCTCTCGCTCTGCCGCGAGGCGCGCGCGCGCGTCCTCGTCGCCACGCACAACGAGAGCCTCGCCCGCCTCTGCGACCGCCGGCTCGCGCTGCGCGGAGGGCTGCTGGAAGAGTCCGGAGTCTAAAAAATAAAAAGCATGAGAGAAGAGCCGTCTTGACTCCGGACTTTTAAATCTGACATCCGTCCCGCGTTTCAGTTATAATGCGTCGCGGTGCCTCGGCGGCGGTTCTCCCGAGTTTTAGACGCGCCGGAACCCGAGACAAACGTCCTTATCTGCCCAATCGGAAATAGCCTTTTATGTTTGAGCGATACACGGAGAAGGCGCGGAGAGTCATCTTTTTCGCGCGGTACGAAGCCTCGCAGTTCGGCGCGCCCGCCATCGAGCCCGAGCACCTCCTGCTCGGACTGATGCGCGAAGACAAGACGCTCACGGCGCGCTTCCTCGCGCGCGCGCAGACCTCGCTGGAAGCCATCCGCAAGGAGATAGAGGGGCGCGCGCCCCTGCGCGAGAAGATTTCCACGTCGGTCGAGCTGCCGCTCGCGCCCGAGACCAAGCGCGTGCTCGCCTTCGCGCACGAGGAGTCGGACAGGCTTCAGCACCGGCACATCGGCACGGAGCACCTGCTGCTCGGGCTGCTTCGCGAGGAGCGTTCGATGGCCGCCGAGATTCTCTACGAGCGCGGCCTGCGCCTGAACGCCGTGCGCGAGGAGGTCTCGCGCCAGTCGGGCAACGACCCGCGCGCCGCCGCCAAGAAGGAGACGCCGCACCTCGCAGAGTTCTCGCGCGACCTGACGGAAGACGCCTCGAACGACAAGCTCGACCCGCTCGTCGGCCGCGAGGCCGAGATCGAGCGCGTCGTCCAGATACTCTGCCGCCGCACGAAGAACAACCCCGTGCTCATCGGCGAGCCCGGCGTCGGCAAGACCGCCATCGTCGAGGGGCTCGCCCAGCGCATCGTCCGCGGCGAGGTGCCCTCGTTCCTTGAGAACAAGCGCATCCTCTCGCTCGACCTCTCGCTCATCGTCGCGGGGACGAAGTACCGTGGGCAGTTCGAGGAGCGCCTCAAGCAGATCATGCGCGAGCTGGTCGAGAACCCGCAGTACGTCGTCTTCATCGACGAGCTGCACACGCTCGTCGGCGCGGGGAGCGCCGAGGGCTCGCTCGACGCGGCGAATATCTTGAAGCCCGCGCTCTCGCGCGGCGAGATTCAGTGCATCGGCGCGACCACGCCCGCCGAGTTCCGCAAGTCCATTGAGAAGGATCGCTCGCTCGAACGGCGCTTCCAGGCGGTGAAAGTCCCGCCGCCGTCCGAGGAGGAGGCCGTCTCCATCCTCGACGGCGTGCGCGAGCGCTACGAGGCGTTTCACCAGGTGCGCTACACCGACGAGGCCATCGAGGCCGCCGTCTATCAGTCGAACCGCTACATCCCCGACCGCTTCCTCCCCGACAAGGCCATCGACGTGATCGACGAGGCCGGCGCGCGCGTCAAGCTCCGCGCGCGGCGCGACGTGCCACCGCGCAACGCCCACGCCTACGACGAGCGCGACCGTGGCGGCTACTTCCGCCCGGCGCTGCCCGCGCCCGCGCTCTCCGAAGAAGACGACCTCATCATGTCGGTCGAGGTCACCAAAGACGACATCGAGGACGTTATCGCGCGCTGGACGGGCATCCCCATCACCTCGCTCAAGGAGGAGGAGACGCAGAAGCTCCTGCGCATCGAGGACGAGCTGCGCGGCCGCGTCATCGCGCAGCGCCCGGCCATCTCGGCGCTGGCGCGCTCCATCCGGCGCTCGCGCGCGGGGCTGAAGAACCCGCACCGCCCGGTCGGCTCGTTCCTCTTCCTCGGCCCCACGGGCGTCGGCAAGACCGAGGTCGCGCGCTCGTTGGCCGAGTTCCTCTTCGGCTCCGAGCGCTCGATGATTCGCTTCGACATGTCTGAGTTCATGGAGAAGCACTCGGTCTCGAAGCTCATCGGGAGCCCGCCGGGCTACGTCGGCCACGAGGAGGGCGGCCAGCTCACCGAGAGAATCAAGCGCTCGCCCTACAGCGTCCTGCTCTTCGACGAGATCGAGAAGGCGCACCCCGACATCTTCAACGTGCTGCTGCAAGTCTTCGAGGACGGCATCCTCACGGACGCGCTCGGCAACACCGTCGACTTCAAGAACGCCATCATCATCATGACCTCGAACATCGGGGCGCGCTACATCCAGAAGAAGGGCACGATGGGCTTTCAGGCCAGCCCCGACGCCTCGCGCGAGAAGATGGAGGAGATGGTGATGAACGCGGTGCGCCACACCTTCAACCCCGAGTTCATCAACCGCCTCGACGAGATCATCATCTTCGACCAGTTGCTCGACGAAGAGTTGGTCGAAATCGTCGGACTTCAGGTGGAGCAGCTCAACAAGACGCTCTCGCGGCGCGGCCTTGAAGTCCGCCTGACCGACGAGGCCAAGCGCTGGGTCGTGGACAAGACCTGCGCCGACCGCTCCTACGGCGCGCGCCCGCTGCGCCGCGCGCTCCAGAAGTACGTCGAAGACCCGCTCTCCGAGGCGCTCATTCAGGGGACGCTCACCGGCGCCACGCTCGTCGAGGTCTACGCCGACGGCGGCGAGCTTTCCTACCGCCCCGCCCGGGTCGAGGAGCCGGGCGACGCGCTTTTAATTCACTAAAAAAGTAGTCAGTGGACAGTAGCCAGTAGCCGGTAGAAAAGCCCCGCGGCTCCTTCTACCGGCTACT
>JBEVKV010000624.1:0-19947 GCA_040509515.1 Pyrinomonadaceae bacterium | reverse complement strand
GCGCGCAGACTTCGGCGGGGCGAAGGGGTTGGCCGAGGGGACGTTGGGCTTGAAGAGGATGTGGCGGACATGCACCTGCTCCTCGGCCGCCGCGCCGCCCGCGCCGGGCTGCGTCCGCGTCCCCAGACGCTGGATGATGTGGAAGCCGAAGGGCGTCTCGACGATTTCGCTGATCTCGTTGTCCTTGAGCGCGAACGAGGCGTCCTCGAACGGCTTGACGACGCGGAACTTGTCGGGCGAACGCTCCTCGCCTTCAACGGCGCGGCCGAACCACGGCAGGTCGCCGCCGCTCTCCTTCGCGCCCGGCTCCTCCGAGAACTCCTTCGCCAGCGCGCCGAAGTCCTCGCCACCGCGCGCGCGCTTGAGCACGTCCTCGGCCTTCTGGCGCGTAGCCTTCGGGTCCATCTCGGGGTGCGCGGCGAAGTAAGCCTGAATCTCCTCCTCGGTCGGCTCAAGCTTCTTCGTCAACTCGTTCGAGTAGACGCGGCTGAGCGCGACGGCCTGCTGGAACTGCACCTGAAGCTGCGTCGAGCGCTCGGACTCGACGCCGGCCGCGCGACCCTTCTGCGCGAGCAGCGACATCGGAGCCCACTGCTGGCGGAACTGCTCCTTGACCTCGTCCGTGATTTTCTGCTCCTCGGGCACCATTCCCATCGTCTTCAGGTCTTCGAGGTACGAGTCGGCCTGCTGGACGTTCTTCGGGTCTTTGAGGAAGGCTTCGATCTCCTCGGGCTTGGGGCGATAGTCCTCGGGCTTGGCGTTGGCGTCGCGCTGCTTCTTGACGTACATCTGCGCGATGACGAGCATCTTCATCGCTTCGAGCTGGCGCTTGACCTCGGGACGGTCGGCGACGCCCTTCTCGCGCGCCTCCTGCGCGACGGCGAGAATCTGCTTGATGTCTTCGGCCAGCTTCTTGCGCTCCTCGGGGCTGGTGGCGAGCTTGGCGCGGTCGGCTGGCGCGAGCGATTCGGCGATGAGCCCCATGTCCTCGGGGCTGAGGCTCGTGAGCGCCGCGTAAGCGCCCTTGCTCCTGACCTGCCAGACGATGATGCCGACGCACGCGAGGACTGTCACCAGCACGACGACGAGCACCTTCGACGTGGCGCTCATCCCGCGGCGGCGCGGGGCGGCGTGTGGTCTGGCGGGCGGCGTGGGGGTCGAAATTCTGGCCGGCGGCGGGTCGGCCGCAGCCCGCGCTCCGGACTCCGCTTGCCCTTCGGCCACGGCCTGCCCTTCGGCCTCGGCCGCCGGGGTCGTGGTCACGTCCGCGCCGCAGCCGGGGCAGGTGGTGACGTTATCGAGCATCTTCGTTCCGCATTTTTCACACGTAATCATTCTGTCTTCCTCTTTATCGAATCTCGGACGCAGCTTCTAATTTCGGCTTGAATCAAAACGGAGGCAGGCCGACCGCCCAAGATACACGAAAATCGCCCGCCGCGCATGCCGCCGGAAGAAGGCTCACTGGCCGCGCTTCGCGGGCGCGCGCTTCGTCGCAGGTCGCTTGGCCGCGGGCTTGGCCGGAGTCCGCGTTGGCGCGACCGCCTTCGCCCCGCCCGCGGTGTTGGCGGCGGCCGGCTTCGCGGGGGCGGGCGGTTCCGCCGCCGAGCCGACGCGGTAGTCCTCCGCGACCTGCACGTTGCGCCGGACGGCGAGCTCGTCGAAGTGCCGGTCGCGCTTCTCTTCCTCGACGGCACCGCGCGCCTGCTCGCGCGGCGACTGCGGCGGCGCGCCCGGCCTGCGCGGCGCGGCGTTGTAGCGTATGAGGATGTGGCGCGCGCGCACCTCTTCGCCCTGACCCTGCGCGCGCCGCTCTTCGACCTTGAGGATGTGGTAGCCGAACACCGTCTCGACGACGCCGCTGACCTCGCCCTGCTTGAGCGTGAAGGCCGCCTCCTCGAAGGGCTTGACCATCATCCCGCGGCCGAACCAGCCGAGGTCGCCGCCCGTACCCTTGCCGCTCGGGTCTTCGGTGAACTCGTTGGCCAGCTTCACGAAGTCCTCGCCCGCGCGGACGCGCTGGAGCAGCCCCTCGATCTTCGCGCGCGACTGCTTCGTGTCGTACTCCGGGTGCGCCGCGACGTAGGCGTCAAGCTCCGCCTCGCTGACTTTGATGTTCGACTGCAGCTCTTTCGAGTACGCGCCGGCCAGCACGCGCGCCTGCTGGAGCATGACGGCGAGCTGCGTCTTGCGGTCGGCGGCGATCCCGGCGGCCGTGCCCTTGCGCAGGCCGACCATCACGCGGGCGTAGTGCTGCGAAAGCTCCTTGCGCTGCTCCTCCGAGATGGTCGCGCCGCGGCCGGGGCCGTTCGTGCGGTAGTCCTCGGCGAAGACCGCGAACTGCTGCTGCTGCGCGGGCTCGGCGAGGAGCGCGTCTATCTCCGCCTGCGACACGACCTGCTCGGGCGCGGTCGCGCCCGCCTGCTGCCGCTGCTTGAAGTAGGTCTGCGCGATGACGAAGGAGCGCGCAAGCTCAAACTGGAGCTTCACCTCGGGGCGCGCGGCGTAACCGAGCGCCTTCGCCTCTTCGGCGGCGGCAAGCATCTGGCGCACGTCGCGCGCGAACCTCTTGCGCTCGGCCGCGTCCGTCTCAAGCTTCGAGACGGCCTCGGGCGGCAGCTCAAGCCCGCCGACGACGAGCGCCATGTCGGCGGCCGTCAGACGGACGCCGCTCGTCGCGGCGGTCGCGGGTCGCGCAGCGGCCGGGGTTCGCTGCGGTCGGGCCGTCCGCGTCCCCTTCGTCTGTGCGTTGTTGAGTGTGGTGGCGACGAGCGTGATGAGTGTTGCGGCGAGAAACTTCCTGAGGGTCAAAACTCTTACCTTTCGTGCTTGCTGTGTGGCGCGCCCGCCGCCGTGTGCTCGACGAGTTCGAGCAGCACGCCGCCGGCCGCGGAGGGGTGGACGAAGGCGACGAGACACCCGCCCGCGCCCACGCGCGGCTCCTCGTCTATCAAACGCGCGCCCTCGGCTTTGAGGCGCGCGAGCGCCGCGCGGATGTCCGCGACGCGGACGGCGATGTGGTGTATGCCGGGGCCGCGCTTCTCCAAAAATTTTGCGACGGGCGAGTCGGGGCCGGTCGGCTCCAGCAGCTCGACGCGCGGCTCGCCGGCGGGGAGCATCGCGACGTTGACGCCCTGCTCCTCTACCGTTTCGGTGTGCGTGACTTCGAGCCCGAGCGCGTCGCGCCAGAAGGTGAGCGACTCCTCGATGCTGCGCGTGGCGATGCCGATGTGTTCGATCTTCATCTTTAAGGGTGCCCGTTCAACAGTTCTTCCACGGCCGAGTACGGGTCGCGCTGCTTGGCGGCCACTTCGCCGGCGAGCAATTCGAGCCGCGCGCGCGCGCCTTCGGGTTCCATCGCGCGGGCGAGCAGGCGCTCGCGCAACAGTTCTAAGATGCGCCAGCGTGCGACCGCGCCGCGCCGGCCGTGCGCGCCCGTGGAGGTCTGCTGAAACTCCCGGTAGCTCTCTATCGCGGCGGCCAACTCTTCGAGCCCCTTGTTCTCGGTGGCGACGGTCTTGACGATGGGCGGCGACCACATGTCGGGACGGTGCGCGAGTGAGAGCAGGGCTTCGAGTTCCTTCTCGGTGCGGAGCACGCCGTCGCGGTCGGCCTTGTTGATGACGAAAACGTCGCCGATCTCCATGATGCCGGCCTTGATGGCCTGAATGTCGTCGCCCATGCCGGGGACGAGCACGACGACCGAAACGTCGGCCGTCTTCACAATCTCGACTTCGTCCTGCCCGACGCCGACCGTCTCGACGACAACCTTCTCGTAACCCGCGGCGTCGAGGATGGCCACCGCGTCCACGGTCGCGCGCGCGAGCCCGCCCAGATTTCCGCGCGTCGCCATCGAGCGAATGAAGACGCCCGGGTCGAGCCCGAGAGCCTGCATCCGTATGCGGTCGCCGAGGATGGCGCCGCCCGAGAAGGGGCTCGAAGGATCGACGGCGACGATGCCGACGCGCTCTCCGCGCGCGCGGTAGAGCCCGGCCAGCTTGTCCACCAGAGAAGACTTCCCCGCCCCCGGCGACCCCGTGATGCCGACCACCAGCCCACGCCCCGTCTGCGGGAACACGCCCCTCATCAGCTCGGCCGCGCCCGCCGTCCCGTCCTCGACAATCGAGATGGCGCGCGCCACCGCGCGCGGCTCGCCCGCGAGCACCCTCTCAATGAGTTGCGCGACGCTCATCACCCGGCCTGCTAACACCCTTCGGTCTTCTCGACGAATTTGACGAGCTTCAAGTCCCGGCCATCCCACTCGTAGTAGTAGAGCCCCTTCTTCGGGGCGTCCTTGCCGCGCTCGCTCATGGGGTAGCCCGACATGACTATCAGGCGGCTCCCCTTCTGGAATTGCAGCGCCTCTTCCAAGTCCTCGACCGGCTCCGTCCCGTAGTAGCAGGCGATGAAGCCGTTTAGCTCGGCGGGGAAGGAGACATCGCCGGTCTTCGCGTCGATGAAAGCCGTCTGGAGGCAGCCCGTCCCGCAGCTCCAAGTGTGCAGCTTGTAGCGCCCCGCGAAGTTGACGGCGCGTCGCGCGCCCTCGCGCAGACGCGTGCGGTAGCCGCGCGCCAGCGGCGTCGTCAACTTCAGAGCCGCCGCCCTGCCCATGTAGGCGGGCGCGGAGTAGTTCTGAAAGCGCGGCACAGCCCCGTCCTGTGCGAGTGCCGGCGCGACGAAGAGGCAGACGCAGAGCGCCGTCAACAGAAGTTTGATTTTCAAAGGCAGCGAGGTCTCCTCTTTCACCCGTCAGGCGTTGCTGAGAATCTGTTTGGCGATGACGAGGCGCTGGATTTCGCTGGTGCCCTCGCCGATGGTGCAGAGCTTGGAGTCGCGCCAGAACTTCTCGGGCGGGTAGTCCTTCGTGTAGCCGTAGCCGCCGAGAATCTGGATGGCCTCCTCGCTGACCTTGACGGCGACCTCCGAGGCGTAGAGCTTGGCCATCGAAGACTCCTTCGTCGTCTTGCGCCCCGCGTCTTTCGACGCGGCGGCGCGGTAGGTCAAAAGCCGCGCGGCCTCGATCTGCGTCGCCATGTCGGCGAGCTTGAACTGGATGGCCTGAAAGTTCGCGATGGGCTGGCCGAACTGCTGTCGCTCCTTCGAGTACTTGACGGCCGACTCGAACGCGCCCTGCGCGATGCCGAGCGCGAGCGCCGCAATCGAGATGCGCCCGCCGTCCAAGACCTGCATCGAGTGGATGAAGCCGAGCCCCTCGCCGCCGAGCCGGTTCCCGTCCGGGATGAGGCAGTCCTCGAAGATGACGCTGGCCGTCTCGGACGCGCGAAGACCCAGCTTGTCCTCCTTCTTGCCGGGGCCGAAGCCGGGCGTGCCCTTCTCGAAGATGAAGGCCGTGATGCCCTTCGAGCGCAGCGCGCGGTCGGTCGAGGCCATCGCGACGCAGGTGTCGCCGTGGACGGCGTGCGTGATGAAGTTCTTCGAGCCGTTGACGACCCACTCCGCGCCGCGCCTGACGGCCGTCGTGCGAGTGCCCGAGGCGTCCGAGCCGGCGTGCGGCTCGGTCAGGCCCCACGCGCCCAGCTTCTCGCCCGACGCGAGCGGCACGAGGAACTTGCGCTTCTGCTCCTCGGTGCCGAAGAGATAGATGTGGTTCGAGCAGAGCGAGTTGTGCGCCGCGACCGAGATGCCGACTGAGCCGTCCACGCGCGAAAGCTCTTCGATGATGGCGACGTACTCGACGTAGCCCATCCCCGCGCCGCCGTACTCTTCGGGGAAGATGACGCCCATGAACCCCTGCGCGGCGAGCTTCGGCAGAAGCTCCACGGGGAAGTGCTGTTTCTCGTCCCACTCGCGCACATGCGGCGCGATCTCGCCCTCGGCGAACTCGCGCACGCTCATCTTCACCTGTAGCTGGTCTTCGTTAAGCTCGAAATCCATAACGTCCTTAAAGTCCTCGATAAGCCCCTTGATTCGGCCCGCGCGACTGCGGCGCGCAGCCCCGCCGACGCTTGATACGAAACGCTCGCCTCGATTGTACTTGGGAGTGAGCCGGTCGCGCGAGCCGGGGCGAGGCGTGCCGCGCTAGAAAAGGTTTTTGAACTTCCCCTTCGCGTCGTAGTTGACGAACTTGTGTTCCCAGTCGGGCGGAGTCCCGCGCTCGACCACGACCGTCCACACCGGCGACTCGCCCTTGTAGCGGATGGACTGGTAGGCGAACGAGACGCTGGTCACGCTCCCGCCCTCAATCCCCGAGCGCGCGACGGCGTCCTGCGCCAGCTTCGGGATGAGGTCGAGATTCACTTCCTTCTGGTCGTAGAGGCTGTCGGCGAGCGGGTTGTCTCCGATGAGGTTGACCGGGCCCGGCCCCTCGGGCTGCTTCCGGCCGCGCGAGAGGACGAACTGTTGGACGTTCTGGCCGTCGGTGGAGACGAGCGCCTTCGTCAACAAGTCCGAGAAGCGCAGCTCCATCAGCTTGAAGTCGCCGCCGACGGCCTGACGGATGGCGTCGAGCGCCTCGCGCGGCCGTTCGCTCGTGAAAAGGTCGCGCGTCTCCTCGAACGCGTCGGCCGGCGTGGGCGTCGGCGTCGGGTTGAGCCACTGCTCGCGCTGGACGCGCGCGAGGGTTTCGAGCGTGCGCTCCATGCGCTGCCGCTCCGACTTCTGGTGATAGTAGCGCGCCACCATGCCCGCGACGCTGACGAGGATGAAGACGACGAGTAAGACTCTTCTGTTCCTGCCCAAGTGAATCGCCGGGTGGCTCGCTCAGCCGCGCGGGCCGCCCGTCCCCCTTCGCCGTTTATCTCCCTGCTTGCTCCCGACCTTGACGACGCGCCTGCCGCCCGCGCCTCCGGCCCCGCTCGTCGGCCGCGCACCGCTTGCCGAGCGGCCCGCGCCCTTCGACGACTTCGCCGCCTTGGCTGACTTCGCCGACTTTGCCGACTTCGCGCCGCCGCCTTTGAGACGCTTGACCTCGACCGGGGTGAGGTGCCGCCACTGGCCGATCAGGATGCCCTGAGCGGTGACGGGGCCTATCGAGACGCGGCGCAGCTTGACGACCGAGTGGCCGATGGAATCGAACATGCGTCGTATCTGCTGGTTGCGCCCCTCGCGCAGAATGACCTCGAACCAGGCGTTGGTCTTCGTCTCGTCGGTCTTGGTTATCTGCGCGGGCGCGGTCTTGACGCCGTCGTCGAGCCGCACGCCGCGCCGCAGCCGCTCGATCTGCGCCTCGGGCGGCTGCCCCTTGACCTTCACCTCGTAGACCTTCTCGACGTGGTTGCGCGCGGAGGTGACGTAGTTGGTCAGCTCGCCGTCGTTGGTCAGGATGAGCAGCCCCTCGGTGTTGAAGTCGAGCCGGCCGACGGGGTGGAGCCGGCCGAGCGACGCCGGCACCAGTTCCGAGACGAGCGGGCGGTTATCCGTGTCGGAGAGCGCGGTCAGGTAGCCGCGCGGCTTGTTGAGCAGGACGTAGGTGTTCTCCCGGCTCTCAAGCAGCGGGTTGATAAGACGACCGCGCACCTTGATGTGGTCGCGCGCCGGGTCGGCCTTCTGCCCCTGCTCGCGCACGACCTCGCCGTTGACGGTCACCTCGCCGGCCGCGATCAACTCCTCGGCGTGTCGGCGCGACGCGATGCCCGCCGCCGCGATCAGCTTTTGCAGACGCTCTTCCAAATGGCGCTCCTCATTTCACTCGAACACGACGGCCGCGCCGGTCTCGATGGAAGCCTCGCAGACTTGAATCAGCCCGAGGCAGACGTAGGACTCGACGCGGTACCTCTCCCACTTCGCGTCGCCGAGCCCCTGATCGTCGAAGGGCGCGTCGAACGCCTCGTCATCCGGCGTCAGCCCCTCTGGGAGTTCGAGCTGGCCCGCAAGCTCCCTGCACTCGCGCAGCAGCGCGTGCGACGAGCCGAGCGTCCCGCCGGCTATCTCAAGCGAGGCGTCGGGGGCGATGACCTCCTCGAACTCGACGGGGAGGTAGTAGCCTTCGGCGTCGCCGTGGACGATGAGGTGCTGGAAGGGCATCCCGGCGGCCTCGCCCCGCGCGAAGCTGGCGTCGAAGATTCTGTAATAGTCGCCGAGGACGGGGTCGCTCGCGGCGTCGCCCTCGCCCGGCGGGGGCAGCTCGCCCTTGAGCGCGAGGTGCGCCGCGAGGCGTCGGAGGTAGTGCAGCCCGGCGTAGCCGAGCATGTCGAACTCGAACGTCCGCTCCTCCTCGATGTCGAAAGGCTCCTGATATTCGGGGAGGCCGAAGGAATCGAGGACGCTGTTGATGGCCTCGACCTGACCGTCGAAATATTCGAGGTACTCCGGGTCGCCCTCACGCGTCTCCGGCGGCAAGCCCACAGAAATCACCAGTCCCACTGCTTGAAGCCCTCCACGGAAGCCGCTGCGTCAGACCTCGCCGCCGCCGCCGGCCATGTCCTCGAAGTCCTCGACGTTCGGCAGCTCGGTCAAGTCCTTGAGTCCGAACTGGAGGAGGAAGTCTTTCGAGGTGCCGTACATCATCGGGCGGCCGACCGTTTCCTTACGCCCTTTGGCGACGATGAGCCGCTTGTCGAGCAGCGTCTTGATGGCCGAGGAGGACTGGACGCCGCGGATTTCCAGAATCTCGGGGACGGTCACCGGCTGCTTGTAGGCGATGACGGCGAGCGTCTCCAGCGCGGCGAGCGAGAGCTTGGCGCTCGGCTTCGACTTGAGGTAGGCGCGGACGTGCTCGTGGTGCTCGGGGCGCGTGGCGAACTGCCAGCCGCCCGCCACCTCGCGGAGCATCAGGCCGCCGCCGCGCTCGTTGAACTCTTTGGCCAGCTCGTCCACGGCGACCTGCACCCAGCCTTTATCTTCGTTGAGGATGTCGGCCAGAGTTTTGACTGCAATCGGGTCGTCCGAGACGAAGATGAGCGCCTCGCAGATGGAGACCAGCTCGGCCAACTCGCGCGGCTGGCCGCCGGGCGCGACCTCGTCGTCGGCCGATTCGCCGCCGGCGGGAGCGGCCGAGACGGTCTCCGCGCGCATCCGCGCGAACTCCTCGGCGCGGTCTTCCGCGTCGGCGTCGAAGACCGCGTACTCGGCCTTCTCGTCGTCGGAAGCCTCGTCGTCGGTCACGTCGGCGTCGGCGTCCTCGCCCTCCGCCTCGTCGTCTTCGTCCTCTTCTTCGTCCTCCTCCTCGAACTCGACCGAGTCGAAGGAGGTCTCGCCGCTCACGTCGATGCGCGCGAGCGGGTTGCCGCCCTCTTCCGCCGCGCCCGCCTCGTCATCGACGCCGCCGCCGGGCAGCGCGTCGAGCGCCTCGTCCAACTCCTCGACGGCCTCGTCGCGCGATTCCGCCCCGGCGGCGTCGGCCGCGAACGCCTCGCCATCCGCCGCGCCTTCGTCGCCGACGGCCACCGGCGAAGCCTCTTCCGAACTCTGCTTGCTTCTGCGTTTGCTCATACCCAATCCGAAAAGCCTCACGCGCCGGCGCGCGCGATGATGTCGCCAAAGGTCTGGCTCTGGAAAAGTTTAATCTCGGTGGTGCGGACGAGTTCGAGCACGGAGAGGAAGGCGAGCACCAGCTCGCGCCGCGTCCCGGCGCGCTCGAAGAAGTCGCGCATGTTCAGCTCGCCCGTGGAGAAGATCATGTTGCGGAGCCGTTCGAGCATCTCGGCCATCGTGACCTCGTCGCGCTCGATCTCCATCAGGACTTCTTCCTTGCGGCGCGCGATTATCTGCTGGAAGACGCGCAGCAGGTCGAACGCCCCGGCCGAGACCTCCGGGTTCTCCTTGTCGGTCTCCAAAGGCGCGCGCGTGTAGACGGCCTGCTCGACGGTCGCGCGCGACCAGAGCATCTCGGCCGCCGCCTTGTACTTCTGGTGTTCGAGCAGGCGCTCGACCAACTCGCGGCGCGGGTCGTCGGCCAGCGCCTCCTCCTCGCTCACCGCCGGGTCGCGCGGCAGAAGCATCCTCGACTTAATCTCGATGAGCGTCGCCGCCATCACGAGGAAGTCGCTGGCGACCGTGATGTCCATCCCCTGCATCAGCCGCAGGTAGCGCAGGTACTCGTTCGTGATGCGCGCGATGGGGATGTCGTAGATGCTGACCTGCTCCTGCCGTATGAGGTAGAGCAGCAAGTCCATCGGCCCCGCGAACTCGCCGAGGACGAGCTTCAGCTCCTCGCCGCCGCTGCCGGCGCTGATCTCGGGCGTCGCGCCCGCGACGTTGAGCGACTGCCCCTCGGCCGCGCTCGCGACCGTGCCCTCCTCCGTGGCTTTCGGCGTCTCCGGCTGTTCGCTCGACAAGTCTTTCAAGCCCCCACGATTCCCATGCGCTCGCGCACCGCGCGCATCGTCTCGGACGCGATGGCGCGCGCCTTGTCCGCGCCCTCCCTGAGCGTGCGGCTCAGCTCTTCGTCGCTGATGTCGCGCATGCGCTCCTGGAACGGGCGCAGGAACTCTATCGTCGCCTCGGCCAAGTCGGACTTGAGCTGCGCGTAGCCGCGCCCGGCGAAGTGCGCTTCGATCTCGTCGGGCGTCTTCCCCGTCATGAGCTGGAAGATGGAGAGCAGGTTGGTGACGGCCGGGCGCGTCTCGTCGAAGCGCACGTCGGTGCCCGAGTCGGTGACGGCGCGCTTGAACTTGCGCCGGACGGTTTCGGGGTCGTCGAGGAGCGAGACGCGGCCGTTGACGTTCTCGTCCGACTTCGACATCTTCTTCGACGGGTCGTCGAGCGCCATGATCTTCGCGCCGACCTTCGGGATGAAAGGGTCGGGCACGCGGAACGTCTCGCCGTAGTCGCGGTTGAAGCGTTCGGCCACGTCGCGCGTCAGCTCAAGGTGCTGCTTCTGATCCTGCCCGACGGGCACGAGGTCGCTCTGGTAGAGCAGGATGTCCGAGGCCATCAGCGCGGGGTAGGTCAGAAGGCCGACCGAGACGTTCTCGCGCTGCCGCTTGGCCTTCTCCTTGTACTGCGTCATGCGCTCAAGCTCGGAGATGCGCACGACGCAGTTGACGACCCACGCGAGTTCGGCGTGCTCCTGCACGTCGGACTGGACGAAGATGGTCGAGACGGAGGGGTCGACGCCCGCGGCGAGGTAGATGCGCGCGACCTCGCGCGTCTTGGCCGCCAGCTCCGCTGGTTTCTGCGGAACCGTGATGGCGTGCAGGTCGACGACGCAGAAGAAGCTCTCGTACTCGTGCTGGAGCGCCACCCAGTTGCGCAGCGCGCCGAGGTAGTTGCCGATGTGGAGGTTGCCGGTCGGCTGTGCGCCGCTGAAGATTCGTTTAGCCATCTTGAAGAGTCCCGCCTCGCGTCACCCCGGCACCCCTGTCAGGAGGAGAAACATCACGAGCCGCCTGACCGGCGCGATGATCGCGCCGACGACGCCGAAGTACATCAGGCCGATGAGGATGATGAAGCTGAACCGCTCAAGCGCGTCGAGCGTGTCGTGCGCGCTGGCGGGCAGAATGCTGTAGAGAATCTTGCTGCCGTCGAGCGGCGGCACGGGCAGCAGGTTGAAGATCGCCAGCGAGAGATTCATCATCAAAATCTGTCCGAGCAGGATGGCCGCCGGCTCTTCAAAGGAGCCGAGGCCGCCGACGCCGCTCCGCGTAATCAGCCCCGTCTGGAGGCAAATCCTGAGGACGACGAAACCGATGATGGCCAGCAGCAGGTTGGCCATGATGCCCGCCAGCGAGACCATCACGTTCGCCTTGTCCTTGTCGCGCCAGCGCAGCGGGTTGACCGGCGTCGGCTTGCCCCACCCGATGAGCGGGACGAAGACGCCCATCCCGACCGCGCCGACAAAGTTGATGATGGGGATGAGCAGCGTGCCGATGGGGTCTGTGTGCGCGACGGGGTTGAGCGTGACGCGGCCGAGCAGGTAGGCCGTGTCGTCGCCGAACTTGTGAGACATCCAGGCGTGCGCCGCCTCGTGCGCCGAGATGGCCAGCAGCAGCACGACGATGTAGATGATTAGCTGTCCGACTAAGTCACTTGGCATCACAACTCACGGTCGAAACGCTCGGGCGCGGAGTCAGAAAAAGTAGCATGCGGGGGTAGGGGTGTCAAAAACGGGAGTCGGCAGTCAACCGACTACTTGACCAACGTCCCTTTGATGCCGAGCGGGAGGCTGTAGACCGCCTCGTTGGTGGCGACGATCATCTCGCCGCCGGCGTTGAAGCAGAGGCCGACGACGTTCATCCCGGCGACGGCGAGGCCCGCGTCGCCCCCGTCGGCCGAGATGCGCACTACGCCGCGCCGCCCCTTGTAGGACGCGGCGACGTAGAGGTTCCCTTCGGCGTCGAACGCGAGGCCGTTGGGGCGGCCCAGACCCTTGAAGAAGACCGACGCGCGGCCGTCGCGGTCGATGCGATGGACGGACTCGTGGCTCGAAACCGTGGGGCCGGTCACGTAGAGGTTCTCGTCCGGCCCGAAGGCGAGGTGGTAGGCCGCGACCGACGGTTCGAGCAGCGCCCACACTTCCGATTCGCCGCGCCCGTTGACGCGGTGAATCGTCCCCGTGCGGTCGCCGACGTACATCCGCCCCGCGCGGTCGAAGGCGAGCCCCGTAGCGACGCCGAGGTCGCGCGCGAACGGCACGACCTCGTGAAAAGGCGTCACGCGGTAGACCGTCCCGTCCATCCGCGAGGTGACGTACATCTGGCCGAGGCTGTCGAAGGCGATGCCGGTCGGGTTGGTTATCTCGCCCGTGACGCCGGCCATCTCGCCGGCCGGGTCGATGCGGAAGAGCGAGACCGGCATCCGCTGGCCGCGCGACCCGGAGCGCGTCACGTAGACCGAGCCGTCGTCCGGGTCGACGGCCGGGTTGGCGACCATGTGCACGTCCTCTGCCAGCATGCGCCCGACGCGCAAGTCGGCCGGGTGACTCCGGCCGCCGTCGCGACTCTCAAGCACGACGCCGACCTCGCCGCCCTCTTCGAGCGCCTCGGGCACGAGCGCCAGCACGCGCCATGGGGCCGCGCCGACCATGCGCCCCTCGACCCCGTCGAACGTCACGCGGCACTCACGCAGGTTGCTCGTGTCGTAACCCGCGCACTCGACCGACACCTCCCCGCCAGGTATCGCGGCCGCCGGCTCAACACGCACGCTCTGTTCGTTCGACATCTCCACTCCCCGCAAGACGCGCCGGGACGTGCTCCGAGCAGAATTCCGCTCGCCGGAAGCCCTCGCCCCCGACCCCGACTCAACCGACAACGTTTCGGACTGACAAGTTGACTTCATCATACGACGCGCACTACGTGAAGGCAAAAGGCAAAAGTAGAAAGGCAAAGGGCAAAATTGTGGACGCGCCGCGCGCCCGGAACTTCTTTTTAATTTTGCCTTTTGCCCTTTGCCTTTTGCCTTTTGCCTTCTCAAAAATGTGCTATACTGCGCCGCAGTTAAAGGAGACATCTGCTGCGGCCTCAAAATCGCGGCATGTTTTTTTGTCGCGATGTTTTTCCTTGACGGGAGAGGCCGGCGGCGCGCTCACACCGAAGTGTTTGCGCAGGCGTTAACATCTAAGGGTTCTGGGCAGCGTCCGTTTTTCCCGCTCGCTTCACTATCTCTCTAACTTGAGCACGAGACCGACGCACCGGCGCACGAGCGCGCGGTGCGTTTCTGCTTTTCGGGCGGGCGCGGGGCGCGACGGAGGAACAGTTATCAGCAACGTACAGGGCAACACGCAGGGCTTGAAGCCGAACCAGCTCCGGCGCATCGAGAAGCTTTACTCGCGCCGCATCTCGCCGCAGCAGATCGTCACGCCCGAGTTCGCGCGCCAGCTCTCCGAGCTTTCGCACGAGACGCGCCGGCAGATCGGCGCGCTCATCGACCGCAAGGGCTACGTCGAGTCCATCGTCGTCGGCGACGCGCGCCGCATCGAGTGGCCCGACCTCAAGCGCACGCGCGTCGGCGAGGGGCGCTTCCGCGGCCTGCGCGCCGTCCACACGCACCTGCGCGGCGAGGAGCTGACGCAGGATGACCTCAACGACCTTGCGCTCCTGCGCCTCGACCTGATGGTCGCCGTGGACGTGGACGACCGCACGGGGCTGCCGGGCAAGGTGCGCGGCGCGCACCTGCTGCCGACCACGGCCGAACAGGTCAGCGAAGATGACGCGGCCGAGGTTCACGACGCCGCTTACACCTTCTTCGAGGCGCCGGCCGCGTCGCAGCTCGACGTGAACTTCCTCGAACTCATCGGCTCGCTCGAAGAGGAGATCGCGCGCAACCGCAGCGGCGGGCGACGCGCCTCGGCGCGCGACCGCGCCATCCTCGTCGGCGTCACCACCTCGTCGGTCGGCGAGGCCGAAGAGTCGATGGCCGAGTTGCGCGAGCTTGCCGCCTCGGCCGGGCTCGTCGTCATGAACGAGACCATCCAGCGCCGGCAGGCCATCGACCCGCGCACCGTGCTCGGGCGCGGCAAGCTCGACGAGCTGATCGTGCGCGCGCTCCGGCTCGGCGCAGACCTTCTCATCTTCGACCGCGAGCTGACGCCGGCGCAGGTGCGCGCCGTCTCCGAGGCCACCGACCTCAAGGTCATCGACCGCGCGCAGCTCATCCTCGACATCTTCGCGCAGCGCGCGCAATCCGCCGAGGGCAAGATTCAGGTCGAGCTGGCGCAGTTGCGCTACATGCTGCCGCGCCTCATCGCCGGCCACGACTCGGCGTTCTCGCGACTCGCGGGCGGCATCGGCGGGCGCGGCCCCGGCGAGACCAAGCTTGAGACCGACCGTCGCCGCGTGCGCGACCGCATCAACCGGCTCGAAAAAGAGATCGAGCACCAGCGCATGCGCCGCCAGCAGCGTCGCAAGGAGCGCACGCGCAGGGAGCTTCCCATCATCTCCATCGTCGGCTACACCAACGCGGGCAAGTCGACGCTCCTGAACACGCTCACCTCTTCGCAGGTGCTGGCCGAGAAGCGCATGTTCGCCACGCTCGACCCGACCTCGCGCCGGCTGCGGCTGCCGCGCGAGCAGGAGGTGATCGTCAACGACACGGTCGGCTTCATACGCGACCTGCCGCCCGACCTCATCGCCGCCTTCCGCGCGACGCTCGAAGAAATAGACGACAGCGACCTTCTCATCCACCTCATCGACGCCTCGAACCCGCGCTGGCAGCAGCAGCTCGAATCGGTCGAGCGCATCCTCGGCGACCTCGGGCACACGGACATCCCGCGCGTCGTCGCCTTCAACAAGGCCGACCTCCTCGCCCCCGACGAACTCGACGCGCTCCTGCGTCAAGCCTGTCAGGTCGGCCAGCGCGAGTGCATCGCCGTCTCGGCGCTCAAGCCCGACAGCCTGCGCCCGCTCCTCGAACGCGCCGGCGCGATTCTCGCGCGCGACCTCGCGCACGACGAGAAGCGCCCGCGCGCCGCGGTCGAAGACGAGGCGACGCCCGGTGACGCCGAAGCGCCCAAAATGGAGACGACTGACGCGGAGACGCAAGACGACGACGAACAGCCGCCTTCAGACGACCCGGAGCGCGCCGAGGAGGCGTTCGCGCGCTGAGACGAACGGATTCGCCCCCTTATGAAACGACACGGACGTCGCCCACGCTTCTCCACCCCGCTCTCTGAGGCGCGCGACCGCGCGCTCGCGCTGGTCAAGCGCCCGCTGCTCGTGCTTCGACCGACGGCGCGCTTCCTCGTCGGCTTCTTCACGCTGGCCGTGCTCTCCACGCTTCTGCTCGCGCGCTCGCACTCGTCTCTCACGTCGGCGGAGGTCTATCAAGAGGGCGACATCGTCCGCGCCGACGTTGTCGCGCCCGCAGACATCACCGCCGAAGACCCTCGCCAGACGGAGGCGCGGCGCGAGGCGGCGCGGCGCGAAACGCCGCCCGTCTGGGACTACGACCCGGCGCGGGCCGAGACGGCGGTGCAGAGCTTCCGCGCGTCATGGGCCGCGCTCAGACGACAGGCCGCCGCACGCGAAACGGCCGCCAACAACAACGCCTCGAACGCGAACGCGCAGCGCGCCGAGCTGACGTGGCCCGGCGAGGCCGCCGACGGGCAGGCGGTCGCGCGCGCCATCGCCGCGCACAACTTCGACGCGGGCACGCTCGAACTCCTCACCGACATGATTCGCGACGCGGGCGGCGGCTACGTCTACGACGCCTCGGAGCTGGAACGCCTGCGCGAAGAGCCCTTCGTGCGCGACGTGCGCGTCACCAACACGCGCGACGGCTCGCGGGAGACGGTCAACGTTCTGCAGACGCCCATTCTGGACGTGGTGGAGGCGCGCGAGAAGTTCCGCGACCAGATCATGCGGCTCCCGGGCTGGAAGCCCGCCGAGCGGGAGGCGCTCGCCTCGGCGTTGACGCCCCTCGTCGGGCCGACGCTCTCTTTCAACCCGGCGGCGACCCGCGCCGCCCGCGACGAGGCCGTCAGGGCGGTCAAGCCCCCGCTCGTCGTGCTCAAGCGCAACCAGACGGTCGCGCGCGAAGGCGACACCGTCACGCCGCAGATGCTCGGCCAGTTCGCGGCCATACGCTCCTACAGCCACACCGAGCGCCGCCCGCAGCTCTACATCGGCCTCTTCATCTTCGCCTGCGCGCTCTACTGGGGCGCGTGGCGCTTCACAGAGTATCGAGCGACCATCACGACGCTGCCGCTCTCCGCGCCGCGCGGCTTCGCGCTCGTCGGGCTCTCGGTGCTGGCCGGGCTCGCGCTGATGCGCGCCGGCTTCGCGCTCGCCGAGGGCATCGCCTCGCAGTCCACGCACGCGCCGACCAACGACGTGAGCCTGTGGACGTTCGCCATCCCGTTCGCGGCGTCGGCGCTGCTGGTGACGATGCTCGTGGACACGCAGCTCGCGCTGATCACGGCCGTGCTGACGGCGGTCTTCGCCGGCCTGCTCGCGCCGGGCGGGATGCTGACGAGCTGCTTCGCGCTCGTCTCGTCTTCGTCGGCCATCTACGGCATCGGGCGCTACCGCGAGCGCCAGTCGGTGACGAAGGCGGGGCTGATGGTCGGCGCGGTCAACGTCGGGCTCGCGCTCGCCGTCATGCTCTCGTCGCAGAAGCCGCTCACCCTGAACGCCGTCGCGCTCGCGGCCGCGTGCGGGCTCGCGGGCGGGCTTCTGACCGCCATCTTCACGGCGGGCTTGCTGCCCGTCGGCGAATCCCTGTTCGGGATTTTGACCGACGTGCGTCTGCTTGAGCTGTCGAACGCCGACCTGCCCGTGCTCGGGCAACTCGCACTGCGCGCGCCGGGGACGAACCAGCACTCGCACGCCGTCGGCCGGCTCGCCGAGGACGCCGCGCGCGCCGTCGGCGCTAACTGCCTGCTGACGCGCATCGGCGCGCTCTACCACGACATCGGCAAGCTGGCCTCGCCCGACTACTTCGTCGAGAACCAGACCGGCGACAACCCGCACGACCGCCTGCGCCCGACGCAGAGCGCCAAGATCATCACGAGCCACGTCACCTACGGCCTCAAGCTCGCGCGCGAGATCGGGCTCCCGAGGCAGATCGCCGATTTCATCCCGCAGCACCACGGCACGCGCACGCTCCACTTCTTCCTCCGCAAGGCTCAGGCCGAAGCCCCCGAAGGCGAGGCCGTCGACGAGAAGGAGTTTCGCTACCCCGGCCCTAAGCCGCAGTTCAAGGAGGCGGCCATCATGATGCTGGCCGACTCGTGCGAGGCCGCCGCGCGCTCGCTCGCGCGACCCGACCCGGAGAACGTCCGCACCATCGTCAACAAAATCTTCGACGCCATCGTCAGCGACGGCCAGCTCGACGAGTGCGACCTGAGCCTCCGCGAGCTGACGAAGATACGCGAAGCAATCGCCGCCTCGCTCGTCGCCATCTACCACGCGCGCATCGACTACCCGGGCTTCAACCCGCCCTCGCTCGACCCGGGCCAGCCCGTCCTGCCGCGCCCCGAGTTCGACAGCGAGGAGCGCGGCGCCGGCTACCGGCGACCCATCGAAGTCCCCATCAGCCGCGGCGGCGAGGTGGAGGACGAGGCGCTGCCGGCCGAGTCGAAGAGTTAGGAGAGTCAGAGGAGTTAGCGGCGGGGTTGAATCGCGGCGCGCGCGAGTTTAAGCTGTCGCGCGGAGAGATGTTTATGTCGTACTGGCTGTACAGCTCGAAGGTGCGTCTGGGGCTGCTCGTCAACGGGCTGTATCTGCTCAGCCTCGCCCTGCCGTCGCACTCGCAGGTCGGCGGCCGGCCTTACGCCTACACCTACAGGGAATGGACCGAAAACCGCACGTCGCCGCCGCCGCCGACCGCCTACCCGCCGCTCCCCGCGGCGCGGGGGGAGTCGAAGGCCGAGACGAACTACGTGCAGAGCGCCGACCAGCTCGACGTGTATCTGAAGCGTGACCTCATGCTGGTCGACGTGAGCGGGCACACGCTGCTGCTCTCGCCCACGTTCTCCACCAGCGGCCGGCGCGCCGAAACGCCCCGCACCGCCCTCCTGCGTTTCGTCTCTTTCTCTTCCACACAGGTCTTCGACAACAACAGCCCGATGGTCATCACGGCCGACGGCACCGAGTTGTGGCGCTACGGCACGGACAGCGGGGCGGACGCGACCCCTTCGGGCGCGAAGGTGCTCCACTCGGTCACGCGCGACGAAGAGGGACGGGTGGTCGAGACCATCGGCCACGAGGTGCCCTACGAAGTCTTCTACAACATGCTCGTCGCCGAGCATGTGGACATCACACTCGGCCGCGACAGTGTGGAGCTGAACACGGCTCAGGTCGAGGCGCTCCGCGACATGCACCGCCGCATCGACAACTATCCCCCGCCCGCCAAGTCTCGCACGGGCTACGCCCCGTATTACAAACCGAAAAGGAATAGCTGAGCCGCGGCACGGCGGCCGGATGAGATTCAAGGCCGGGCGCGCGTTAGAAGCGGTCGCGGAGTTTGGCGTAGGTCGCGCGGAGGTCTTCGGGGATGACGCGCGTCTCGCCGACGGTCGTCATGAAGTTGGCGTCGCCAGACCAGCGCGGCAGGACGTGAAGGTGTAGGTGGTCGCTGACGCCCGCGCCGGCCGCCCCGCCGAGGTTCATGCCGAGGTTGAAGCCGTGCGGGCGGTAGACCTCGCCCAGAATCGCCACGGCGCGGCGCGAGAGATCGGTCATCTCGTCGGCCGTCTCTTTGGCAAGCGCGGGCAGGTCGGCCGTGTGCTCGAAGGGGACGACCATGAGGTGGCCGCTGGTGTAAGGATAGATGTTGAGGATGACGAAGTTCAGGCGGGCGCGGTGAAGGATGAAGGCCGACTCGTCGTCGCCGCGCGCGGGGAGCGCGCAGAAGACGCAGGAGTCGCCGTAGCCGGTCTTCTCGCCGCTCGCCCCCTTGATGTAGTCGAAGCGCCACGGCGTGTAGAGCCTATCCAAAACCCCTCCCCCTTGTCGTCCCGTTCACCCGCACGCGCGGCTCACATCAGCGGGGTCGTCTGGCCGCCGTCGGTTCCGCCGCCGTCGGCCGCGCCGGTCTCGCCCCCGCCGCCCACGCCGGGCTCGGCCGACGGGAGGTCGGAAGAGGCGGGCGCGCCGTCGCCGTCCTCGTTAATCAGCTCCTTCAGCTCCTTGCCGGGCTTGAAGTAGGGGACGCGCTTGGCCGGGATGTCCACCGGGTCGCCGGTCTTCGGGTTGCGGCCGCGGCGCGCGCCGCGCTCGCGCACGCGGAAGGAGCCGAAGCCGCGCAGCTCGATCTTCTCGCCCTGATTGAGCGTGTCGATGATGCTCTCGAAGACGATCTCGACGAGGCGCTCGGCGTCCTTCTTGGTCAGCTCGGCCGCGCGAGCCACGTCCTCAACCAGTTCCGCTTTCGTCATGGTCTCCACCTCTCCGGCCTCTCTGTAGAAAGCTGCCGCCGCAAAATCCGGGCAGGTCGATGAGTTAAGGGGTACAAGAGCCGGGCTGTAACTTAGCAGATACGGGGAACGCCTGACAAGGGTAAACGGTCGCGCAGCCAACAAGTTAGCAGCCGTCACCCGCTCGCGCGTCCGGCGCGCGACGCCGGGGACGCCGGCCCGTACGCGCGTCAACGTACAAAGAAGAAGCCCCGCGC
>JBEVKV010000623.1:0-4783 GCA_040509515.1 Pyrinomonadaceae bacterium | reverse complement strand
ACTGTCTATTGTCTACTTCCCTTCACAGCGCCTTGATGATGACGAAGGTAACGTCGTCGCCGGAGCCCTGACCGCCCGTCCACTCGAAGATGTCGTTGTAGATAAAGTCAATCATGTCGCGGGCGCGGAGGTGGCGGCTGCGGCGGACGACCTCGACGAGCCGGTCGCGGCCGTACTCGACGCCCTCGGGGCTCTGCGCCTCCGTGGCGCCGTCGGTGTAGAGGACGAGCGTCTGCCCGGAGTCGATAGGCAGGTAGTACTCGTAGTAGCGCGTGTCCTTGAAGAGACCGAGCGGGAGGCCGCCGCGCTCGACGAAGCGCGGGCTGCCGTCGGGGTTGAGGACGAGCAGCGGGTTGTGGCCGGCGTTGACGAAGGCCAGCGTGCGGTTCGTCGCGTCGAGCATCCCGTAGAAGGCCGTGACGAACTGGTGCTGCTCGATGGACTCCCACAGAAGGTAGTTGACCTTCCCCATCGCGACGTTCGGCGCGTAGCCGACGTGGATGGCCGAGCGCAGCGAGGCGCGCAGGAAGGCCATCAGGAGCGAGGCCGGGACGCCCTTCCCCGAAACGTCGGCGATGACGAGCCCGAGGTGGTCGTCGTAGGGCTTGACGAAGTCGTAGTAGTCGCCCGAGACCTCCTCGGTCGAGAAGTTGTAGGCCGAGATGTCGAAGCCGTCCAGCTCGGGGTCACGCGCGGGCAGCAGCGCGAGCTGCACGTCGCGCGCGACTTCGAGCTGTGCTTCGAGCCGCTTCTTCTCGACGAGCTGTTCGTGCAGCATCGCCTTCTCGACGATGATGGCGACCTGCGAGGCGAGCATCATGAGGAGATGCTTGTCGTCCTCGGCGTAGGCGCCCAAGTCGTCGGACTCAAGGTCGAAGACGCCGATGACCGAGTCGTTCGAGATGATCGGGGCGACGACCTCGGAGCGCGTCTCGTGGCGCGCGTTGACGTAGCGCTTGTCGGCGCTCACGTCCGAGACGACGACCGCCTCGCCGGTCTGCGCGACCCAGCCGATGAGCCCCTCGCCGAGCTTGAGCCGCAGCTCCATCAGCTCTTCGATGTCGTAGCCGCGCACGGCCTCGGCGTGGAAGACGAGCGAGGAGGTGCCGCCCTCGCTGAGGTGCGGGTCGCGGCGGATGATGTAGATGCCCGCCGCGTGGTAGGGCAGCAGCGAGTCGAGCGTGTCCATCACCTGCGCCAGAACCTCTTCGAGGTTGAGCGAGCGGCTGATCTTTCTGGTGATCTCCAGAAGCAGGCGCAGCTTGCCCTCCATGCTCAGCACCTTCGCCTGCGCGCCCACGTTCACGGTCTCTTCGGCCATCAGCGGGGAATTATAGAGTAGACGGTAGCGAAAAGCAGTAGTCAGTAGACAGAAGTCGGTAGACGGTAGAAAAAACCGTCGGCAGATAAATCCTTCGAGCGTCGGCGTAAATGTCCGTGAAGCGGAGCCTACTGACTGCTCTCCACTTCTTCTAAAGCCTTCTCCGTCAGGAAGTCGAGTTCGAGGCCGGCGACGGGAAGGCGGCGGAAGAAGTCGTTAACGTCAGATGGCAGCTCGACGACGGCGAGGCGGAGGCCGCGCGCGTGGAAGAGTTCGCGGTAGCGCGCGGCGGCGCGGCGGCCGGCGGCGTCCGGGTCGAGCGCGGCGACGACGCGGAAGCGCCCGAGCGGCGCGAGCCACTCCGCCTTCAAGCCCCCCGCGCCGACGAGCCCGACCGCGTCGAAGCCGTTGGCGAGCAGCGTCAGGGTGTCCGTGAAGCCCTCGACGAGGTAGACGACCGCGCCGCCCGCGAGGCGCGCGAGCGAGTCGGCGTTGTAGAGCGCCGGGACGGGGCCGCGCATGTTGTGCCAGCGCGGCTCGACGCCGGCGGCGGTCGTGCGCGCCTGCAGGTAGACGGGGCGGCCGCCCACGAAAAATGGAAAGAGCAGCCGGTGGTGGTAGAACGTCAGGTGCTCTTTGCGGTTGAAGAGGCCGGCGCGCCGCAGCGTCTCGACCGGAAAGGCTTCGAGCATCCGCCGCATCACGCGCCGGTAGGCGCGGCGCGGGAAGTACGTGACGGCCGCGCGCCGCGCGGTCGCCGCGCCGATGCCGCGACGCGCGAGGTAGGCCACGCCTTCGAGCTGGTCTTCGGCGCGGCAGATTTCGAGGAAGCGCGCGCAGACTTCCGCCGTCTGCTCCCGGTCGAGCGGCTCAAGGCTCTCCGTGCTCTCGGCGTCGGCCTCGGCGGAGTCGGGCGCCGACGCCGAGGCGAGCGAGGGGCGGCGGCCCTTGCGCCCGTCGAGCCCCAACTCGCGCGCCAACTCGCGGACGGCGCGCGCGAAGGTGACGCCGTGCATCAGCTCGTAGAAGGTGATGGCGTCGCCGCCCTCGTCGCGCGAGAAGCAGTTGAAGAGGCCGTGTTGCAAATCTATCGAGAGACTCGGGTGCCCCTTGCCGCTGTGCGCGTGCGAGGGGATGGGGCAGAGCGCCTGGAGCCGCGCGCCCGACGTGCGCGCCTCGCGGCAGTAGCGCAGGTAGAACGAGCGGTAGTCGATGTGCCGCTTCACCTCGTCGCGCAGCTCGCGCAGTTTTTCGGGGACGCCGCCCTCCGTCATGCCTGAGAAGGTAATAGAATAATTTGAAATTTCAAATTTCAAATTTGAGATTCTGCTCTCCTGCTTGTCCAACCCCGCGCGGCGCGCTAACATCTAGGTGCTGCGGTATCTTTCAAACCCCTGGAGACGTAAGAACTCAATGCACAAGCCAAGTTTTACACGCTCGACTATGCGGGCTTTCTTCGCCCTCGCGCTGACGGCGGCCTTCGCCGCCACGGCCTCCGCGCAGCTCGGCGGACTGGGCGGCCTCGGCGACAAGCTGAAGAAGAAGACGCCGAACCTGCTCGGCGACAAGCAGCCCATCACGACCAGCCTCGACGACGCCAAGTGGGCTCGCGCCGACATGGACGGCACCACGCCGCGCGAGCCCGGCCGCTCGCTGATGACCTTGCAGCGCACGCCCAACGGCGGCTTCGTCCTACAGCCCGGCTTCTACTCGATGCAGACGCAGAGTTACTGCCTCAAGGCCGGCACGCACGGCCCCGGCGGCGGCGACGGCTACATCTACGCGCCCCCGAAAGGCCCGGCCGAGGACGCCGTGATGACCATCGTCCGCAACTCGGTCAACCGGCCCGAAATTCCGCAGCAGAAGATTCAGCAGCTCCTCTGGGCCATCATCGCGCGCGCCAAGTTTGAAGACCTGCAGGGCGACATCAAGGCCGTCGCCTCGCAACTGCTTACGCCGCGCCAGCTCGCGGGGCTCAACCGCAGCGCGCTCGACGTGCTCCAAGGCAACGCCCTGACCGACGCGCTCGGCGGCGTCCCCGAGCCGCTCCGCCAGATCGCTCAGGCCGAGGCGCAGCTCCGCGGGATGCTGACCACGCCCGGCGCGAGCTTCGCCGAGATGGAGCGCGTGGCCGTTCTCTCGGGCAACGCGCCGCTCGGCCCCGGCAGCCGCGACGTGCCTTCGGGCCGCTGGTCTGCGCACCCGGACGGCTACTTCGTGCGCTACCTGCCGTCGGGCTACAGCTCGACGCGCGTGGAAATCTGGGTGCCGCAGGGCAGCCCCTCGGTCGGCAAGGAGTTCGACCCGGCCACGCACATCGCCGTCCCCGGCAACACCGCGCGCCAGCGCCTCATCCAGTCCGGCCGCGCCCAGCAGGGACACTGAAGCCCGCCACGGCGCACTCCGACCCGAAAGACGAAGGGCACGCCCCCTGAAAAGTGGGCGTGCCTTTTATCGTTCCCCGCTTCGCTTTCTAATTCGCGTTCTAATCGGCGGCGGCGTCGCGCTCGGCGTTGGCGGCGGCGAAGGCCCTGCGGCGCTGCTCGCGCGCGGCGTCCTCTTCGGGGTGGCGCTGCCTGTACTCGGCCCACAGCCGGCAGACCTTCAGACGGTACTCGATTAGCTCGCGGCTGACGTTGAAGTGGCGCGACATCTCGATGGAAGTCCGCCCATGTTTCAAAAGCCTGCGCAGCCCCGCGTAGGGGACGAGCGCGGCGGCGCCGACGGCGTACGCGGCCTCCTCGTCGGCCTCGTTGTAGTCGCGCGCGACGGTCTTGCCCTGCTTGTTCTGCGCCACGATTGAGAGGCGGTTCGCCTTGTGGCCGAGGAAGACGTGGCAGACCTCCTCCATCAGCGTCGCGTTGTTGCGCGAGCGCCCGTGCTTCGGGTTGAGGATGACCAGACGCCACCCGTTCGGCAGTGGGCGCGACGAAGTCCCGCCCGACCAGTCGTTGACGCCCACGCCCAGAAGGTGCTCGCGCGTCTGCTCCGAGAGCCCCGCTATCTCGTCGAAGTTGATGACCATCAGCTTCGCGAAGTACGCCAGCTCGAACGGGTCGAGGGGCTCGTCCTCGCGGCGCAGCCCCGCGAAGTCGCGCAACCCCAACGCGCGAATCTCATACTGTCTCCCCTTGAACGTCGGCGGCAGCTTCTCTGTATCCACGGCTCAAATTATACCCGCCCCGGGTGACTTTTTCCCTAACCAAACGCGCGTCGAACCTTCAGACGTAGAGGCGGCCTTCGCGCGGGTAGCGGCGGTGGCGTGCGACCGCCGCGTGGTCGGTCTCGCGCCAGGAGCGCGCGGCGCCGAGCGCGGCGAGGACGGCGTCGAGGGCGTCGCCGCCGCCGTTGCGCATGATGACCCGGCGGTGCGCCGGCGAGATCTCGACGTGCGGCGCCAACCCCGCGAGGATCGTTCGCCGCGTCCGCAGCCGTCTCGGTGTCAGCGGGCCGCCCAGCGGC
>JBEVKV010000622.1:0-6482 GCA_040509515.1 Pyrinomonadaceae bacterium | reverse complement strand
ACTCAAGCGCAAATTGCTATACAGTCTGTACAGTTGAAATCCTACTACTCAAAGAGGAGGGGAGCGCAACCGGTTGTGTAGTGAGACGGTGGTACCCTCTTTGCGCCTCAAAGTGGCTACATCATCTGTTGGGGTCGGGGCCATTTTGAAATTCAACAGATGCGTATCGGCAGGGACTGGAACCTTGAGAGGAACTGGTCGATCTATCGAGGCCAGAGCTGCTCACGTTGGGAGGACGCGAGCGCCCTCCCCTGAAATCATCGCCATACAAATAGCGTCTGCGGCTGGCACTATCGTTGCTGTAAGTCATTGCGCGGAGGGGCTATATGGCCTGTAGATTCTAAAGGCGCGAGTTTTAATACTCTAGAATTGAGGTTCTCCCGTTTGTCAGCAATTTGTATCGCCTATAGATGCCCGGCTCGATGCCGCCGCTTTTTTAGTGGAGATAAAGTCCGCCGACTTCCTTTTTAGTGGCGACAAGCGCCGCCACCGGTCCGCCCGAAAGAAGTTATGCGGCGAGGCATCCGTCGAGAGGGGAACAATATACACACGCTGGCGGCTCTTCAACCCAAAACTTTCCCGGCCGAGGCCGGCCCCTTTCCGTTGACAACTCTCCCTCACGCGCATAATATATGCGTTCCTCGCTGACGGGTGCCTAGTCGCCTCATGCACATGGTTACAGACCAAACGCTAATTGCCACCCGCCCGGTTGATGGTGGCTCTTCACCCAGCCTTCGAGCGCGCCAGTAACCTCTCGTGAATGCGCGCTGCGGGGGAGGCCGCGTCTAATGAAATTTGACGTCACAGCGGTTCCTCATGTCACGCGGATAAGGATGCTCGTGCTGGCGCTGCTCGTCCTCAACGCCTTCTGCACAAACCTGACCCACTCCCGCTACAACCTCAACTTACTCCCGCATGTCGTCGGCGAAGACGATATTACCGCGGGCGAGGACCGCTTTGAGGAGCTGCGCAAAGTGCTGCCGGCACGCGCCACGGTCGGGTACGTCAACGATCGGGCCGACGAGACGGAGGACTTGGAAGCGTTCTTCATAGCTCGATACGCCCTCGCCCCGAATATAGTCGTCAGGGAGACGTGGCCGGAGTTGGTCGTGGGCGACTTCCGCCGCCCTGGAGCGGGGATAGAAACGCTCGCGGGCCTAAATCTGATCGTCGTACGAGACTTCGGTAACGGCGTCATGCTGCTCGGGAGGGAAGGGAGATGACACTTCCACTACTCCTGTCCTTTATTTTTTCTGTATTGATAGGCTTCCTCGTGACGTCTCTGGCGTGGCCGTCTACGAGGTCCGGGGCATTACATCTCCCAGTTAGATTCTCACTCGCGTTGGGGATGGGACAGGGCGTCACGTCGTGCGTGTTCTTCCTCTGGCTGATGACGTTCGGGAGGCCCGATCGGAAACTAATCGCGGCCGAGGCCGTGGTCGTCGCGGCACTGCTCGCCGGCTCGGTCTACAGGGCGAAAAGGAAAGGCCGGACGGCGGCACCCGTCAGCGAGCCTAACGCGTTATGTAAGGGGACGCCTGAGAAGCTGAGGTACGGCTGGCTCCTCGCCGTGGCATTTTATGTGACCTTGGTTTCCACCGCCCTCAGCGTCACGACGGCCCTGATGCGCGCGCCGAGCGGGTGGTCGGATGCCGTGGCGATCTGGAACTTCCGCGCCCGCTGTATCTTCAGAGACGGCATCCACTGGCGCGACCACTTTTCAAGCCAACCGATTCCTTTGTTACTAGATTACCCCCTGCTGCTGCCCACCAGTGTAGTACGGGGCTGGACGTACGCGGGCGGTGAGACGGCGGGCGCCCCGGCCGCGCTCTCGCTCCTCTTCACTCTCGGCATGGCGGGGCTGATATGCTCAGCCGTGACGGCGCTGCGCGGTAAGTCCCAGGGGTATCTGGCGGGGGTGGTGCTAATGGGCTGCTCACACCTCATCGTGGACGCGGAGAGCTTGGGTGCCGACCTGCCGCTGGCATTCTTCTTCACCGCCACGGCTGTTCTGATCACCTTCCAGCTCGAACTGTCTGGGGGCAATCACGGCATGCTGGCTCTGGCGGGAATGGCTGCCGGGTTCTCCGCGTGGACCAAGAACGAAGGGTTGCTCTTCATCCTCAGCGTGACCGCCGCGTACCTGGCGGCTGCCTCCTCTGGCAGCGGGCTGAAGGTTCGTCTCAGGCAGTTACTCTTCTTCGCCGCGGGCCTGCTGCCAGTCCTCATCATCGTGGTCTACTTCAAGGCCAGGCTAGCGCCGCCCAACGAACTAGCGTCGGCCATGATGAGTCAGAAGGCCGTCGATAAATTGCTGGATTACCACAGGTACGTCACGGTACTACGAGGGTTTAAAGATCGGATACTTCTTTATTACGGGCGGGGTGTCAACTTGGCCTATTTGTTGCCGATCTACTTGGTCTGCGCCGGGGCGGCACTCCGGCCCGTGTGGAAGCGGAGCGCGGTCTTCATGGCGATCTGGATCTGCCTGATGCTGGCCGGATATTCGCTATCGTACCTGATGACTCCTTACGATCTCACCTGGCACATTAACACTTCGATGGACCGCCTCCTGCTCCATCTGTGGCCGGCCGTCGTCTTCCTCTTTTTCCTGACGGCCGCGACGCCCGAAGAGATGCTGAAGGGAAGAGGCGACCCTGCGGGCGGCGCGGGCCGAACCCACCGGACTGACGAAATCCAGGACACCCCGGCATGACATCTCAGGACTTCACTGACGCCCCGCAGTTGTCGGTAGTGATACCGGTATACAACGAAGCGGCCACACTGGAAGCCGTGGTGCGCAAGGTCTTGCAAATCCCCAGCCTGCTGGAGGTCATCATCGTGGACGACTGCTCGACCGACGGGACGGCGGGGATAGCGCGCTCACTGGCGGAGGCCGACCCGCAGGTGAGCACCGTCCGCCACCCGCGTAACGCCGGTAAGACCGAGGCGCTCAAGACCGGCTTCGCCCTGACTGAGGGCGCGATAGTCATCGTGCAGGACGCCGACCTTGAGTATGATCCCCGTGAAATACCAAAGGTGATTGAGCCCATCGTCGAAGGCTACGCGGACGTCGTCTACGGCTCACGCTTCAGCGTGCGCCGAACATCACGCGTCCTCTACTACTATCACTACCTTGCCAACAAATTTCTGACCTGCGCCTCGAACCTCTTGACGAACCTCAACATGACCGACGTGGAGACGGGCTACAAGGCGTTCCGCGGCGAGATCATCCGCCAGATGATCATCCGCTCGCGCGGCTTCGGCTTCGAGATCGAAGTAACGGCTAAAATAGCGAAACTGAAGTGCAGGATTTATGAAGTGCCGATCAGCTACTACGGGCGGACGTATGAGGAGGGTAAGAAGATCGGCCTCAAGGACGGTCTGCTCGCGCTCTGGTTCATCCTTCGCTACAACCTGCTGTGCAGCACGCGCGAGTCCTATCATACCGTGCCCGCGCTGCCGGCTGCCCCGAGCCGCGGCCGGCCCCGGGCCCCCGAGCAGGACGAGAGTTGAAGCGGGAAATCATCGCCGGCGCAGGGACGGCGGGCTGAGGGCTTTGCCTAATAAGCCCCCCACCTCATAAAATTATGAGCTTACCCAAAAAGCCCCGGATACATAATGCGCACCCAAGCGAGTTTGCCAACGTGCCCAGATCACACGGCCGCCATTGTCGGCGTTGCCACACCCGCATCTCACGCAAGGTGAGGCTCTGCCCCATCTGCAAGGCGGTGAACCTAAAGCCCTTCGATTATGTGCTGATAGCCCTCCTGTTGGCAGGCTGCTCCGTGCTGGCGTGGCGGTGGCAGTAAAGGGAAAGGCGGGGCGGGCCGAAGTGGTTAGCGCATTATAGACCGGACCTCTTTCTAAGGCTGCGCGTGCGCTGGGCTCCTTGCGGACCGTGGCGGATCAAGAGACGGAGGAGGGCAACAGCAACGTGCTGCTTTCAAGCTCAACCTAGGTCATATTCACGGAGTCCGATAATCGTTATTCTGTAGTACACATTCCTCGAAGACCTTACCCCGGGGTGACCGCGGTGGCCCCTAGAATTAGCGCCCTGCCGCGGCTCAGGTGCGCCGCCGGCATATCACCAAGTCTTGCAGCCCCTCGAGTCCCATGGGGCGGACTTCCAGCACGTCGAAGAACTGCGCCCACACCGAGCGCACGTAGCCCTCGGTGTGAAACGCTGCCTGGTAGAAGCCGGGCAGTCCCGGGGTATCTCCCACGGGCAGGTAGTAGAACCCGGACCGGCGGTAAGCCTTCTGGTCGGCGGCGGGCACACAATGCCGGTAGCTCTCGCCGTGGAAGCTCAACAGCAGGAACCCGCCCGGCCGGGCGACGCGGCGCAGCTCCTCGAGCCAGGCGAACTGCATCTCCTCTGGGAGGTGGGTGAACACCGACACGCTGTAGACGAGGTCGTACGAGGCGTCGGGGAATGGCAGAGGGGGCGACTCGCCGTTCGTCACGAACCGCGCCGCGCCCGAGTACCGAGTCCGGCACCACTCGACCGCCTCCGGGTCGATGTCAGTCCCGCACAGAGCGGCGTCGGGTGCGAGCCTGCCGCGCGCCGCCAGCGTCACGCGCCCGCAGCCGCAGCCGAAGTCGAGCACGGACCGGAATGAGGTGAGCGACCTGCCGGCCCCCGCCAGCGCCTCCCCGAAGTCGTCCAGCGTGCGGTCGGACGAGCGCACGAAGTCGCGGAAGTAGCCGCCGACGACGCGCTCCTGAAGGTGCCGCGGCGGAGGCGGATAACCCCGGGCGCGGCACAGGGCGTCGGAAAGTTGTTCGCGGTCGACGCGCAACTCCTCCACCTCGCGGCGGAGGTCGCGGAAGTCCCTGTAGGGTTTGAATCGGCGGGCGAGACGGCCGGCGGCGCTCCGGCCGCGGCGCGTGAAGTCAGAGAGCATTGGTTGAGGCTCCTCTCGTAAGAGTGAGTGTCGGGCGCCCCTCTAAGCTTTGACGGTCGTGAGGCCGACCAAGCGCTCGTCACTTATAGAGTGCGCTCGTCACAGAACGCCCTTTTGTAGCCCACAAACAGACTGCCCGAAGGCCGCCACCCCTTCCATAACCAGCCCGCTCTCGAAAACGATCGGCTCCGACAAAGGGACGAAAGGCTTGTCATCGTCCTCGACGGCTTGTATCTGAAGCCCGAGACGTTCCGCCCACACCCGAATAGTATCTTTACTGACGAACATGTTCAGCGGTTTGGAGTGGGCGGCCAGGTCACGTATGTTACCCTCGAATACCACCCAGTGATCCCGCACGGTAAAATCCAGGAACGAGAAGACCACCTTGCCGCCGGGCTTGAGCACCCTCTCTGCTTCCCGCAAGTAAACATAGCTTTGTTCGTGCAGGAGGTGTGTGAGCACCGAAAAGAAGCAGACGACGTCGGCCGCCCCGTCCTCCTCGGGGATGCTTAAACCCTCCGCGACCTCGAACCGCCAATCGTCCCTCCCGGCAATCCGGCGGGCGTAACCGACGAGGGTCGGGGCGATGTCAATGCCCAGATACCGGCCCGTCAGGTACCGGGACAGGGGCTTAGCCAGCCTCCCCGACCCGCACCCGACGTCGATGACGTAAGAGTCTTCTTTCAGGCCGAAATACTTGAGCGTCTCAAGTTCCAGAACCCCGACCGCTTCAAACTCGCCGCCCACGGCGTCCGCCATAGCGCGGTCGATATCGCGAGACCATTTGAGGGACTTGGTCAACCTCGGGTAAGCGTCCCGAAAGTCCAGCTTGCTCACCCGCCCTGCCCGAAATGACATCAGCTTATAGTATGCGCGCGCAAGTGTTTTCATGAGGTCTCCGGTTCGACCGAAAGCTGAGGGCCGACGTGGGTCACGCGAACGCCGTCGGGTAACTTGGATTCTGTACTTAGCGAGAGGTCTTTTGTGTGGGTCGTTGCATGAGGGTCACTCCTTGAGAACGTTGAGGTCGTCTGTGAGTCCGAAAGCAGTTGAGGGCTGCTCCGGCGGAGTTCGACTTGAGGACGGGAAGCCTATCACACTCCCCTATTCTTCCAAAGCACTCGTCCGATGATAAAGGAGGGCCTTGTACCTCCTGAATAGAGCTTGCTTTGATCCCCCTTTCTTTGTCGGACGTGCTCATCTTAAAGAGAGCCGGCCGCGGACGAGGACGTAGACTTCGCGCGTCGCAGACTCACTTACATTTCTTGAGCGGCGGCTTGCCGAACGGGAAGCGGGCCCCGAGTTTCTTGGCGTCATCGAAAGCGACCTCCACAGCCGGATTCTTCTTCGACCCGTTGAGGTAGATGGTGAAGGGCGAGTCGCCCTGGGCGTCCGTAGTCAGCAGGGTGACGTTCTCCACGTCGTGCCCGGCGCAACTGAGATTGAGGTAGGCTAGAAAAAGTGGACGCCATCAACCACAGCTTTCAGCATGATGATTGGAGGTGTCCATGATGGAGAAGCTACCCCGTCAAGTTTACACGAGTGAGTTCCGCCGGCAGGCCGTCGAGATGGTCA
>JBEVKV010000621.1:0-17569 GCA_040509515.1 Pyrinomonadaceae bacterium | reverse complement strand
GCCCTTCTTGCTCCCGCCCTTCTTTGAGCCGCCTTTCTTCGAGCCGCCCTTCTTACTCGAACCTTTCTTGCTCGCGGTCTTCTTGCTCGCGGACTTACTCGCGGCCTTCTTACCGCCGCCCTTCTTGCTCGCGGCCTTCTTCGAGCCGCCCTTCGAGGCTTTGCCGCCCTTCTTGCCGCCCTTCTTCGCGGGCGACTTGTTCTCGGCCTTGCCGCGGCCGGAGCCGCTCTTCTTGCCGCCGCCGGAACTCTTGTTGACCGTGGCCCACGCGCGCCGCTCGGCCTCGTCCTTCGAGACGCCGCGATCCTCGTAGCCCTCTTCGATGTGCTCGGCCTGGCGCTTCTGCTTGTCGGTGTAGGCCCCTTTGTCGCCTCTCGGCATAACTCTAACCTCCGGTTTCTCCGTCTGTGTAAAGTGAAAGGGGGGTGGATGGGCGGGAGTATAGCACGCGTGCGCGGCCCGCCGACTCAGCTTTTGCCGAGCTTGAGCCGCATCCGCTCTTCGACCGTGGCGGGGACGAGCCCCTCGATGGTGCCGCCGAGCGAGAAGACCTCTTTGACGAGGCGCGAGCTGACGTAGGAGTAAGATTCGGCCGCGAGCATGAAGACGGTCTCGATGCCCGGCTCCTGCCGGCGGTTCATCAGCGCCATCTGTAGCTCGTACTCGTAATCGGAGATGGCGCGGATGCCGCGCACGACCGCGTCGGCCTGCTGCTCGACGGCGTAGCGCATCAGCAACCCCTGAAAGGAGTCCACGCGCAGGCGGCACCCGCGCCCCTCGACGAGCGTCAAAATCTCCTCAAGCATCTCGCGCCGCTCCTCGACCGTGAAGAGCGCGCGCTTCTCGGGGTTGACGAGGACGGCGATGATGATCTCGTCAAAGAGCTTCGAGCCGCGCTCGATGATGTCGAGGTGGCCGTTGGTCACGGGGTCGAAGGAGCCGGGGTAGATGGCGCGTCGCATGTCGGCTGTAAGACGAAAGACTTTAAAGGAAAGACCGTCGGGGAAGTTAGCATAGCGCGGACGCGTTGGACAATGACAATATTGATTCCATATTGCCGTGGCCCGCGTCACATTCTTGACACCCGCGACGCGCGGTGTTTCAATACACGGGCAAACGTGGTGAGTTAAGGCGACTTGCGGCCACGTAAAATAATCCGCTAAACAGCTCGGCGCGTCTCGCTGGAAGAGGCCCGTTAAAAAAAGGCTTAGAGGAGTTAAGCCCCGCGCTGTTTGGCGCGGGGCTTCTCTTTGCGCGGAAAGGTTTCAAGGCGGCAAACCCGATGAGCGATTTTCTGAAGACTCTGAAAGAGCGCGTGGTCGTCTTCGACGGCGCGATGGGCACGAACCTGCAGGTGCAGAACCTGACGGTGGACGACTACGGCGGCGCGCAGTTCGAGGGCTGCCCCGAGTACCTGCTCATCAGCCGCCCCGAGGCGGTCGAGCGCGTCCACGCCGGCTTCCTCGAAGTCGGCTGCGACGTGATTGAGACCGACTCGTTCGGCGGCATCCCCTACGTGCTCGACGAGTACGGCATCGGCCACATGGCCTACGAGTTGAACGTCAAGGCGGCCGAACTCGCGCGCCGCGTCGCCTCGGACTTCTCGACGAAGGAGCGCCCGCGCTGGGTCGCCGGCTCGATGGGGCCGGGGACGAAGTCGCCGACGCTCGGCCACATCTCCTACGCCGGCGTGAAGGCCGCCTACGGAGTGCAGGCGCGCGGCCTGCTCGACGGCGGCTGCGACCTGCTCGTCGTCGAGACCTGTCAGGACTTGCTCCAGACGAAGGCGACGCTCGCGGCCATCTTCGAGGAGTTCAAACGCTCGGGGCGGCGCGTGCCCGTCTTCGCGCAGGTGACGATTGAGCCGTGGGGGACGATGCTTCCCGGCACCGAGATAAACGCGGCGCTCACGGCCCTACAGCCGTTCCCCATAGACGTCATCGGCATGAACTGCGGCACGGGGCCGCGCAACATGTCCGAGAGTCTGCGCTACCTCTGCGAGAACACCTCCTTGCCCGTCTCCGTGCTGCCGAACGCCGGACTGCCCGAGGTCAAGGACGGCAAGATGCACTACGACGAGACGCCCGAGAGTTTCGCCGCGCAGGTCGAGCACTTCGCGAAAGATTTCGGCTGCAACGTCGTCGGCGGCTGCTGCGGCACGACGCCCGAGCACCTCAAGCTGCTGGTCGAGCGCGTCGGGAGCCTACAGCCCAAACCGCGCTCGGCCGTGGTCGTCCCCGCCGCCTCGTCCATCTTCATCCAGCAGCCCTACGCGCAGGACGCCTCGTTCCTCATCGTCGGCGAGCGCGTCAACGCCTCGGGCTCGAAGAAGATGCGCGACCTCTTGAACGCCGAAGACTGGGACGGGCTCGTCTCGCTCGCTCGCGAGCAGGAGCGCGAGGGCGCGCACGTCCTCGACGTGAACGTCGATTTCGTCGGCCGCGACGGCGTCCGCGACATGCACGAGCTTGCCTCGCGGCTCGTCACGCAGGTCAAAGTCCCGCTCATGTTCGACTCGACCGAGTGGGAGAAGATGGAGGCGGGCCTCCAGCACGCGGGCGGCAAGTCCATCCTCAATTCGACGAACTACGAGGACGGCGAGCCGCGCTTCAAGAAGGTCGTCGGGCTGGCGCAGGAGTACGGCGCGGCGGTCGTCGTAGGCACCATCGACGAAGAGGGCATGGCGCGCACGGCCGAGGGGAAGCTGAAGATAGCCAAGCGCGCCTACGAGCAGGCGGCGAAGGAGTTGGGCTTTCCCGCGCACGACATCTTCTTCGACCCGCTGGCGCTGCCCATCTCGACCGGCATCGAGGAAGACCGCCGCAACGCCGCCGAGACCATCGAGTCGCTGCGGAGGATCAAGTCGGAGCTGCCCGGCTGTCACACCATCCTCGGCGTCTCGAACGTCTCGTTCGGCCTCAACGCCGTCTCGCGCGTCGTCTTAAACTCGGTCTTCCTGCACGAAGCAGTCGAGGCGGGGCTCGACTCGGCCATCGTCAACGCGTCGAAGATCGTCCCCCTGAATCGCATCCCCGAGCGCGAGCGCGAGGTCGCGCGCCAGCTCATCTACGACGAGCGGCAGTTCGAGGGCGAGGTCTGCACCTACGACCCGCTCGCCGAGTTCACAAAGCTCTTCGAGGGCGCGAAGGCGAAGAAGGACGAGAAGGTTGACGAGAACCTGCCGGTCGAGGAGCGACTCAAGCGCCACATCGTCGACGGCGAGAAGCCCGGGCTCGAAGACAATCTCAAACTCGCGCTCGAAAGCCGCAGCGCGCTCGACATCATCAACAACGTCCTGCTCGACGGGATGAAGACGGTCGGCGAGCTGTTCGGCAGCGGGCAGATGCAGCTCCCGTTCGTCTTGCAGTCGGCCGAGGTGATGAAGGCCGCCGTGCGCTTCCTCGAACCCTTCATGGAGAAGAAGGGCGGCGCGACGGCGAAGGGGACGATGGTCTTGGCGACGGTCAAGGGCGACGTGCACGACATCGGCAAGAACCTCGTGGACATCATCCTGACGAACAACGGCTACCGCGTCATCAACCTCGGCATCAAGCAGCCCATCGAGGCCATCCTACAGGCGGCCGAAGAGCACAAGGCCGATGCGGTCGGCATGTCGGGGCTGCTCGTCAAGTCCACGCTCATCATGCGCGAGAACCTTGAGCTGATGAAGGAGCGCGGCCTGAGCTTCCCCGTCGTGCTCGGCGGCGCGGCGCTGACGCGACGCTACGTCGAAGAGGATTTGGAGTCGCTCTACGAGGGACGGCTCTTCTACGCGCGCGACGCCTTCGACGGCCTGCACACGATGGACTTGCTGACCGGCTCGGGCGCGCACGCCGAAGCGTCAGGGGTCGCGCCGGCGCGCGCCGCGAAGGCCGTGGCCGGGGCGGGCAACGGCGCTTCGTCGAAGGAGGCGGCCGAGACGGACTCGGCGGAAGACGACGCGGAGGAGTTGGTCGGCGAGGACGCGAAGCTCGGCGTGCGCGCCGCACGCGCGCGACCGCGCGGCGTCCTGAAGTCGCGCGAGGCGGCGTCGCACACGAATCGTTCGGACGTGAACCCGGACGCGCCGATTCCGCGCCCCCCGTTCTACGGCTCGCGCGTGGTCGAGCACGTCCCTTTGGAGCGGGTCTTCCGCTTCGTCAACGAGACGGCGCTGTTCAAAGGCCAGTGGCAGTTCAAGCAGGGGCGGCGGCCGGCCGACGAGTACCGCGCCTTCGTACAGGAGAAGGTGCGCCCCGTCTACGACGAGCTGAAGCTGCATTCGGAGCGCGAGAGTCTGCTCGTCCCGCAGGTCGTCTACGGCTACTTCCCGTGCCAGTCCGAGGGCAACGACCTCGTCATCTACCACGACGACGAACGCACCGAGCGGACGCGCTTCAACTTCCCGCGCCAGCCCGACGGGCGTCGCCTGTGCCTCGCGGACTTCTTCGCGTCGAAGGAGTCGGGGCGCGTGGACGTGGTCGCCTTCCAGCTCGTCACCGTCGGCCGTCGCGCGAGCGAGTACGCGCACGAGCTGTTCCGCTCGGACAACTACTCGGACTATCTCTATTTCCACGGCCTCTCGGTCGAGTCGGCCGAAGCGCTCGCGGAACTCTGGCACAAGCGCGTCCGCGAGGAGCTTGGCATCGCCGGCCGCGACGCGGCGGAGATGCCGAAACTCTTCCACCAAGGCTATCAGGGCTCGCGCTTCAGCTTCGGCTACCCGGCCTGCCCCGACCTCGAAGAGCAGACCAAGCTCTTCGAGCTTTTGGGCCCCGAGCGCATCGGCGTCGAACTCTCCGAAGAGTTCCAGCTCGTCCCCGAGCAGTCCACCTCCGCCATCATCGTCCACCACGAGGAGGCCAAGTACTTCTCGATTGACTAACGTCCCCGGCGGCGCTTGCGCGACTCCGCCCGGTCGATTAACTTTGAGCCTTCGCCGATGAGGGTTCAGATGGAGACGACCGCCGAAGCAAACGACGCCGCCGAGACGAACGACCTCGTGCCCACGCCCGAGGAGTGGGCCGTGCTCTCGCGGTTCGAGCGGTTCGCGTTCCGGCTCACATGGCGGATGAATCGCGGGCGCTGGAAGCGCTTCTGGACGATGTGCCAGCGGACGCTCGGCGCGGGCTGGATTCACTTCTCGACCTACAACCTGATGCGCGTCAGCGGGCTCGAACACGTCGAGGCCGCCGAGCGCTCCCGCCCGCTGCTGCTCGTCGCCAACCACCGCTCGTTCTTCGACATGTACGTCGTTTCGACCGTGCTCTTCCGCCGGACGAACTGGCGCAAGCAGCTCTTCTTCCCGGTGCGCGGGCGGTTCTTTTACGACACGGCGGGCGGCCTGCTCGTCAACCTCGTCATGGGCTGGTGGTCGATGTTCCCGCCCTTCTTCGCGGGCGGCGACAACCCGAAGGTGGACAAGCGCGAGTTCGACAAATTTTCGATGCGGCTGCTCGCGCACCTCTGCCGCGAGGGCGCGGGCAACGTCGTCGGCTTCCACCCGGAGGGCACGCGCAACAAGGGCGCAGACCCTTACTCGTTCCTGCGCCCGCAGCCCGGCGTCGGCAAGCTCATCAAGGACGCGCGCCCGCAGGTCGTCCCCGTCTTCATCGCCGGCTTAGGCAACGACCTCCCGAAACAGGTCTTGGGCAACTGGCGCGGCGGCGAGCCCGTGCGCGTCCACTTCGGCCCCGTGATAGACTTCTCGGAGTTCTACGACCGGCGCGACTCCGCGCGCACCTACATGGAAATCGCCGGCTTCGTCATGTCGAAGATTGCCGAGCTGGGCGAGCAGGACGCGGCGGCGCGCGCGCTCGAATCCCGGCGCGACGCGCTCAAGTCTTCGGCCGACGCCTCGCGCGCCAGCTCGTAGAAAATCCGAGGTCGAGAATGTCTTTGCTGCCACTCATCATCGTCAACCCCGCGTCGGCGGCCGGAGCGACCGCCGAGGCGTGGCCGGGCGTCGCGTCCGCGGTGCGGCGGCACTTCGGCCCCTTCGAGGTGGCGTTCACGAAGAGGCCGGGCGAGGCCGTCGAGATTGCCGAGCGCGAGGCGCGCGCCGGCCGGCGGCTCGTCATCGCCTGCGGCGGCGACGGCACCATTTCCGAGGTCGCGAACGGGATACTCCGCGGGGAGTCGGACGCGGAGTTGGGGCTCCTGCCGAGCGGGACGGGCGGCGACTTCCGCCGCACGCTGGGCATCCCCGCGCGCGCGGCCGACGCAGCGCGCACCCTGCGCGAAGGCGCGACGCGCGTGATGGACGCGGGCCGCGTCCGTTTCGTGGGTGCGCGCGGGGAAGAGGAGTCGAGGTTCTTCGTCAACGTCGCGTCGTTCGGGATGGGCGGCGACGTGATCAACCGCGTGAAGTCGCGCTCGGGTTTGCCGGCGGGCGCGGCGCGTCTGCTCGGCGGCAAGGCTTCGTTCGCCGCCGCGGCGCTACAGGCGGCGCTCACCTTCGAGAAGCCCGCGGTGCGCGTCTCGCTCGACGGCGGGTCGCGTTCGCAACTGACGGTCGCGAACTTCTGCGTCGCCAACGCGCGCTACTTCGGCGGCGGGATGAAGATCGCGCCCAACGCGAAGGTCGACGACGGGCGCTTCGACGTGGTCGCCGTCGGGGACGTTTCCGCGCTCACCGTGCTCGCCAACTCCTACCGGCTCTACCTCGGCACGCACCTCGGCATGCGCGAGGTGCGCCACGCCCTCGCCCGCACAATCCGCGCCGAGCCGGCCTCCGACGAAGCGGTCAAGCTTGAACTCGACGGCGAGCTGGCCGGCCGCCTCCCCGCGGAGTTCGAGCTGCTGCCCGGGGCCTTGCGCGTCAGGTGTTAAGGGTCAGACGGCGCTGCGGAAGGCTGAGTTGCCGAGGAAGTTTTCGCGGACGTAGCGAGTGGTGTCGAGGAGCGTGTCCTGCGGGTCGCGCGGGGCGAAGCCGAGGTCGGCGTGCGCCTTCGAGGCGTCGAGGTACCAGAAGTAGTCGGCCATCTCGATCTCGGTGGGCTCGACGGGCGGGGCCAGCTTCCAGTGTTTGTAGAGCGAGTTGAGCGCGCGCGCGCCCGAGAGCGTGAGCTTCGAGGGGAGCGAGAGGAAGGGCGCGGGCACCTTCGTGATGCGTTCGAGCCGGCCGAAGAACTTGCCGAACGTCCAGTTGGCCGAGCCGAGCAGGTAGCGCTCGCCGTGCGCGCCGCGCTCCATCGCCGCGCGGAAGGCGGCGGCCGCGTCGCGCGCGTCCACGAAGCTCAACCCGCCCTTCGGCACCGTCGGAATCTTGCGCGCGAGGAAGTCGAGCACGACCTTCGTCGAACTCAAACGCTCGTCGCCGGGGCCGAGCAGAAGGCTCGGGTTCATGATGACGAGCCGGCGATTCTTCCCCGAAAAATTCTCAAGCGCGACGCGCTCCTGATAGACCTTGCTCGCGTAGTAGGGCCAGCGCGAGACGATGTCCAGAGGCGTCGGCCACTCCTCGTCGGGCACCACGCTGCCGTCTTCGGTGACGGCGACCGTCCCGCTCGTCGAGGCCAGCACCAGCGTCTTGACGCCCGCCTCGCGCGCCGCCTCGCACAGCACGCGGGTGCCGTCCACATGCAGCTTGTACATCAGATGCGCGTCGTCGGGCTCGCGCGAGACGCGCCCGGCGAGGTGGTAGACCTCCGCCGCGCCCTCGACCGCGCGCCGCACGTCCTCGGGCGAGGTGATCGAGCCCACGACCGTCTCGACGCCCAACTCTTCGAGCCACGCCGGGGCCGAAGTCGAGAGCACGCGCACGGTCGCCGCGCCCTCCTCGGCCAGCAGCCTGACGAGGTGCGCGCCGAGAAAACCCGTCCCGCCCGTGACGAGCGTGACCGGCTTCGCACGCTTCGCGAGCGCCGCCGTCTCCGGCGCGTCGGCCGCGCCCTTCTTCGCCTTCGTCGCGGCCTTCTTAGTCGATGTCTTCTTCGTCGTCGGCATGAAGTTTGAAAACCCTACTCAGTCGCCCGTCGTCGCCAGCTCGCTCTCGTCGTGCGTCTCGTGGGCTTCGTGGTGGCGGCGCTCGGCCTTCCAGCGGCGGCGCAGGGCCGTCGCGTCGAAGGCGTGGCGGGTGCCGTCGCGCAGGTTCTCGATCTCGTGGCGGACGAGCGCGGCGACGAGCCTGTAAGCCTCGGCGCGGGGCATGCCCTTCGTCAACTCTTCCAGCTCCTCGGGCGAGAGGAAGCGGCCGATGCGCGCGCCGACCTCGCGCCCCTTGAGGAAGGTCGAGCCCTTCGGGAACGCCTCGTAGGTGCCCCAGAGGTACGCGGGCAGGATGCCGGTGCGCGTGTTGAGCGCCAAGTAGGCGAAGCCCGATTTGAACTCGGCCATCTGCCCCGTCGTCGAGCGCGTGCCCTCGGGGAAGATGAGCGCCGTGTAGCCCCGTTCGAGGAACGAGCGTGCGTGGCGGAGCGACTGCCTTAAACTCCCCGAGCGCTCGATGGGGACGATGTTGGTGAAGTTGTTCATGTAGGCGCGCTTGTAGCGGTTGTCGAAGAAGTAGTCGGCCGCCGCCAGCGCCACCATGTCGCGGCCGTACTCGCCGAGCGCGTACTTGATGAGGCCGGTGTCGAGGTGCGAAGTGTGGTTCGTCGCCGCGATGAAGTTGGTGTGGGTCGGGATGTTCGAGCGGCCCTCGACGTGCGCCTTCAAAACGTTCTCGTAGAGCGCGCGCTGCACCACGTCGATGCCGCGGTTGCCGATGGTGCGGACGACCGAGGGGACGAAAATCTCCTTCTCGGCCTGGCGGGCGTCCTCCTCGGCGCGCGCCTCGGCCGCGCGCTTGTTGGCGGCGGTCTCGCGCCGCTTGACGACCGAGTACAGCTCGCGCACGTCGACCACCTCGTTCAAGGTGTCGGGCGAGACGAGCGCGCCGCCGGCCTGCTCGATGGCCGAGGCCAGCTCGACGAACATCAGGCTGTCGAAGCCCAACTCGCCGAGGCGCGAGTCGAGCGAGACCTGCGCGCGCGGCCGCGCCGAGACCTGCGCGACGAGCCCCAGAAGCCAGTCGGCGTCGTGGTGCTGCTCGCGCGGCGCGGTCTGCTCCGTGATGCCGGCGCGCTTCGACTCTTCGAGCGACTGGATGCGGCGGACGACCTCGCGCCGCTTCACCTTGCGCGTCGCCGTGCGCGGCAGCTCCTCGTCGGTGAAGTAGAGCGACTTGACGCGCTTGTAGAAGGGGAGCGAGCTGGAGACTTCGCGGAAGTGATTCTCGACGCGGCGCTGCACCTCGTCGCGGCGCAGGGCGATGTCCGAGTCGTAGTCGGGGACTACGAGCGCGGCCACCTTCTCGCCGATGCCGTCGGGCAGGCCGACGACGCCCAACTCCTTGACGTAGGGCGACTCCTTGTAAAGCTCCTCGACCTCGTCCGGGTAGACGTTCTTGCCGTTCGTATCGACGATGATCTCTTTCGAGCGGCCGACGAGATAGAGGTTGCCGTCGTCGTCCAGCCGCCCGAGGTCGCCCGTGTGGAGCCAGCGCGAGACGACGGCCGACTGCGTCGCCTGCTCGTTCTGGTAGTAGCCGAGCATGACGTTGGGGCCGCGCGCGATGACTTCGCCGATGCCGGAGGCGTCGGGGTCGCTGATGCGGACTTCGACGCCGGGCAGCGGCTTGCCCACCGAAGCGGCGTTGAGCGCGTTCTGCGGGCGCGTCACGGTCAGCACCGGCGAAGCCTCGGTCAGCCCGTAGCCTTCGAGGATGGTGAAGCCGAGCCCGTGCATGTCGCGCTTGATCTTCTCGTTCAAAGCCGAGCCGCCGCTGATGAGGTAGCGTATGTGGCCGCCGAGCCCCGTGTGAATCGGGCGGAAAAGAATCGAGCCGAGGTTGAGCGGCGTCTTGTCGCGGAGCCGGCTGTTGAACTTCATCAGCAGCTCGGCCGCGCTGCCGACCCACTCGCCGCGCTCGCGCAGGCGCGACATGATGCGGCGGTGCAGAAGCTCCCACAGCGCCGGGACGCCGACCATGCCCGTGACGTAGTTGTTCTTGATGGCGCGCGCCAACTCCTCGCCGCTCAGCTCGGAGAGGTAGGTGATCTGCGTGCCGCGGCTGAACGGCGTGAGGAAGCCGGTCGAGAATTCAAACGTGTGGTAGAGCGGGAGCACCGAGAGGACGCCGTCGCCGGTGTCCATCTCGAAGACCGACGAGAGCATCGAGACCATGTTCGTCAGGTTCTTGTGCGAGAGCATGACGCCCTTGGGCTGCCCCGTCGTCCCCGACGTGAAGATGAGCGAGGCGACCGTGTTCGGCGAAACCTTCGGCGGGAGCAGCGCGACGCGCTCGTCCTCCGAGCGCTCGTCGGTCAGCTCGAAGACCTCGGCGTAGCGCCACAGACGCGTTTCGAGCCCGGCCCCGGCGAGTTTCTCCTCAAGGTCTGGGTGCTCTTCGTCGGCGCGCTCGCCGAGGATGATGCCGGTCGCGCCGCTCGCGCGCGTGAAGTTGACGAGTTCGTCTGTCTTGCTCTCGGGGTCGACGGGGACGCACGTCGCGCCGGCCTTGAGCACGCCGAAGTAGCTGATGGGCCACTCGGGCGCGTTGTGGCTGACGAGCAGCACGCGGTCGGCCGGCTTGACCCCGCGCGAGGCGAGGAAGCCGGCGGCGCGCGTCGCAAGCTCGCGGATGTCCGCGTACGTGTACTGTTCCTTCTGCCCGTCGCGCTCGATGCGCATGGCGACGCGCGTCGAGTAGCGCTTGGCCGAAGTCTCGAAGAGTTCGAGCAGGTCGCGGTAGGTGTAGGCGCGCTTGGGCTGCGCGCGCATGTCCTCTTCGAGCGTCGGGAAGACCCACTTCTTGAGCCCGGGGAAGTGGACGTTCATCCAGTAGTCGTACCAGTCGAACGTCTCGGGATCCCACGGGAGCAGGCCGCGCTCCTCCGCGCGCACCTCGCCGAAGAGCGAGCGGACGTTGTCGGCGCGGAAGATGTAGGCGTTCTCGACCATGAAGGGGCGGAACATGTCGAACGCCTCTTTGGTCTCGCGCGTCACCTCTTCGACGCGCTCGACGGTGGCCTTCGCGCGGTCGACGATGTCGGTGAAGCGGCCGCCGCCCCAGCGCGGGCGCACGCGTTCGAGCAGGCCGGAAGCCTTCCGCGCCGCCGCGTTGACCATCGGCGTCGACATCACGTCGAAGCGCGCGGGCGTGACCGGAATGGTCTCCATCCGCGCCGCCAGCTCGTTGAGAATGCCGAATCCGGTCTCCTTCTCCTGAAAGTGTTTGCGCTTGTAGAGGCCGACCATCCCGACGATGCGATCCATCGTGTTCGGGTTGCTGTCGCCGGTGGCCGCCTGATAGACGAGCCGCGGCTCGCCGGCGATGGCCTCGGCCGCCACGCCCAACATCACGGCCGCCACCTGATCGACGGGCGTGATGTCGAGGATGAGCTTGTCGTTGACGGGTATCTGCTGCTGACCTTTGAGCGCGATGAAGATGAGCGGCGCGGTCGTCGTGAAGCCCTCGTTCCAGCCGGGGAACGGGTAGTCCTTCGCGGACTCGACGATGGAGGGGCGGACGATGGCGCGGACGATGCCGGCCTCGGCGGCGACGAGCTGTTCGCCGAGGCTCTTGGTGTAGGTGTAGATGTTGGGCCAGCCCCAGAAGGTGGCGCGCTCGGTGCCGAGTTCGGTCAGCCGCTCGCGCGTCCACAGCTTGCGCTCGCGCGCGACGGCGAGCCCCATCGCGTCGAGGTCGTCGGGGTCGCGACCCTCGTCGTAGAGACGCTTGCGCGCAAGCTCCTTGAAGCGCGCGGCCTGCAGGGCGTCGCGGGCCTCTTCTTTAACGCGCTCGGCGAGGCGCGCGCAGTCGCGTATCTCCTGCTCGGCGTTGAACTCGACGCCGGGCAGCTCGTCCTTGCGCGGGAAGTAGCCCAGCACCGGGTCGCTCTCCCAGACGGGCCCCGAGCGCGAGCCTGCGACAAAGCAGGTCGAGATGTGGACGAGCGCGGGGCGCTTCATCCTCTTGACGAACTTGATGACGTTCTGCGTGCCGACGACGTTGGTGCGGAGCGCGCTCTCAAGCGGCGGGTTGAAGGTGACGTTGCCCGCGCTGTTGACGAGCACGTCGATGTCCCCCGCGACCTCTTCGGCCTCCTCCTCCGTGAAGCCGAGGTTGTCCTCGCTGATGTCGCCGTTGACGAGCCGCACCTTGTCGCGGATGAAGTCCTCGAAGGCCGCGCCGTAGCGCTCGCGCACGGGGTCGAACGGCGGCGCGGTGATGACGTTGTTCCAGAAGCGCGTCTCGGACTCTTCCTTCCCGCGCGCGCGCACCGTCACGTAGACGCGCCCGATGCCGGGGAAGCGGTCGAGCAGCATCGACAGCGCCACCTTCCCGACGAACCCCGTCGCGCCGATGATGAAGACGTTGCGGCCGTTAAAAGTCTCTGTGGGCGAAAATTTCATAGTCACTAGCGAGGATGGTCGTTCTGGCCCGCTCATTCTCTCACAACTCAGCTCATGTCGCAGATGGCAATGACAGGTTGATGCAGCATCGTGATCTGTGCGGAGCGCCCCATGTAGCTGCGCGCCATGGCGATGGCTTCGGTCAGGTTGTCGGCGCGCTCCCAGCCCATCGCGGCGGGGACGTGTGCGTTCTCGGCGCCGGCGGCGATGACGCGGCCGACGTGCGCGCGGCCGTTCTCGGCCCAGTACCACATGTAGAAGGGGTGCGCGCCGTGGTAGGCGTGGCCGCGCCGGTACATCTCGATGTACGAGGGGTTGGTGGCGAACTCGCGCTCGTACTTCTCGCGCAGGACGTGCGAGTCGCGCGTCTCGGGCAGCAGCCGGTTGAAGAACTCGATGTAGCTCGGGTGCTGGACGTGGTCGAAGTCGTCGTAACAGGGGTGGTGCAGAATCAGCACGCCGCCCTTCTTCAGGAGCGGCTTGCCCCGGTACATGTTGAAGTGGTAGCCGAGCGCCATCACCTGCACGAGCAGCGGGTTCAAAGACGAGTAGACGTTGTAGGGCGAAATCTCCGGGATGGGGCAGATGAGGATGTCGCACTGGCCGTCGACGGGGACGACGTACTGCTGCATCGACTTACTGATGATGCGGTCGTGGACGGGCTCGGTGCGCCCGGCCTCGACGGCGATCATCTCGTAGTCGGCGGTGAGCGAGTTGTACATCTTGCGCTTGGCCGCCAGCGGCATCTTCGACATCGTGAAGCGCATGGCCTCGTACTTCATCCGCTCGTAGGCGGAGAAGTCGTCCTCGTTCTTCGTCAGGAACGACAACTCGCCTTTGAACATGCGGTTGTTGACGGTCGTCTCGATGTGGAAGACGTTGAGGTGCTCGTCCACGAGCTGGCCGAGCCGGCTGATCTTGCGGTTCAGCTCGGAGGCGGCCGGGTCCATGTAGCTGTCGGAGTCGCGTATGGTCTGCGGCTCGTGGTGCGGGCGCAGAGACTCGTAGTCGCAGAGGCCGACGGCGACCGACTTGTGCCCGCCGTTCATCGGGACGAAGTTGTAGTTGAGGTAGATGAGCAGGTCGCTCTCGGCGGCGCGGCGGTTGATCGAGAGCTTCTCGCCGTGGCGCGTCTCGCCGATGACGGTCATGCCTTCGGGGTCTTCGGCGTCGTGGTTGTAGAGCCGGTCGGGCCAGAAGGCGTCGAAGACCCGCTGGCCGCACATGCGCTTGATCTCCCACTCGGTCATCCGCCGGTGGAGCGAGATGGCGATGATGAGGTGCACGTCGTCGACGCCGTTGGCGTGGAGCAGGTCGAGGAGGATTTCCAAAGCCGTCTGCCGGATGTCGGGCGTGCGCATCGGCGGGAGCGGCATCGAGAGGTCGTCAATCGCAATCGTCACCTTCATCCCGGGCTGCAACTGCGCGTAGAGCGGGTCGCAGTCGTGCGGGTGGTTGAGCGCGTAGCGGATGGCGGCCTCGCGGTTCGGCAACCCCTTGACGGGCGCGTTCGGGTAGATGACGCGCGTCCCGACCGGCAAATCCTCCGGGATGAAGTCCATCCCCGAAGAGATGATGCGCGGCGCGCTGTCGCGGTCGATGAAGACGACCGACTCGTGGACTTTTCTTCTGAGTTGTAGGGCCATTCTTTATAAGTGATAAGTGATAAGTGATAAGTGATGAGTGATGGGTGATGAGTAAGAGCCTTGCCTCTTATCACTCATCACCCATCACTCATCACTTCAGATTCAGTATCGGCCAGTCGTGGTGCAGCGCCGTCTGGCGCAGGCGCATGTCCGGGTTGACGGCCGCCGGGTGGCCGACGATGGAGAGCATGGGCAGGTCGCTCATGCTGTCGCTGTAGGCGTAAGAGTCGCTCAGGTTGATGTCGTGGCGCTCGGCGTAGGTGCGTATCCACGACGCCTTCGTCGCGGACGCGAGCACGGGCGGGAGCAGCCGCCCCGTCGCGACGCCGTTGACGAACTCAAGCCGGTTGGCGACGAAGTCGTCCACGCCGAGATACTCCATCAGCGGCGCGACCGAGAAGTCGAGCGCGCCGGTGACGACGACCTGACGGAGCCCGAGGCTGCGCGACTTCTGTATCAGAGTTTTCGCGCCGGGGAAGACGGCCGGCTTGAGAACGTCCTCGAAGAGTCCCTGCGCGAAGTAGCGCAGGCGGTCTTCCGACTGACCCTTGTAGCGTCGGAAGAAGATGTCGTTGAAGACCATCCGGCTGTAGGAGTCGGCGACGGCGAAGAGCGGGATGCTGACGAGCGTCGAGACGCTCTTGCGGACGGAGCGCAGCAAGCCCTGCTGGTTGCGCGCGTAGAAGCCGAGCGTGTGCACGAGGTTCGTGCTCACCAGCGTCCCTTCGAGGTCGTAGAAAGCGGCGGCTGCCAAAAAGAGTCCTCCAGCGCGTACGGGTCGAGAAAGTCTCTGACGGCTCAAATGATACGAGCTTAACTTTGGTGCAGGGCGAAAAGTTTACCCTATTTCGACCCGATTTTGTAACCGCCGTGCGTTTTCAACGGTTTAGCTCTATCAGAACTAATCGACGCCGCTCGCGGTTCCGTCGGGCTTGTGATATTTTCCAGCCAATCCGAATGTCTGGGAAAAACGAGATGAGTAGTGAAGCACCGAAGGCGGACGCGGGGAAGGGCTCGCGCCTGCGCGAGCTGACGGCCGAGTTGCGCGGGCTCGAAGAACGTCTGCGCGCGGGCGGCGGAGCCGACAAGGTTCGCAAGCAGCACGAGCAGGGGAAGCTGACGGCGCGCGAGCGCGTCCGGCTTCTGCTCGACAAGGACTCGTACGCGCAGGAGGTCGGGCTGCTGGTCGCCTACGACCAGTACGACGGCGGCGCGCCGTCGGCCGGGGTCGTGACGACCGTGGGGCGCGTCGGCGGGCGCGAGGTCGTCGTCGTCGCCAACGACGCGACGGTCAAGGCCGGCTCGTGGTGGCCCGAGACGATAAAGAAGATTCTGCGCGCGCAGGAGATAGCGATGCGCTCGCGCGTGCCCATCGTCTACCTCGTGGACTCGGCGGGCGTGAACCTGCCGTATCAGGGCGGCGTCTTCCCGGGACAGTACGGCGCGGCGCGCATCTTCTATTACAACTCGGTGATGCGCCGCTACCTGCGCGTGCCGCAGATTGCGGCGGTGATGGGGCCGTGCGTCGCGGGCGGCGCGTACCTGCCGGCGCTCTCCGACATCATCATCATGGTCGAGGGCACGTCGTTCATGGGGCTCGGCGGCGCGAACCTCGTCAAAGGCGCGACGGGGCAGACCATCGACAACGAGACGCTCGGCGGCGCGCGCACGCACACGGAGATTTCGGGCGTCGCGCACTACCGCGTCGAGTCCGACGAGGCGTGCGTCGCCAAGATACGCGAGCTGATCTCGGAGCTTCCCGTGCCCGAGATGCCGCCCGTCCCCGTCGTCGAGGCGCGCGACCCGGCGCGCCCGCTCGAAGACCTCTACGAGATTCTCCCGGAAGACCACCGGCACCCGTACGACCCGCGCGAAGTCTTGAAGTGCATCCTTGACGCGGGACACCTCGACGAGTTTCAGGCCGACCACGCGCGCGAGATAATCACGGGGCACGCGCGCGTGCGCGGCATACAGGTCGGCGTCATCGCGAACAGCCGCGGGCTCGTGCGCGAGAAGGGGAAGCCGCCCAAGTTCGGCGGCATCATCTACACCGAGTCGGCCGAGAAGGTCGCCTACTTCATCGAGAACTGCAACCGGCACCGCACTCCGCTCCTCTTCGTGCAGGACGTGTCGGGCTTCATGATCGGCGCGGAGGCCGAGCACTCCGGCATCATCCGCGCGGGCGCGCGCTTCGTCGAGGCGATGGCGACGGCGACGGTGCCGAAGATTGTGCTGACGGTCAACCACGCCTCGGGCGCGGGCTACTACGCGATGGCGGGGCAGGGCTTCGACCCCGACTTCATCTTCAGTTGGCCGACCGGTCGCATGGGCGTGATGGAGGGCGACTCGGCCGTGCAGGCCATCTACGGCACGCAGCTCGACAAGCTGAAGCGCGAGGGTAAAGAGCCGGACGAGAAGCTCAAGACCGAGATGGCGCGCGTGCGCGAGGACTACGAGCAGCAGCTCGACGCGAAGTACGCGGCCGCGCGCGGCTACGTCGATGCGGTCATCGCGCCCGAGGAGACGCGCGACGCTCTGGAGCTGGCTTTGGGCGTGAGCCTCAACTATTCGGGGCCGCACCTCGGCCAGTTCATCCTGCCGGGCGCGCTCGCCTGAGGTGGGCCGGCGGGACGCTTTCGCGTCCGAAGTCTTGGAAAAAAATCCGTGCAACGCCGCGCACGTTGTGCGAAACTTGGCCCCCCCAATCGAGTTAACTTTCAGCAAGTCAGTTTCGCCTTCCGCCGCGAGGGGGAGGTCGCCCCGACCCGCCCGACGGCGGAGAACCCCGCGAGGTCGTACACAATTCAACGCAGCGCGACGGCCTTACGGCCCGCGCGCGCCCGGAAGAGGACAGGAGGAGAATCATCCGTGAGCAACAAGAGCAGCCTGAGGTTCCTGGTAGTCATTCTCACTGCGGCCTTCGCCACCGCCGCGCTCGTCCTGGTGGACGCAGGCGTGCGCGCCCAGAACACCAACAGCAGCACGACGCCCGAGGCCGGCGCTGAGAACACGAACGCGAACACGGCCGCCCCGCGACGCGGGCGACGCAGGGGACGCCGCCGCGCGGCCCCCGCCGCCACCGCGCCCGATGCCACCGCGCCCGACGCCGGCACGGCCACCGACACCGGCGCGGCCGCCGACACCGGAACCGCCACGGCCGCGGACGCCGGCGGGCAGGACGACATGCGCCCGGGCGACCTGAGCGGCGAGCGGGTTGACCTGTCGGGCACTTACACCGGCCGCGTCACGATGACGGGCGGGCACGACATGTCGGGCGATGGCACGCTCACCATCACCGGCAACACCTTCACGCTGGCGGTGGACACGATGACGCACACCGGCCGCGTCTACGCCGTGACGACGCGCGGCTACATCGGCGCGGCCTTCTACTTCCCGGACATCATCGACACGACGTCCAACACGCCCGTCGTCGCCAACGTCCACGCTCGCAAGAAGGGCGAAAGCCTGACGCTCACGCCCGCCCCGGGCACGCGCGCGCGTCTGACGTTGAAGCCCGGCCGGCGCTGACAAATCAGGCGTGAACC
>JBEVKV010000620.1:0-14601 GCA_040509515.1 Pyrinomonadaceae bacterium | reverse complement strand
AGGCGCGCACCTTCTTCATGAAGTCCATCTGGTGGCGTATGTCGAGGAAGGTGAGCGGCTCGTCGAGAAACAGGAACCGGCAGGGCGCGTGTGCGGCCGGGGTGTCGCGGTCGGCGCGCCAGAGCTGCGCCAGCACGCGCGCGAAGTTGACGCGCTGGCGCTCGCCCCCGCTGAGCGTCTGGTAGTCGCGGCCGGCGAACTCCGCCACGTCGAAGAACTCCATCAACTCGTCGGCGATTCTCTCGTCCGAAGCGCCGGGCCGCCCACGGAAGTGCGGGTAGCGACCCATCATGACGACCTCGCGCGCCGTGAGCGGGAACGCCACCTCGACGGCCTGCGAGAGCACGGCGCGGCGTCGCGCGAGGTCGGCCTCGCCCGCGTGGCGCACGTCAACGCCCTCGTATTCGACCTTCCCCTCGTGCGGCCGCAGCAGCCGCGCCAGCACCTTGACGAGCGTCGACTTGCCCGCGCCGTTCGGGCCGATTATCAGGTGGAGCCGGCCGGGCGCGAACGTCACCGACACGTCGGAGAGCAGCGCCTTGTGGCCGACCCTGTAGGTGATGTCGCTGGCTTCCAGCATAAAGAGTCGGGCGTCCGGCGTCGCTTCAGAACACGTACTGCCTGCGCCGCAGGAGGAGCAGGAAGACGGGCACGCCCACCGCCGACGTGACGATGCCGATGGGCAGCTCTGCGGGACGGAGCGCGAGGCGCGCGATGAGGTCGGCGAGGCTCAGGAGCGTCGCGCCCGCCAGCGCGCTGCCGACGATGAGGAAGCGGTTGTCTGCGCCGCGCGCCATGCGCAGGATGTGCGGGACGATGAGCCCCACGAAGCTGATGACGCCCGTGAACGCCGTCGCGACGGCGACGATGACGACGTTGACCGAGAGGATGACCCACTTCAGTCGGTTCACGTTCACCCCCAGATACGTCGCCTCGTCCTCGCCGATCATCAAGGCGTTGAGTTGCTTGGCGTGGCGGAGCGCGATTAGCGTCCCGCCCACCGTCGAGACGGCGACGACCTCGACGGCGCGCCAGCTCGCGCCCGAGAGCGTGCCCAGACTCCAGAACGTGATGGAACGCGCCTGCGGGTCGCGCGCGATGTAGGAGAGGAACCCGATGGCGCTCATGAAGAGGGCGTTGACCGCCAGCCCCGTCAGCAGCAGCATCACTATCGACGCCCGCCCGTCCTCGCGCGAGCGCGCGAGCAGGAAGACGAGGTATGTCGAAGCCACGCCGCCGGCGCACGCGGCAACGGGCAGACTCCAAAGGCCGTCGCCGAGCCGGAGCGCGCCGCCGAGGACGAAGAAGAGCGCCGAGCCGAAGGCCGCGCCGCTCGAAGTCCCGACGAGCCCCGGCTCGACGATGGGGTTGCGGAAGAGCGCCTGCATCAGCGCGCCGCCCACGCCGAGGCTCGCGCCGACCAGCAGGCAGAGGACGGCGCGGGGCAGTCGCAGCTCAAGAAAGATGCGCTGCTCAAGCGTCGGCGCGGGTTGACCGGGAAGAAGTGACGCCAGCGCACGGCCGATGTCGGGGACGGTGAAATCGACGGCCCCGTAACGGACGGACGCCGCCAGCACGAGGAGCGTGCCGCAGGTCAACGCCAGCAGCAGCGCCCGCCCGGTTCCACCCTGTCTTGTCACTTTTGATGAATGACCGCGGCCACCTTCGCGACGTTCTCGCCGGAGCGCGGGCCGAAGTACATCAGCTCGTGCTCCTGTATGCGGAAGATGCGGTTGTCGCGGGCGGCGTTGGAGGTGGCGACGCCCGGCAGAGCCTTGACCTGTTCGAGCGACCCGCCGAGGCGGTCGAAGCCGTAATCGGTGACGAGGATCACGTCCGGGTTCGCCTGCGCGACCGTTTCGGGTGACTCCATCCGCTGCATCCGCTCCGAGTTAATCGCCATCTCGCCGCCCGCCCAATCCATCATCCGGCTCGCGGCGCTGCCGTCGCCGGTGCCACCGCCCTTTCCGACGACGAGGTAGACGTTCGACGCGCGCCCGAAGTGTAGAACGGCGACGCGCGGGCGGTCGGTGTACTTCTTGACCGCTTCGAGCGAGGCCGCCAACTGCGCGTCGAGCGTGCGGCACAGCTCCTCGGCGCGCTGCTCCCTGTGGAAGTACGCGCCCATCTCGCGGATGAGCGACTTGGTGCCTTCCACCGAATCGTTCTTTGCCGCGAAGGTCTTCAGAGGGATGTTGAGCCCCTTGAGCTGCTCGACTACCTGCGGCGGGCCGATGTTGTTGTCGTGGATGATGGCGGTCGGGCGCAGCGAGAGGATGCCCTCGGCCGAGAGCGCGCGGTGATAGCCCACCGTCTGCACGTTCTTCACCTCGGGCGGGTACGTGCTCGACAAATCGACCCCGACGACGCTCGCCTGCGCCCCGAGCGCCCAGATGATTTCGTTGTAGGTCTGCGAGATGACGACCAGCCGCTCGGCCCCGGCGTCGGTGGCCTGATTGTTGAAGCGCCCGCAGCCCGTCGCCCCGGCGAGCGCCGCGAGAACCACAGTCATAAGTAAGATTCGTCGCATCGGGTTTGCAGTTTAGTGCTATCGCTACGTCGCCGACAACCGGGGCAGAACCGCTCTTAGAAGATGAAACGCGCCTGCAACTGGAACATGCGCGGCGGGTCTACGTTGGCAAACGCCGGGAGCGCGTTCGTCGTCGCGCCGACGGCGACGAGCTGCCCGAAGGTCGGGCTCGGCGCGGCCGCGTCGCCGTAGAGCGTCTGCCCGCGGCCGAGGTAGTTGCCGTGGTTGAAGAGGTTGAAGCCCTCCACCCTGAGCAGCAGACTCGTGTGCTCCGATGTCCTGATGCGGTCTTCGACGAAAAGACCCACGTCCTGCGTCCCCGAGCCGCGGAAGGCCGACTTGGAGACGACTTGGCCGTCGATGACGGGGCGGTCGTTGAGCACGCCGTCGCCGTTGTTGTCGACGCCGGTCGTCGCGTTGAACGGGCGCGCGGAAGCGAGCTGCGTCAGCGTGCCGGCCGTCAGCCCCAGCGGGAAGCGGTAGCTGAGCATGATGACGGCGCGGTGGCGCTGGTCGAGCACGGAGGGCCCGCGCTCCTGCTCGCCGAGCGCCGCGACGTTGCCGTCGTTGGGGCCGATGCCGTTGCCGTCCGGCTCGAAGGTGTTGGTCGCCTTCGAGAGCGTGTAGCTGACGGCGGCGTAGAGGCGCGAGTGGCCGCGGAAGCTGAGCTGCGTCTGAAGGCCGTCGTAGTCTGCGACGCCGAGGTTCGTGAGCACGTTGACCTGACGGACGCCCCCGTTGGCCGGGCGGATGGCACGGGTGACGTTGGCCGCCGCCACCGCCTCGGCCACGGTGCAGGCCGGGACGCGGCCGACCGGGCACCCGCGAAACTGGTTCGGCGACGTGCGCGTGAAAGGCTCCGGCGCGTTGAGATCGACCGTGCGGTCGATGCCGGAAAGGTGCTGGTGAACGTAGTCTGCTCCGACAAAGAGACCCTTCAGAAACTCGCGCTCCGCGCCGACGGAGACGACCTGACTGCGCGGGTTCACCAGCTTGTCGGGGTAGTTCGGCAGCAGGTCGAAGTTGAGCCCGAAGCTCGCGAACTGCTGCCGGTAGAAGTCGCGCCGCCCGGCCCGGATGGTGATGTCGCGCGCGGGGAGCTGGCCCGCAGGGATCGTCCTCGGGTCGACGTTGATGGGGACGCAGGTCAGGCAGGTCGGGAAGCCGGTCTGCGTCGGCGTCGCCGTGTAGGTCGTCAGCCCGTCCAGCCCGTTGACGAGATAACCGGCGACGGCGTTCGAGCGAATCTGCGTGTAGTACATGCCGTAGCCGCCGCGCACCGACGTGCGCGCGTCGCCGCCGGGGTTCCAGCCGAAGCCGACGCGCGGCGCAAAGTTCGTCGTCGCGTCGGTCAGCGTCTGACGGTCGTAGCGCAGCCCCAGGTCGAGCGTGAAGTCGCGGCGCGGGTGGAAGCTGTCCTGCACGAACCCGGTCAGGAGCCATTGCGGCAGCTCGTAGCTGTCGATGCCGAAGTCAATCGGCTGCGTGTAGCTCTGCACGTCGGCGATGGTCAACTGGTCGAAGGGCGCGGTCGTCGCGGCCCTGAACGTGAAGGTGCCGAGCACGGCCGTGCCCGGCTCGCTGCCCGTGCCGCCCGAAGCGTGGCGGATGACGCTCCCGCCGAAGCGCAGGTAGTGACGCCCGGTCGACCACGAGAGCGTGTCGGCGAGCTGCGCCTGATGACTCCAGATGTCGGAGAGGCGCGACTGGCCGATGGTGAATGGGACGTTGCCGGCGCGCGTGTAGGTGGTCGAGAGGTTCTGCGCCTCCCACTTCGTGACGGGGTCGCCGTGGAGGTAGGCGAACCGCGCCTCGTTGATGAGCGTCGGGCTGATGACCGACGTGTGGTTGGCCTGCGCCGTCCACGACGCGCGCGAGTAGCGGCGGGCGACGCTCGGCGCGTTCGTGCCGCCGACGGCGTCCTGCGGGTTGTCGTCGAAGAAGCGGTCGACGTTGAAGCGGAACATCAACGTCTGGTCTGAGGTGAGCTTGTGGTCGAGCCGCGCGTCGAAGAGCGTCTGCCGGTAGTGACCCGTGTAGTCGAGATGTCCGTCGGCCGGCAGCACGAAGGCGGGCAGCGCCGGCGAAAGAAACGTCGTCCGGTTCTGCCGCGTGTAGTCGGCCGTCGCGAAAAAGAAGGTCTTGTCTCTGACGACAGGCCCGCCGATGGAGCCCGAGATTTGGCTGAGCGCGTCGGGGATGTCTACGGGGTTGATGGCGCGAAGCGTCGTGGGCGTGACGCAGCTCGGCACCGATTCCGGGCAGAAGTTTTTGGTCGAGAAGGTCTTCGCCTGCCAGCCGCCGGGGCGCGCCAGAAGAATTCCCTCGCCGTGCAGGTCGTTCGTGCCGGACTTGGTGACGATGTTCAGCGCCGGGCCCGAAGTCCAGCCGAACTCGGAGGAGAAGGCGTTCGAGAGGATGTTGACCTCCTGAATGGCCCCGAGCGGGACGGTGGCGATGGCCGTCTGCCGCCCCCACGCCTCGTCGTTGTTCGCGCCGTCGAGCAGGAAGGTGGTCTGGCGACGGCCGCCCACGCCGGTGACGAAGTAGGTCGCGTTGACGAAGAGGTCGCCCGTGCCCTTCGCCTGCCGGAAGGCCGCGTTGAGCAGCGGCAGGCTGGTCGCCTTGCGGCCGAGAATCGGCGTCTCGTCAACCTGTTGGCTGTCGAGCCGGCTCCCGATCTGCGGCTCGGCGCGCACGCCCTCGGCCGTGCCGTAGACGACGACCTCGGCCGCCTGCGAGCCGACGAGGAGCTTGACCCTGACGGTCGCGGTCTCGCCCGCGCGCAGCGTCACGTCCTTCAGCTCTTCGGCCCCGAACCCTTCCTTCGACACGTTGACCGTGTAGGTTCCCGTCAGCGGCAGCGCCGGAATAGTGACGCTGCCTTCGCCACCCGAGACGGCCTCGCGCGTGTCGCCCGTGGCGGCGTTCACGACCGAGACTTTGGCGTCGCGAACGACCGCGCCGTTCTGGTCGACGACGACGACGATCATCGACGCGGTGTTGGGAGACTGAGCGAAAGCGGCTTGCGCGCAGAACAGGGCCGCGGCGAGCAGTGCGAAGAAAGGCGCGACGCGGCGCGAGGCAATTCTTAAGTCAGGCATTTGATCCTTCCCGATGTGGCTTGTCTCAGATTGTGTGAAAGAAGTCTCTGCCGGGGGGCGGAGGCGTCAGATGATAGAGGAGCCGCCCAACTACTACCAGCAACCGTACTAGGCGCGCCCCCGTGCTGTTTCGACAAATTTTCCTCACGCGCGTCGTTTCATGTGTGAAAAAGCGTTGCGCGGCCGTTTCATCTGTGATACATTCCCCCCGAATCGCGGAGCGACTCCCGAAGTTCCGGGAAGAGTTCTCCGCCGGTCAGGCGCTAAAAGAGAGGCCCCCCTCCGAGCATTTTCAGGCCGCAACCGGCTTTTGAGGAGAATTGAGTGATGAGCAATACGACGAAACCGAGAATCAACCCTTTGAGCCGGCGGCCGCGCCAGCAGCGTCTCGTGATGGCCGTTCGCGGCGGCGCGGGCGCGGGCAAGAGCTGGTTCCTGCGTTCGATGGCCGAGGCCGGTCTGGGCCGCCTCTGCATCTTCGACATGGAGCGCAAGACGCGCCTGCTCGCCGGCGTCGGCGACCAGTTCGACGGCCTCGAAATCGAGCACCCGGACGAGCTGCCCGAGTTCATCGACTGGGCGCTGTCGGGCGAGGGCAAGGAACAGAACTACGGCTGCTTCGGGCTCGACTCGTGGGCGGCGTATTTCTCCGCCAAGCACGCCGAGACGATTAAGGCCGTCCGCGACCGCACCGGCGACCCACTCGCGCAGCCTTCGGCCGAGGAGTTGGCGGCCGACCAGATGGTCTTGCAGGGCGTGCTCCGCCGTCTGTGCATGGAGTCTGGCAAATCGGTCGTCATCGTCGACCAGATTCCGGCGAAGGGCAAAGAGTCGAAGGAGGACAACGAGATCGGGCGCGTGCTGCCGATGACGGCCTCGGGTCTTGAGTACTTCGTCGACGTGATGGTCGAGGTCTCCTTGCAGGAGCGCGACGGCGAGATCGTCCGCGTCTTTCAGGTCGTGAAGTCGAACAGCCCGGCCTTCGAGGTCGGCTTCGAGCTGACGGGCAGCGTCACCTTCTCGGACTTCCTCTCGCACATGAAGCGCGAGCACGGCGGCGACCTGCCGATGGAAGCGCCGAAGCCGGCGGTCGTCTCGGAGACGATTGAGGAGAAGCAGCCGCTGACGCTCGTCCAGCCGCAGATGACCGTGCAGGAGTTGGTCGAGAAGGCCGAGCGGCTCGGCTTCAAGCAGGCGGACGTGGTGACGGGCGCGCGCGTCTACCACAACCAGCCGAACATCTACCGCCTCACATCTGAGCAGGTCGCAGACCTCGACCGCCGCATGACCGCCCGCGCCGAGCGCGTCAAGATGTCTCAGACGGCGGAGGCGGAAGACGAGAAGCCCGCCGCGCGCGCGCAGGCCACACGCAACCTCAAGCGCGCCTGACGCCCACACGCACAGGCGAACACAAAAAGGAGGACGAGAGTCACGCTGACTCTCGTCCTCCTTTCGCCTTTAAGACAGAATCTTGATAGTTAGAGTAGAAATCCGTGCTCCGGCCTGCCTATAATCTCGGCCGTACCAATTCCCCTTCAATCGAACTCCCCCTGAAAACATTCGGGCACGGGTTCGTGTGCGAAAACTCATCCGACGGGAGAACTGATGGCTACCAAATCGAACAAGCAGGGTGCGAAGAAGGGCGGCGCGTCGAAGAAGTCTGCGGCGAAGAAATCCTCGGCGACGAAGTCCACGGCGAAGTCCGCGGCGGAGAAGCTGGCCGCGTTGCGCGGGGCGTCGCCGCCGCGCGTGTCGGAGCAGCCGAAGGCGCCGATGCCGGCGCAGCACGTCGAGAAGCCGGGGCTTGAGTCCGAGCTTGAACTAAAGCCGCGTTACGAAGCGCCGCACTACCGCGGGTCGAGCAAGCTCAACAACCGCGCGGCGCTCATCACGGGCGGCGACTCCGGCATCGGCCGGGCGGTGGCCGTGCTCTTCGCGCGCGAGGGCGCGGACGTGGGGCTGGTCTACCTGCCCGAAGAAGAGTCGGACGCGGAGGAGACGCGCGCGGCGGTCGAGCGCGAGGGGCGGCGCGCGCTCTTAATCCCGGGCGACGTGCGCGACGCGCGTTTCTGCCGCGACGCCGTCGAGCGCACAATCGAGGAGTTCGGCAAGCTCGACATCCTCGTCAACAACGCCGCCTTCCAGCAGCATCAGGAGACGATTGAAGACGTTTCGGACGAGCAGTTCGACCGCACCTTTAAGACGAACATCTACGGTTACTTCTACATGGCGAAGGCGGCGCTCGCGCACATGACCGAGGGAGCCTGCATCATCAACACCGGCTCGATCACGGGGCTCGAAGGCAGCAAGGAGCTTCTCGATTACTCGGCGACGAAGGGCGCGATTCACGCCTTCACCAAGTCGCTCGCGCAGAACCTCGTCGAGCGCCGCATCCGCGTCAACTGCGTCGCGCCGGGGCCGGTCTGGACGCCGCTCAACCCCGCGGACAAGGAGGCGAAGGACGTGGCGAAGTTCGGCTCGGACACGCCGTTCAAACGGCCGGCGCAGCCCGAAGAGATGGCCCCGGCCTACGTCTTCTTCGCGTCCGAGGCCGATTCGAGCTACGTCACCGGCGAGGTGCTCACGCTGCTCGGCGGCGACACGACCGCCGGCTAAACGCATTCATCCAACACCGAACGGAGGGACAGATGTCAGACAAGGATAGGCAGAAGAAGGACGGCGAGCGCAAGGACAAGAAGAACCAGCAGATGCACGAGCGCGAGAACGAGACGGTGCAGGAAGCGAGCGCCCCGCAGCAGGTGCGCGACGCCTCGAACCTGACCGACACGCAGCCCGGCCCGGCCGACACGCGCGAGGGCGGCAACGAGGGGCGTTAGCGGCGCATAAACTTTAAAGAGGGAGAGTCTAACGGCGCGCACGGGTCAGCCGGGGCGCTTCTCGCCCGCGTCGATTCGTTCGAGCAGCTTTCTGAACTTCTCAAGGGGGCGCAAGGGCGCGAAGGCTTCTTCGCGTTCGAGCGCCTCTTTGTCGTTGAAGCCCTTCTCGACGGCGCGGTTCAAAGCGTCGAGCGCCTCTTCGCCGTGACGGTCGAGCGCGAACATACGCGCCAGCTCATACTCGATGTATGCGTTTCGCGGATAGATCAGCGACGCGAGTTCGAGATTGGCGGCCGCCACCGCATACTGGCCGCGCGCGGCGTAGTTGTAGAGCGCCGACTCGTACGTCTCGGCGTAGACGTGTGTGAGCGTGCGGCGCGCGACGCGGCGCGCGGGCGTGTCCGCCTCCGCGTCCGCACGCTTTTGCAGACCTTCGACCGCCGCGCGCAGCTTCGCAAGCGTCTCGGCGCGCTTCGACGGGTCGAGCAGTCCCGCGCCTAGCGAAGTCAACTCGGCGGCCGCGCGCCGCTGCTCCGCAATCTGCTGCTCCTCGCCGGCGATTGCTTCCCGCAACTCCTTCGACTTGGAAAGCGACGCCGCCTCCGTCTCGTAACGCGTGACATCGCGCAAGCCCTTCAGGCCCGTGGCGAGCGCCCGCAACACGCGGTAACGCTCGTACGCGTCGGCGGAAGCGTTGAGACGTTCGAGCCGCGCCGCGAGCTTCGCTTCCGCGGCGGCGGCGAGCGCGTCGTCCTTCGCGCGCCGCCCCGTGCGCATCGCCTGCACTTCGAGCCACGCGACGGCCTCTTCGAGCACGTCCTTTGTGCCCCACTGGTGCGCGGCGTCGAAGGGTTCGACGCGATGCGCGACGCCGAGCGAGTCGAGCGTGCGGTCGAGCGCGCGCAGCTCACGGAAGTTGAAATCGTTCCAGCCCACCGTGCCGTAGAAGAAGTACGGCAGCGAAGCGTCGGGGCGTATGTCGGGGGGGAAGCTCGCGCCGCAGGAGATGACGCCCGCCACGCAGCCCCCGCACGAAGAGGCGAGGCGGTTGGCGACGCGCGCGCCGCCCGAAAAGCCCGCCGCATAAATCCGCCGGTCGTCAATCGAGATACGCTTGCGCGTGTCCTTCCACAGGACGTTGATGATGCTGTTGAGTTGCTGCGCGCTGACGCCGTTGCGCGAGTTGTTCGAGCCAACGACGACGTAGCCGTATCGCTCCGCCGCCTCGCGCAGCAGATTGACGGGCACGCGCCCGCGCCCCGAAGGGTCGAAGGCGTAGAGGATGGGCCAACGCTTATCTTTCGAGTAGGTCGAAGGGAGGTAGAGCGTGTAAGTCTGCGCGGCGTCCGCTTCGCAGGCGACCGTTTCGATGACCTGACCCGTCGGCCACGCGCTTTGCGCGGCGCGCGCGGACGCGACGCAGACGTGCGCAACGCACGCGGCGGCGGCGAGCGCGACGATGGCGGGCGCTGAGGAAAGTTTCAGACGCAAGTGGCTTCGACCTCCTGTCATGTGACGACTGATGCCTCCGGTTCATACGGACGGACGCCGAAGGTTCGTGCGGGTGTACGGCGTTTGGATGCTGGAGTGGTGGCCTGCGGGTTGGCTCACGCCGGGCAAGAATCGTCGGAGGCGCGCGCCGGGTTGACACGGACGCGGGGCGACGTAAAATCTCACTTCACCGGAACGCCCATCTCAGCCGAAGGAAACAACCGAGCGATGACTTACGTGGTGACAGAGGACTGCGTCGATTGCAAGTACACGGACTGCGCGGCGGTCTGCCCCGTCGAGGCTTTTCACGAGCTGTCCGACCGCCTCTACATCAACCCCGAGACCTGCATCGACTGCGACGCCTGCGTCCCCGAGTGCCCGGTCGAGGCCATCTTCGCCGACGTGTCGCTCCCCGAACAGTACGCCGACTGGCTCCCGCTCAACGCCACGGCGCAGGACTACCCCATCCTCAGCGGCAAAATCCCCGCCCTCTTCGGCCCCGCCTGCAAGGGGAAGCCGGAGTAAAGAAGTAGTCAGCAGTCAGCAGCCAGCAGGCTCCGCTCGACGGAGGTTGACACTGGAACGCGAACGATTGAACCACGAAGGTTTTTCTACTGACTACTGTCTACTTCTTCAATTCCTCATCGCCTGCTTCACACGCATCTTGTTGAGTTGCTCGCGGACGGATTCGGCGTCGGGGGCTTCGGGGGCGAGGTTGAGGTAGCGCTCGGTCTCGGCGATGGCTTCGGGCAGGCGGCCGAGCTGCGCGAGAAGCATGCCGCGGTCGCGCCGCTCCTCGGCGTCCTGCGGCGTCAGAAGGAGTATGCGCTCGACGGCCGCGAGCGCCCGTCTGTAGAGGTGCGCGCGCGCGTAGACGGCCTTCAGGTTGCCGAGCATCCGCGCGAGGATGAAGCGCGCGCCCACGGGCCGCAGGTGCGCGTCCTCAAGCGAGAGCCGCCCCTCGTAAATCAGATCGAGCCGCGCCTGACACTCCTCGCGGTCGGTCAGACGCCCGTTGAAAGGGTCGATCAGAATCCACTCGCCCCCGCGCTCGCGCGCGCGGACGATGAAGTGGCCGGGCAATCCCAGTCCTTCTACTTCGAGCCCCGCGCGGCGGCCCACCTCCGCGTAGACGACCGAGAGCGTGATGGGAATCCCCGTGTGGCGGCCGAGCACATGGTGGAGCATGCTGTTGCGCGGGTCGTAGTAGTCGGCCTCGTTCCCGGCGAACCCGAGTTCGTCAAAGAGGTAGCGGTTGAGCGCCTCCACCCGAGACCCGCCCGACACGTCCGCGCGCGAGCGCGCCTCCTCGCCCATCTCGTCCAGCCGCGCGCGGCAGCGTTCCACGTCGGCGCGGCTCGGCTCCTCCTCCGCGCCTATCAACAGCGCCGCGTGCCCGAGGTCAATCGACCCCTCCGGCCGCGACACCTCCGCCGCGAACCGCCGCCGCACCTCCGCCGCCGCCAGCTTGTCAGCAGGAGTCATAAGGAAGTGATGAGTGATGAGTGATAAGTGATGCGTGAATAAGGCGAGCTTGCTCTCTTATCCCGCATCACTTATCACTCATCACTTTCCCCAGTTGGTGTCGAAGACGTGGTGGACGGCGTCGGGCGTCCAGTCGGCGAGGCTGCGCGTGACGGAGTCGGCGCCGGCTTCGCGGAGCGCCTTGTCGGCGACGGTGTTGGTGACGCCGAGCGTGCGCATCCCGGCGGCGCGCGCCGAACGGATGCCCGGCGGCGAGTCCTCGACGACGAGACACTCCTCCGCGCGCAGCGGGATGATGTGCGCCTCGCCGCGCCTGCGGTTGAGAAATTCGAGCCCGCTGTTGTAACACAACGGGTCGGGCTTGCAGGCGGTCACGTCCTCGGCGCTGACGACGACCTCGAAGTAGCGCGCGAGCGCGGCGCGTTCGAGCACGTAGTCTATCTCGGTGCGCCGCGCCATGCTGACGAGCCCGACGGCGTAGCGGCGCGCGCAAGCCTTGACGAAGGTTGCGACGCCGGGGAAGAGCGGCAACTCGCCCTCCAGAAGCTTGCGGTGCACGGCCGTCTTGGCTTCGATGAGGCGGCCGAGCGTCTCGTCGTCCAGTTCCCTCTCCGCACGCCCGTAGGCCGAGCGCAAAAACGTCACGTCGTCCATCCCGAGCGAGCCGTAATAGTCGGCCTCGGTAAGCGTCATCCCTTCGCTCCCGAGGATTTCTTGATAGGCTTTCATCTGCAACGGCTCGTCGTCGATGATGACGCCGTTGAAGTCAAAAAAGACGGCCTGAATCATTAGACCTCAAGCGAAAAACAGTTGTCGGAATTGAATAGAGCGCGCTCATTGTAAGTCGCGGCGCGGAAGAATAAAAGCAGCCGCCTATTTCTTCCCGCCCGACATCTCCTCGCGCAGCTCCGTGAAGAGGTGCGGCAGGCGCTCGGATTCGAGGAGGTCGAGGCGGCGCATGACCTCGTTGAGCGCCAGCTCGTTCTTGAGGTTGACCTGAAAGTCGAGGTCGGCGCGCAGGCGGTCTTTGTCGTTCTGCCGGTTCTGCGAGATGAGGATGACGGGCGCCAGCAGCGCGGCGACGATGCCGTTAATCACGTCGAGGAATGAGTAGGGGAACGGGTCGATGCCCCGGTCGTGCCGCCAGACCGTGTTGTAGACCACCCAGAAGACGATGAAGGCGACGGTGGCGGCGATGAACTTCCAGCTCCCGCCGAACTCCGAGAGCGCGTGCGCCATCCTGTCCGCGAAGGTCTGGCGTTCCTCGTCCACCTCGTTGAGGTTGCGCGTGACGCGCTGGCGCAGCATGTCGTCCGTGTGGCGCAGCCGCTCCGTGATGGCGGCGAGCATCGAGAGCGCGACCTGCGGCGTGCGGCTGACGAAGGTGTGAAAGCCCTCGCGCGAGAGCACCGCGAGCCGCGCCTCTTCCGAGACGGTCGCGGTCGCCGAGCGCGGCTTGCCGTCGAGGATAGCCATCTCGCCGAAAAAGTCGCCGGCCGCCAGCTCGGCCAGCGTCACCTCGTCGCCGTCGTCGTCGCGGATGTGTATGCGGACGCGCCCGCCCTCGATGAGGTACATCGCGCCGCCGGGCTCGCCCTTGCGGAAGAGGACGCTGCCGGCGGGCCTCAGCTCGGGCTTGAGCAACTCGCGCAGGGCGGACGCCGCCCCGTCGTCGAGCGAGGCGAAGAGCGGGACGGAGCGCAGCGATTCGAGCGTCATCTCGGGGCGGGCGGTCTCGGGCATCACACTGACCTCACATGTATGGGTTGAGGGTTTTAAGGACTCGAAAGCAGCGCGGAGATTATCACGAAACGGCGCGCGGGCGGAGGCTCGCGCCGGAATGCGAAAGGGGCGCGGGCATGATACCCGCGCCCCTTCGAGCAAACCTCGGGGGAGTCGCTTTAGGCCGCGACCTTGACGTACTTGTCGACGATGCGCGCCAGCGCCTCGCGGCTGCTCGCGCCGACGACGCGCTCGACCTCGCGGCCGCCGTCGAAGAAGACGAGCGTCGGGATGCCCTTGATGCCGAAGCGTTGCGGCACCTGACTGTTCTCGTCGACGTTGATCTTGAGGAACCGCACGCGCCCCGCGTACTCCTTCGCCAACTCCTCGAAGGTCGGCGCGAGCGCGCGGCACGGCGGGCACCACTCCGCCCAGAAGTCCAACACCACCGGCAAGTCCGAGCCCGCCACCTCGCGCTCGAAGCCCGCGTCGTCCAACGCCGAAACATACTGGCTCATTCTCTTTAATCTCCTGTTCTCGGTCGCGTTCTCAAAAACCGCGTGTCGGCCGCCGGGCCGCACGCTCGGACGCCAGTATGCGCCGCCCCGCCCCGCGGCTTCAGTAATCGTGATTACCGAGACCGGCTCGCGGCCGGGCGGCCGTCCGTCGTACACTGGAACGCCGCGGCTTCCGCGCGCATCTGACGACTTGCAGGCGGGTTTTTATGAGCACAAGACCCAACGAGGACTACGGCCCAGACCTCTTTCAGGGGATGACCCCGGAGGAGCTGCGCGAGGTCGAGCGCGTGACGACGACCCGCGCGTTCCGGCGCGGCGCAGTTCTCTACACGCCGGGCGAGACGGGCGAGGCGCTGTTCCTGCTGCGCGAGGGCGCGGTGCAGATTTACCGCATGTCGGCCGAGGGGCGGAAACTCGTCATCGCGCACCTGCTGCCGTTCAGCTTCTTCGGCGAGATGTCGTGCATCGGACAGGGCATGTACGACACCTTCGCCGAGGTGACCGAGGACTCGACCATCGTCACGATGAACTGCGCGGTCTTAAATCGCCTGCTCGTCAGCAAGCCCGAGATCGCGCGCCGCATCCTCGAAGCCTTCGGCCGCCGCGTGCTCGAAGCCGAGCGCCAGCTCGAAGACACGGTCTTTAAAGGCATCCCAGCGCGCGTCGCCGCGCTGCTCCTGCGCGAGTCGGACGGCGACTCGGTGGACGGACTCACGCATCAGGACATCGCCGAGCGCCTCGGCGTCTACCGCGAGACGGCCACCAACGCGCTCAACGAACTGAAGGCCGCCGACCTCATCTCCATCGGCCGCAAGCACATCACCATCCTCGACCGCGAGCGCCTTGCGCGCGTCGCCGGCGCGTAAAAACCGGGCGCGTAAAAAAAAAGCCGGCCCGCCTCGCTTTTCGTGCGA
>JBEVKV010000619.1:0-19828 GCA_040509515.1 Pyrinomonadaceae bacterium | reverse complement strand
GAGGGCATCGTCCCGGGCGGCGGCGTCGCGCTCGTCCGCGCCGCGAAGGCGCTCGACAAGTTCCGCGCCAACGAGGAGGGCGAGGGCGACGCCGACGAGCAGATCGGCGTGACCATCGTCCGCCGCGCGCTCGAAGAGCCGCTCCGCCAGATCGTCTCGAACGCCGGCAAAGAGGGCGCGGTCATCGTCGAGAAGGTGCGCGAGGCCAAGAAGGAGTCCTACGGCTACAACGCGGCCACCGAGACCTTTGAAGACCTCGTCGAGGCGGGCGTCATCGACCCCGCGAAGGTCACGCGCTCGGCGCTCCAGAACGCCGCCTCCATCGCCGGCCTCATGCTGACGACCGAGGCGCTCATCTCCGAGCTGCCCGAGGACGACAAGGCCCCCGCGATGCCCGGCGGCATGGGCGGCGGCATGGGCATGTAATCGCCCGCCCACTGCCCCGCAAGATAATCGGCCGCGCCCGTCAAACGGCGCGGCCGATTTTTTTGATGCAAAAGGATATCCAGTTCGGCACAATAGCAATAATCAGGCGGCATAGGTATTGGCTAAAATGTGAATCGGTTCGATGTGAGGGTTGACCGTTTTGGCGCGTGAGAATTAATGTTGGGGCGTGAAAGTACGTGAGCTTGTTAAGTTGATTGAGAAGGACGGTTGGTATTGGGTGAGGACAAAAGGCAGTCACCACCAATACAAGCATCCGGCCAAAGTCGGGTTGGTTACCGTCCCCGGCAATCCGGGCGACGATGTCGCGACCGGCACTTTGAATAACATCTTGAAGCAGGCGGGTCTAAAGGCATGAAGAAATACCTTATCATCGTGGAAGAGACTGAGACCGGGTACTCCGCATACTCCCCTGACGTGCCGGGTTGTGGCTCGACGGGAAAGACCAAAGAGGAGGTCGAGCGCAACATACAAGAGGCGATTGAATTTCACCTGGAAGGGCTGCGTGAGGAGGGTTATGATATACCAGAACCCAGCAGCTATTCCTCATACATCGAAGTCGCCGCGTAGAAACTCCATCTGACAATGACCCCCAACCAACTACAGAAGCCCACAGGTTCGGTGCCCGCCGTGTTCCGCTTCGGGTGCGGCATCATTGGTATTGGCCTCGCCCTCGTCAGCCTCTTCTTCGTCGTCGCGGCCTTCTCAGACCTCGTCATCAACCGCGACTCGAAGGAGGTCGGCGTGTTGGTGGGGATGATCGTCCTCTTCGGGGGCTTGGCGGCGGCGGGCGTCTTCGTCGCGTGGAAGTTTATGCGCAGCGCGCCGGCCGCGCCGAACGTCGATAACGAGAACAGGATTCTGCAACTCGCGGAGGCCAAAGGCTGCCGGCTGACCGTGGGGATGGTCGCTCTCCACTGCCGCCTCAGCATAGAGGAGAGCCGCGCCGCGCTGGAGCGGATGGTGACGCTGGGCGCGGCGAACCCTCTGGTGGAAGACGACGGCGGCATCGTCTACGACTTCTCAGACCTGCTGCCGTCCGGCAAGAGCGCCCCCGACGGCGGGCAGCGTCCCATCTCACTCCCTTAAAAGCATTCCCGACTTTTCTCCGTCACGCCCCGAAAGCGCGCCTCGACGACGCCGTCCTTCTCGACGCCGTGACGGAGCGTGAGCGTGGGGTACGGCTCCTGCACGCCCGCGTCGCCTTCGAGGCCGAGGAGCTTTTCGGCCTTGAGGATGTCGGCCTCTGCGCCCTCTATCTCGACGAAGAGGCCGAAGGGCAGCTCGTCGATGACGACCTCCGTGCCCGCGAGCCGCCACGTCTCGCGGCGCTTCTCGTAGACGAGCGCGGGGCGGTAGCCGAGGGCTTCGAGTATCGAGGCGAGCGCCGCGGCGTCGGCCACTTCGGTCTCCTCCTCGCGCTGGCGCTTGACGGGCGAGCCCGACAGGTCGCGCTCCTTGAAGGTGAAGAGCGCCCGCCCGTCTTCTTTCGCGAAGCGCCGCAGCCGCAGCACGCGCCGCCCGGGGTCGAGCCCCGGCCCCGTGTAGATGACGTTCTCCTCGAACTCGGCCGCGCCCGAGCCCTCACCGCCCGCCCCGACCAGACGCGCGCGCAGCGGCTCAACCTGCTCCGGCCGAAGCCGATACTTCTTCTCTATCTCGATGGGCATGAAAGAGAGGGTAAGGGGTAAGGTGGAAAGGGTAAAGGGCTGAAGAGGAGTCTTTCCCTTCCCCTTTAACCCTTACCCTTTCCCCTCTTCTCAGGGCTGGCGCACCCACTTGAGGACTTCGGGGATGGTGGCGCGCTTGCCGTACATGAGCATCCCCGTGCGGTAGACGCGCCCGGCGAGCCACAGCAGCAGCGCGACCGTCGCGAAGCCTATCCCGAGCGAGAGCGCGATCTGCCAGAGCGGCGGCGTCTGCGAGACGATGCGGATCAGCATCGTGATGGGCGCGAAGAACGGTATCATCGAGACCCAGACGGCGAACGTCGAGTTCGGGCTGCGGATGACGGGGAACGCGAGGTAGAAGCCGACGACGAGCAGCAGGATGATGGGCATCGCGAGCTGCCCGCCCTCCTGCGAGGTCGTCACCATCGAGCCGACCAGCGCGTAGATGGTCGCGTAGATGAAGTAGCCGAGCAGGAAGAAGAGCACGACGTAGGCGAAGACGCCCGCCGGGATGCGCGGGAACGAAACGGCCATCCCCTTCGCCGCGAAGTACGCGCCGAGGCCGACGAAGGCCACGCCCCAGATGGCGAACTGCGTCAGCGCCACGAGCGAGACGCCGATCAGCTTGCCCGACATCAGCGCGAACGGCCGGATGGACGAGAAGAGGATTTCGGCGATGCGCGTCTCCTTCTCCTCGATGATCGCGCCGAGGATGACCTGCCCGTACATCAGAATCGTCAGGTAGATGACGAAGCCCGCGCCGAAGACGATGAAGAAGCCCTGCCCCTTGTCCTCCTCGCCGCCCTGGCCGCCGCCGGCCTTCGTCGCCTTCAGCCTCACGGGCCGGTTGACGGCGCGCATCACTTCGGGCCCGACCCCGTGCGAGTCGAGCCGCGCGTCGCGCACGGCCTTCACGACCGCGTTCCTCACCTGCCCGCGCGTGAAGACATCGCCGAGGTTGCGCGAGTAATACTCGGCCTCGCCGCGTTCGAGCACGTCGCTCGGGAGAACGATGTAGCCGTCCAGCTCGTCGCGCCGGACGCGCTCGTCCAGTTGCGCCCTCAGCTCCGCGGGCGCGCGCCCCGCCGCCTCGACGCGCTCGAACTCGTAGTTCTGCGCCGAAGCCTTCGCCATCTCCTCCATCCGCCCGCGCGTGTTCTGGTTCGCCGAGCCGCTGACGGCCTCGTCGGTCTTCGCCTCGTCGTCGTCGCCGCCGTCGCTGTCACGCCCGACCCCGGCCGAGTCGCGCACGCGCTCGAACATTTTGCCCGTCTCGTCGAGGACGGCGATGCGCGTCGGGCCGCCCGTCTTGATGCCCGCGATGAGGATGGGGACGACGGTGAAGAGCGCGAACATGAGCGGCGCGCCGAGCGTGACGAGGACGAACATGCGGCTGCGCACGCGCTGGATGTACTCGCGGCGGACTACGGCCAAAAACTTGCTCATACGTCACCCCCGACCTTCTCGATGAAGATGTCGTTCAGCGAAGGCTCGACCAGCTCGAACCGCTCGACGCGCGCGCCGGCCCCGAGCAGCCGGCGCAGAAGCTCCTGCGGGTCGGCTCCCGGCGCGAGCAGCGCCTCAAGGTGGTCGCTGTGCCGCTCGACCGACGCGACCAGCGCCGGGTCTTCGAGCACGCCGTCGCCGCCCGCGTGCCGGAGCGCGACCGCGTTGCGCCCGAACCCGCTCTTCACCTCGCGGATGCTGCCCGACAGGATTTTGCGCGAGCGGTTGATGAGACAGATGTCGTCGCAGATTCTCTCGGCGACCTCCATCTGGTGCGTCGAGAAGATGATGGTCTTCCCCGCCGCCTTCAGCTCCAGCACCAAATCTTTGAGCAGCTCGACGTTGACGGGATCGAGCCCCGAGAACGGCTCGTCGAGGATGAGCAGGTCGGGGTCGTGCATGACGGCGGCGATGAACTGTATCTTCTGCTGCATGCCCTTCGACAGTTCGGTCGCCTTCTTGCGCCGCCACTCGGACAGCTTGACCTTCGACAGCCAGCGTTCGAGCGCCTCTTCGGCGGCACGCCCCGAGAGACCCTTCAGCTCTGAGAAGTACTTGAGTTGGTCGCCGACGCGCATCTTCTTGTAGAGGCCGCGCTCCTCCGGCAGGTAGCCGATGCGGTTCTGTAGCTCGGGCGTCACGCGCCGGCCGAACAGCTCGACGCTCCCCTCGTCGGGCGCGGTGATGCCGACGATCATGCGGATGGTCGTCGTCTTCCCCGCCCCGTTCGGCCCCAGCAGGCCGAAGATGCGGCCGGCTCTGACGGAGAGGCTCAAGGAGTCCACGGCCGTGAAGTCGCCGAAGCGCTTCGTGACCCGTTCGAGGTTGAGTGTGGGCTTCTGCTCGCTCAAGGTGTGTCTCGGCTCGGGGCTCAGGGTTTACTAAGGCGCGAACATATACGCCCCGGCGGGTGGAAAGTTTCGGACGCGCCGCGCCGGCGTCACACAGGCCGCGCGCGGTTTTGCCCTCCCGCGTGCGCCGCGCGGCGTGATAAGATTCCCGCCGCCGTCTCCCTAACGGTTCCGAACAGGGTTCTCCGCCATGACATCCCGAAGAAGGCTCTACCGCACGCGCCTCGCCGCCGCGCTCCTCGCCGCACTCTGCGTGCCCGCGCCGTTGCGCGCGCAGGACGCGGCACGCCCCCAACCGCGCCCCTCGACGCCGCCCGCGCAGACGCCGACGACGCAGACGCCCGCCGCCGGAAAGGAAGACGAGGAGGTCGTCCGCATCAGCACCGAGCTGGTACAGACCGACGTGATGGTCTTCGACAAGTCCGGCAAGTTCGTCGAGGGCTTAAGCCCCGAGCAGTTCGAGCTGAAGGTCGACGGCCGCCCGCAGCAGATTGCGTTCTTCGAGCGCGTGAGGGCCGGGACGGTAGACGAGGACGCGCAGATCGCGGCGGCGCGCGGCGGCTCGGCCGGCGGGCGGCCGGGCGGCGGCGCGCTCCCGCTCGACCGCGGTCGCACCGTCCTCTTCTTCGTGGACGACCTGCACCTCTCGGCCGGGAGCACCAGCCACATCCGCAAGACCCTGCTCCGCTTCATCGAAGAGGAGATTGGGCAGAACGACGAGGCGGCCGTCATCTCGGCGAGCGGGCAGGTCGGCTTCCTCCAACAGTTGACCGACAACAAGGCCGTGCTGCGCGCCGCCGTCGGGCGCATCAACACGCGCCCCTACTCGGTGCGCGACGGCCAGTCGCCGCTGATGAGCGAGGCGCACGCCGTCGCCATCGAGCGCAACGACACGCCCGTCATCGACTACTTCGTCGACCAGATGCTGCGCGAGAACCCGATGCTCGGCCGCGCGATGGCCGAGTCGATGGTGCAGAGCCGCGCGCGCGTCATCGTCCAGCAGTCGCAGATGATCGCGCGCAACACGCTCGCCTCGCTCGAATCGGTCGTGCGCGGCTACGCCGCCGTGCCCGGCCGCAAGGTGGTCTTCTTTATCTCCGACGGCTTCATCGTGGACGACGGCGACTCGACGCTGCGCGACCACCTGCGGCGCATCTCGGACGGGGCGGCGCGCGCGGGCGTCGTCATCTACTCGCTCGACGCGATGGGGCTGCGGACGGGTCAGCAGGACGCCTCCACGCCCGGCACCTTCGACACCACGGGCCGGCTCGCACGCACCGACATGGGCGAGATAACGGCGATGCAGGCTCCGCTCCACCAGCTCGCCGACGAGACGGGCGGCCGCGCCCTCATCAACACCAACGCGCTCGGGCGCGTCGTCTCGGGCGCGATCAAGGAGACTTCCGTCTACTACCTCCTCGCGTGGCGGCCCGAGGAGCCAGCCGGCGGCGGCGCGCCCAGATACCGGCGCATCGAGGTGAGCGTCGCCGGGCGTCGCGATTTGCGCGTGATGGTGCGGCGCGGCTTCTACAGCGCCGCGCCGGCCGAGGAGGCGGCGCGAGCCGACAAGAAGAAGCAGAACAACGACAAGACGCCGAACGGCGACGCCGCCGGGCAGAAGGCCAACGCGCCGCAGGCTAACGCGCAGAAGGCCAACCCGGCCGAGCGCGATTTGGTGGAGGCGCTGCGCGCCGCGACGCCGCGCGCGGCGCTCCCGACCTCGCTGGCGGTCGGCTACGTCCTGAACGAGAGGGACGTGAGCGTGCTGACCGTCTCGGTCGAACTCGAACGCGAGGCGCTCACCTTCGCGCCGGGCGAGAAGCAGCGCGCCATGTTCGACGTGCTCGGCGTCGTGGTGGACGACCGCGGCAAGAACGTGGCGCAGTTCGGCCAGAACCTCGGCGTCACTTTAAACCCTGCGGTGCCGGTCTCGGAGCAGCAGGTCGTCTACAGCTTCAGTCTCGCGCTAAAGCCCGGCCTCTATCAGGTGCGCGCGGCGGCGCGCGACTCGGGGAGCGGGCGCACGGGGAGCGCGTTGCAGTGGATCGAGGTGCCCGAGCTGACGAAGCAGTTCGCGATGAGCAGCCTCTTCGTCGGCGAGCGCCGCGCCGGCCAGTCGCCCGAAGGGACGAAGCCGGAAGACGTACCGCGCTCCGTGCTGCTCAACGTCGACCGGCGCTTCGCGCGCACGTCGCACATACGCTTCCTGACCTACGTCTACAACCCGGCCGTCGGGGCCGCCTCGCAGCCGGACGTGGCGCTCCAGATTCAAATCTTCCGCGACGACCAGCCGGTCTTCACCGCGCCGCTCACCAAGCTCAAGGCGGTTGGCGAGGCGGGGCAAAAGACGCTGCCCTACATGGCCGAGCTGAACCTCGCCACCTTCCCGCCCGGCCGCTATGTCCTACAGGTCACGGCCATCGACCGCGCCGGCAAGACCAGCACCGCGCGCCGCGCACGCTTCGTCATCGAGTGAAGGGCGCGCGGCGCGGCGACCGCTCCCCTCCAGACAGCCGTCGGCCGCGACGGCGAGGTGAACTCCGAGCGATGTCCAGAAAACTCTCCGCCCGCGCTCTCTCGCTACTCTTCGCCTCGGCGCTCGCCTGCGCCCCGCCCGCCGCACGCACGCAGACCGCGGCGACGCCGGCCGCGCAGGACGAGGAGGTCGTGCGCGTCAACAGCGCGCTCGTCCAGACCGACGTGACCGTGCTCGACAAGGACGGCCGGTTCGTCGAAGGGCTCAAGCCCGGGGAGGTCGAGCTGCTCGTCGACGGCAAGCCCCGCCCCGTCTCGTTCTTCGAGGCTGTGAAGGCGGGTGCGCCCGACGAGGAGGCGCAGCTCGCCGCCGCGCGCGGACTCCGGGCCGCGGCCGCCCGCCCGCTCGACCGCGGGCGCATCTTCCTCTTCGTGGTCGACGACCTGCACATCAGCCCGGCCAACGTCCAGCGGACGCGCGAGACGCTCACACGCTTCGTCGACGAGCGACTCGGCCAGAACGATCAGGCCGCCATCTTCACCACCACCGGGCAGCTCGGCTTCCTCTCGCAGCTCACAGACGACAAGACGGTGCTCCGCCTCGCGGCCGGGCGGCTCGTCTCGCGCTGGGCCGACGCGCGCGAGACGGGCGAGCAGAACCCCATCAGCGAATCCCAAGCCTTCGCCATCGAGCGCAACGACCGCGGGGTCATCGACTACTTCATAGACCGTCTGACGCGTGAGAGGTGCACGGGGCCGCAGGCGCGCGCGCGAGGCGCGGGAACCCCCAGAGCCCGCGACGCCTCGACCGCGGGGGCCTGCTCCGCCGCCTCGATAGAGCGCCTCGTCATCGCGCGCGCGAAGGCCATCGCCGAGCAGGCGACGTTCACGGCGAGGAACACGCTGGCCTCGCTCGAAAACGTCGTCCGCACCTCCGAGCCGCTCCCCGGCAGGAAATTGCTCTTCCTCGTCTCCGAAGGCTTCCACGCCGGCATACTGGACTCGACCGTGGTCGAGGACATGCGCCGCGTCACCTCGCTCGCGTCGCGCGTCGGCACGGTCTTCTACAGCGTGGATGCGCGGGGCTTGCGCGGCTCGACGCTCGTCCGCGAGGCGGGCGAGCGGTCGACCTTCGACGGCGAGAACGCCCTCGCCACGACCAACTCGGGCGAGCTGGGTGACTATCAGGCCGCGCTCCACCAGCTCGCCTCCGAAACGGGCGGGCGCGCGCTCCTCGACACCAACGACGTGCTCCCCGAGATGGGGCGCGCGGTCGTGGAGACCTCGCAGTACTACGTCATCGCGTGGAGACCCGAGGGCGAGACAAACAGCGGGGCAAAGCTGCATCGCATCGAGGTGAGAATCAAGGGGCGGCCGGAGCTGTCGGTGCGCCTGCGGCGCGGCGTCGCGACCGGCCCCGTCGAGGTGGCGAACGACGGCAGGGAGAAGAAAGAGAAGAAGGAGAAGCAGAAGAAGGACGCGATTGAAGAGGGGCTGACGGCCGCGCTCAAGTCGCTCTACCCGAAGCAGACGCTGCCGACCTCGGTCGCCGCGGGCTTCAGCGACACGCCGGGTTCCGGCCCGACCCTGACCATCTCGATTGAAGTCGATTCGCGTGCGCTCGGGCTCGAAGGCGCGAGCGGCCCCGTCGTCCTCGACGTGGCCGGGACGATAGTCAACGGCGAGGGCAAGTCGGTCTCCGACTTCGAGCAGAGCCTGACCGTCACGCAGATGGAGCAGGGCGCGGGCCGGCGGCGCGTCATCTACAACCAGCAGGCCGTGGTCAAGCCCGGTCTCTATCAGGTCAGGGTGGCGGCGCGCGAGCGCAAGGGCGGGGACGCGGGGAGCGCCTATCAGTGGGTCGAAGTCCCCGACCTCGGCAAAGCGGGGCTCATGCTGAGCAGCCTCTTCATCGGCGAGGTGGGTGACGGCTCGTCGCAGCTCTCGGTCTGCGCCGACCGACGTTTCGCGCGCGGCGCGCGCTCGGGCTTCCTCGTCTACGTCTACAACGCCGCGCGTGGCTCTGCGCAGCCGGACGTGGCGCTCCAGGTGCAGCTCCTGCGTGACGACCAGCCGGTCGTCACCAAGCCGCTCGTCAAGATAGAGACCGAGGGGCAACCCGACCTCGTGCGCCTGCCCTATGGCGAAAGCCTACAGCTCGGAGAACTGCCCGCCGGCCGCTACGTCCTACAGGTCACGGCCATCGACCGCGTCGCCAAGACCAGCGTCTCGCGCAGCGCCCGCTTCGTCATCGAATGACTTACCTTCCCCGAAGGGGATGTGGGTCGTTTCAGTCTTCCAGACTAATCCGCCGCGCGGAGATGACGGGGCCGAAGCCGCGTAGCTCTTCGAGCGTCGAGTCGTCGGGCGGGGCGTCCGTCTCGATGACGGCCATCGCCTCGCCGCCGCGCTCGCGCCGGCCGAGGTGGAAGCGGCTGATGTTGACGCCGTGGTCGCCGAGGATGGTGCCGACGCGGCCGATGACGCCGGGCACGTCGCTGCTGCGCGTCAGGAGCATGTTGCCGGAGGGCACGGCCTCGATGCGGAAGCCGTCGATCTCAGTCACGCGCCCGTCCCCCTGCCGTCCGAAGAGCGCGCCCGCCACCGTGTGCTCGCCCGAGGTCGTCGTGACGCGCGTCCGCAGGGGCTCGCGCGCCTCCGCGCCCGCCGCCGCGTGTTTGAGCGAGACGGTGACGCCGATGCCGCGCTCCTCGGCGATGAACAGCGCGTTGACGACGTTGACGCGCGCGCTCATGTTACGCAGGAGCCCCGCGAGGAAAGAGCGCGTGACCGGCGAAGAGTCGAAGGCCGCCGCCTCACCCGCGAACTCCAAATCGACCGACCGGACGGGCTCGTCCACCAACTGCGCCTGAAAGCGCCCGAGCCGCTCGGCCAAGTCGAGATAAGGCCCGAGCGCCTTTAGCTCCAGCGCGCCGACCGCCGGGACGTTGACCGCGCCGCGCACCGCGCCCGTCAGGAAGAAGTCGCGCATCTGCTCGGCGACGATGACGGCGACGCCCTCCTGTGCCTCGCGCGTCGAGGCCCCTAGATGCGGCGTGGCGACCACCTCTTCGAGCCCGAGCAGAGGGTGGCCGGCCGGCGGCGGCTCCTCCTCGAACACGTCGAGCGCCGCGCCCGCGACGCGCCCCTCCTTGATGGCGTCGTGGAGCGCGCGCTCGTCCACGAGCCCGCCGCGCGCGCAGTTGATGACGCGCACGCCCCGCTTCATCATCGAGAACTCGCGCGCGCCGATGAGCCCGCGCGTCTCCGGCGTCAGGGGCGAGTGGACGGTGACGAAGTCGGCGCGCTGGCAGACCTCTTCGAGCGTCGCCAGCTCTATCCCTTCGTCACGCAGCCGCTCGGGCGCGACGAAAGGGTCGAAGGCCACGACCTTCATCTCGAAGCCGAGCGCGCGGCTCGCCACGACCCGGCCGATGCGCCCGAGGCCGACAATCCCGAGCGTCTTCCCGCGCAGCTCGACGCCGACGAACTTCTTGCGCTCCCAACGCCCGGCCTTCAGACTCGCCTGCCCCTCTGGGACGCGCCGCGCCAGCGCGAGCAGCAGCGCGAGCGTGTGCTCGGCCGTCGTCATCGTGTTGCCGTCCGGCGCGTTCATCACGACGACGCCGCGCTGCGTCGCCGCCGCCACGTCGATGTTGTCCACGCCGACGCCCGCGCGCCCGACAGCGCGCAGCCGCGCGGCCGACTCCAACAGCTCGGCCGTCACGCGCGTCTCGCTGCGGACGACGAGCCCGTCGGCACCGCGCACGGCCTCCGCGAGCGCGTCGCCCTTGAGCCCCGTCCGCTTCTCGACGGCGAAACCGGCCTCGCGCAGCGGCCCCAGTCCGCTCTCGCTCACGTCGTCGGCGACGAAAATTTTGATGTCAGGCATTTGTAGGCGGGAAGTCAGGAGTCACAAGTCAGGATTAAGAAACAGGAAAACAGGAGCCACAAGTCAGAATAAGAAGCGGCGACCGCTTTTCTCTTAATTCTGTCTTCCGACTCCTGACTTCCCGTCTTCTTCAAAATTACATCGGGCCGCCGGTGTCGCTGCCGTCGGCGCGGCCTTCGCCGCCGGAGTCGGGTTTGGGGGACGAGCCTTCGAGCGAGCTGCTCTCGGAGCCGCCGGCGCTGCCGCCGCCCGTCACCTTCTCGCTCGACTCGATGTCGCTCAGGGTCTCGCTGCTCGTCGCCTCCGCGTCGCGCTCGGGCGTGCCGCCTTCGGTCGAAGCCTTCGGGTCTTTCGTCTCTTCCATCCGGGCCCTCCTCGGTTTAGTAGATCAGACGTATCGTGACCAGCAGCGACATCGTCGCCGCCGCGTAGAAGCCGGCGAGCAGGTCGTCGGCCATGATGCCTAAGCCACCGCCCAAGCCTTCGAGCCTGCGGACGGGGTACGGCTTCCAGATGTCGAACACGCGGAAGGCGAGGAAGCCCGCGAAGACCATCCACCCGCCGGCCAGCCACGGCACGAACAGGAACGTGACGAGCTGCCCCGCCACCTCGTCCACGACGACCGCGCCCGGGTCTTTCTTCCCCAGAAGCTTCTCCGCGCGCGTCGCCGCCCACGTCCCCACGACGGAGACGAAGAGGATGGCGACGAGCAGCACCGTGTTGAGGACGAGCGGAAAAGTCTGCGGCGAGAGGTCGAGCCCGCGCGCCACGGCCGCGTCGAAGCCGCGCTCCGCGCCGCGCGCCAGCAGGAGGTAGACGCCGACGCCGACCGCCGAGCCCCAAGTCCCCGGCGCCAGCGGGATGAGCCCGACGCCGCACGTCGCCAGCGCCATCGCGAAGTAGTCGCCGGCCGTCCGCCTGCGCTCCGGCACAACGATGTGCGCCGGCTCGACTATCGGGTGTGTTAAGGAGTCGCTGGTTTCCTTCGGCTTCGTCATGGGGAGACTCTGGCTGACGGCTTTCAGACTATTCTTCCAACGAGGTCGTACTCCTGCGCCTCGGTAATCTCGACGTTGACGAAGCGGCCGGGCTCGGGCTCGAAACCCTCGGGCGCGTCGTTGATGAGAACGCAGCCGTCGATCTCGGGAGCCTGCGTCTCGGTGCGCCCCTGCCAGAGCAGGTCGGTCTCTTCGGACGCGCCCTCGAACAGCACGCGCACGGTCTGGCCGACGCGCGCGCGGTTGCGCTTGAGCGAGACGCGCGACTGCGCGCGCATCACCTTGTCGCGCCGCCTGCGCGCGATTTTCGGGTCAACCTTGTCGGGCAGGTCGAAGGCCGGCGTGCCCTCCTCGTCCGAGTACGTGAAGACGCCGACGCGGTCGAACTCGACCGTCTTGACGAAGGCCAGCAGCTCCTCGAAGTCCTCTTCGGTCTCGCCGGGGAAGCCCGCGATGAAGGTCGTACGCACGGCGATGCCGGGGACGCGCTCCCTCACGCGCGCGATGAGACGCTCCAAGCTCTCGCGGTTGCCGCCGCGCTTCATCAGCCTGAGCACGTTCTGCGAGGCGTGCTGCAAAGGCATGTCGAGGTACTTGACCGCCTTCGGCTCGGTGGCCAGCACGTCGAGGAACGCGTCGCTGATGTGCGTCGGGTAGGTGTACATCACGCGCACCCACTCGACGCCGTCGAGCCGGCACAGCTCGCGCATCAGGTGCGCCAGCGCGTCGCGCTCGCCGAGGTCTTCGCCGTAGCGCGAAGAGTCCTGCGCGACGAGGATAAGCTCTTTCACGCCGGCTTCGGCCAACTGCTTCGCCTCCGCCACGACCGAGCCGAAGCGGCGGCTGCGGAAGTGGCCCCGCATCTGCGGGATGAAGCAGAAGGCGCACGGGCGGTCGCACCCTTCGGCAATCTTGACGTAGGCGAAGTGGCCGGGCGTGGCGAGCACGCGCGGCGTGGACTCGTCGTAGAGGTACGTCGCCGTCTGGTTGCCGAGCGGGAGGACGGGGAGCTGTCGCGTGTTGACGCGCGAGTCGGCGACCGTCGTGATGTCGTTAATCTGGCTCGTGCCGATGAAGGCGTCCACCTCGGGCATCTCCGCGCGCAGCTCGTCTCGGTAGCGCTCGACCAGACAGCCGGCGACGACGAGCCGCTGGCACTTGCCCTCGGACTTCAGGCGCGCGGCTTCGAGGATGGCGTCGATGGACTCCCTCTTCGCCGCGTCGATGAAGCCGCATGTGTTGACGACGAGCGTCTCGGCCTCGGCCGCGTCGCTCGTAATCTCGTAGCCCTCCTGCTTGAGACGCCCCATCATTACCTCGCTGTCGACGAGGTTCTTCGGGCACCCCAGACTGATGAATCCGACTTTCTTCATAAAAAAGTTTCTACAAGTCCTTACTCGTCTCGAATAGGCTGCTGTCGTTCGAGTGTCAAAAGTTGGCGCTCGACCTCTTCGGCCTCCGCGCCGGTCAGGTCGTGCGCGCCAAAGCGTACGCGGTTGTAAGCCTTCGTGATGGCCAGCACCTCGGGCGAGGCCGTCGCCTCGGCGAATTCGAGCGGCGTCTGGTCGGGCGGACGGCTCAAGCCCCTCGACGCGAGCGCCGCGCTCATCCGCGCGTAAAATTCGACGACGGCCGCCGCGGCCGCCTCACCGCCACCCTTCGCCCCGCGCCCGAACCCGGCGAAGCCCCTGCGGCGCAGCCACAGAAGCCCGACGCCGGCGAGCAGAAGCGACGCGGGCACGAACACCAGCGGCGACGCGACCGCGCCCAGAACGGACGCGAGTCCCCCGCCCCGTCCCCCCGTCCACGCGGCGAAGAGCGCACCGAGACCGTCGGCCGACTCCGACGCGGCCATGCGGTACGAGCTGATCTGGCTGGAGAGTGTGCGCGCAAGCGCGCGCTGGCCCTGTCTATCATAGGCGACGACGTGTTGAATCCAAAACAGCTCGAACGCGTCGGCGTAGCGCCTGAGGCTTCCCGAGAGTCCCGTCCCGCTCGTGCCGGCCGGGCGGCCGTCGGCGGGCGTCGGGTCGAACGCGACCCAGGCGTCTTCGTTCGCGAAGTAGGCCTCGACCCACGAGTGCGCGTCGGCCTGACGGACGACGTAGGCATCGGCCGCCGCGTTGTACTCGCCCGGCTGGAAGCCGTTGACGACGCGCGTCGGCACGCCCAGCGTCCGAAGCATAATGGCCATCGCGGTCGCGAAATACTCGCAGTGGCCGGCGCGCACGTTGAAGAGAAAGTCCGAGAGCGGGTCGGGGCCTTGCGCGCGCATCTCCAGCGAGTAGCGGTAGTCGCCGCCGTAAGCGTTCCGGTTCAGGTGCGCCTCGACGGCGCGCGCCGTGTCGTAGACGTTGCGCGCGCCCGCGCGCTGCGCGACCAGTACGGCGAGGCTCCCGACGCGCGTGTCCAAGCTCGCCGGCAGTTGCAGGTACGAATCGAAGGGGCGGCGCAGGTTCGCCGTCATGCCGTTGGTGCGCGCGGCCGTCTCCGCGCGAAGTCGCTCGGGCGGCGGCTCGTGCGTGTCGGAGTGGACGGTGTAGGTGACCCGCTCGAAGGTGTGAGCGCGCGAGGCGAGGCCGTCGTCGCGGTCGCGCCTGACGTAAGGGAAGCCGCCCTGAAGCGCCAGCGCGCGCGGCGCGGCGAAGATGACGGGCGTGTCCACGGGCTCGACGAAGAAGGTCTGCGTCGTCAGGCGCGTGAGGTCTTCGGTCGTGCCGAGCTTGAAAAGGTTGCCGTCGAAATCGGGGTAGCCGGACGCCGCGTCGGACTGCGCCCAGTTGCGTCCGTCGAAGCGGTCGAGCGCGACCCCGCGCCAGCGCAGCGCCGGTGCGCCCGTGCGCGAAGGCCCCTCGACGCGGACGCGCATCACGAGCTGGTTGCTCTCGTTCAGCCGGCCGATGTCGCCGAGCCTGACGTGGTCGGAGAAGCCGACGAAGCCGGACGAGGCCGCGCCGCCCGGAATCGAGAGCGCGTTCTCGGCCGCGCGCGGCGTGATGAGGAAGATCGGCAGAGCCAGCCCGAAGATGGCTATGAACAGACCGGCCGCCGCCAGCGGCAGCCGGCGCAGCGCGCGCTCGCCCCTCGCGCGCGGTCGCGTGCGCCCGCGCCGGAAGAAGCGCGGCTCGTTGGCGACGAGCAGCCGGCTCTCGCTCTGCGCGACGGAGCGCGAAGACTTCCTCAGCTCGAAGCAGACCACGGCCAGCAGCGCCGCGAAGACGTAGAGCGCGAGCGAGAGCAGAAACGTCGGGCTCGCGCTCAGGCCGGCGGCGAGGAGCACCTCGAAGAACGAAATCAGATAAAGGAAGAGCCAGTCGCGGTCGGACTTGACCTGAAGCAGCTTGATCGAAGAGAGCAGCAGCGTGAAGTGCACGAGCGCGCTCACGCCCGCGTAGACTTGGCCCGCAGAATCGACGGCGGCCGCGCGCTGTACGCTCCAGTCGAGGTAGAAGGCCGGGAGCGCGAGCAGGACGACGACCATCCCCGCGCGCTCCGAGAGCTGCCAGCGCGTGTCGCCGAGCTTCCAAGAGACGACGAGCACCCCGGCGAACGCGAGCGCCAAAAGCGGCCCGACCCCGCCCGAGACGGCGAGCGACAGGACGCCGCACGCGATCATCGCGTAGGAGGACGCGCGGAAGTAGCTCTCGAAAGACATCGCCCTCCTTTGATGCCCGCGGGCCTATTTCTGCTTGAGCCTGACCTCGAAAAGTTTCGGCCAGAGCTTACCCGTCACGAAGAGGCGGTCGCCCCGCTCGTCATACGCGATGCCGTTTAAGACGGCCTCGGGGTCGGTAGTGTCGCCCGGCCGGAGCAGCCCCGCGAGGTCTATCCAGCCGACGACGCGCCCCGTCTTCGGGTCGATGCGCGCGACGCGGCTCTGGTGCCAGACGTTGGCGTAAATCTCGCCCTTCACGTACTCAAGCTCGTTCAACTCTTCGACGGGGCGTCCGCGGTCGTTGACGTTGATCGTCCGCCTGACCTGGTAGGTGTTCGGGTCGATGAAGCGAAGCTGGTCGGAGCCGTCGCTGAGGATAAGCGACTCTCCGTCGTGCGCGAGCCCCCAGCCCTGTCCCGCGTACGTGAACTCGCCGCTCTTCTTGAAGGTCTGCGGGTCGTAGATGAAGCCCTTCTCGCCCTTCCACGTGAGCTGGTAGAGCTTACCGCCGAAGAGCGTCAGCCCCTCGGCGAAGAAGTATGGCGGCACGTCCACCTTCTGCAAGACCTTACCCGTCTGTAGCTCGACCCGCCGCAGCGTCGATTCGCCTTCGAGGCCGGTGCTCTCCAGCAGCGCGCCGTCGTGGAAGACGAGCCCCTGCGTGAAGGCCGCCGGGTCGTGCGGGAACGTGTTAACGACCTCGTAGCCGTACATAGCCACCTTGTCGGCCGCCGCGCCCGGCGTCCCCTTCGGCGCGGCCGAGCCGCCGCCCGCCGTCCCGTTGGCCTGAGCGCCGCCGTCGCAGCCCGCGCCGCCGAGCGTGATTGTGAGCAAAAGTAGTCCGAGCACGTTTCGCATGACGGGCAGGTTAGCACCTCTCTGATTCGTGGTTCGCGGTAGAACCCGGTTATTTTGTAAGAGAACTCGGAAAAACAAAAGCCCGCTCGGGGTCTGGAAAGACCGGGCGGGCCTTCGTTTAAAACTTAATCCGGCGACGACCTAATCTCTCAAACACGAACATTCATTCTCCCCGATGATAGTTTTAGCGCCAGATTTACGCCTTAGAGGTTGTGAGAGCACTGTCGGCTTCGACTCGTTATTCTCAACCGCGAGAATCACGGCTGAGAATAAACAGAGTCACAAATTACGCACCTCAAAAGGAGACCTACACGAATGAAAACCAGACTCACAATAATGCTTCTAACATTCGCCGGGCTGATGATACTTGCCGGCCAACTTCGCGGAGGAAGTTCGGCAGCCGTGGTGAATGACCACGTCAATCCCCACTACAAAGGTGGCTCAACCTTTAATTTGGTAAACGCCGGGCCGCATGTCGCCCGGTGCGGGGCGTTTCCGGAAAACATCGAGTTGAGTTTCACGGGCTCGGGAATCGACACGGAAGGCGGCTTCAATACCGCCGTCTTCTCGGCGTGCACCAACACCACGACCAACCTCGTCTTCGACCTGAAAGCGACAGACACGTATGTGCAAACCGGGGATCAGGTCTTCATCGAAGGCGACCCCTTCGTGCTGGTGCCCAACCCCGCCAACTGCGCCGCGGCGAACGCTCACGGCGTACCTTTCCGTGTCGCAGGCGGAACGGGAGGGCACGCGGGGGCGACGGGCAACGGACGTTTCCACATCGCCAGTAACCTGACCCCGTGTAACGGGCAGACGCCGCCGGCACAGGTTTGGTTCGAGGGAGTGATCAAGAGGGCGCAGTAAGCACGCCCATCAAAACCGCGGGAGCGAGATAACCCGGCTCAAAACAAAAAGCCCGCGAGAGCTTAATACTCTTGCGGGCTTTTGTTTAAAAATTAATCCGGCGGCGACCTACTCTCCCACGCAGCTTCCCACGCAGTACCATCGGCTCTGAGAGGCTTAACTTCCGTGTTCGGGATGGGAACGGGTGTGACCCTCTCGACAAAACCACCGGAAAACTTAAAAGAGCTGAAGCCCAGAGGGCTTTGAGAATCGAATAGTGAAGTTGAAGGCTAACCGCGCAAGCACTTGTTGCTCGTCAGTAAATTTTACGGTCAAGCCTAGGGACTTATTAGTACTGGTCAGCTAAACGTGTTACCACGCTTTCACACCCAGCCTATCAACGTGGTGGTCTACCACGAGTCTCACTGGCAGGTCTCATCTTGGGTCTGGCTTCACGCTTAGATGCATTCAGCGTTTATCCATGCTCCACGTAGCTACCGAGCGCTACCCCTGGCGGGATAACTCGTACACTAGAGGTGGATCCATCCCGGTCCTCTCGTACTAAGGACAGATTCCCTCAAACCTGCTCCGCCCACACCAGATAGGGACCGAACTGTCTCGCGACGTTCTAAACCCAGCTCACGTACCACTTTAATCGGCGAACAGCCGAACCCTTGGGAGCTTCTGCACCCCCAGGATGTGATGAGCCGACATCGAGGTGCCAAACCCTGCCGTCGCTGTGGACGCTTGGGCAGGATCAGCCTGTTATCCCCGGCGTACCTTTTATCCGTTGAGCGATGGCCCTTCCATACAGAACCACCGGATCACTAACTCCGACTTTCGTCCCTGCTCGACGTGTATGTCTCACAGTCAGGCTGGCTTATGCGTTTACACTCTACGGCTGATTTCCAAACAGCCTGAGCCAACCTTCGAGCGCCTCCGTTACGCTTTAGGAGGCGACCGCCCCAGTCAAACTACCCGCCTGATAGTGTCCCTGCCCCGGATGACGGGGCTAGGTTAGAACGCAGACATGCACAGGGTGGTATCTCACCGTTGGCTCCACGAAGCCCAAGAGCCTCGCTTCAAAGCCTCCCACCTATCCTGCGCAGCGCATGCCCGCATTCACTATCAAGTTGTAGTAAAGGTGCACGGGGTCTTTCCGTCTAGATGCGGGAAACCGGCATCTTCACCGGTACTACAAGTTCGCTGTGCCACTCGTTAAGACAGCTCCCAGATCGTTACGCCATTCGTGCAGGTCGGAACTTACCCGACAAGGAATTTCGCTACCTTAGGACCGTTATAGTTACGGCCGCCATTCACTGGGGCTTCGATTCGGAGCTTCGCCTTGCGGCTAACCCCTCCTCTTAACCTTCCAGCATTGGGCAGGCGTCAGCCCCCATACGTCGTCTTCACGACTTTGCGGAGACCTGTGTTTTTAGTAAACAGTCGCCTGGGACATTTCACTGCGACCGTCCCGGAGGACGGCACCCCTTCTCCCGAAGTTACGGGGTCATTTTGCCGAGTTCCTGAACGAGTGTTCTCACAAGCGCCTTAGGATTCTCACCCCACCTACCTGTGTCGGTTTGCGGTACGGTCAGATCACAGTTATGTCGAACGAGGCTTTTCTTGGCATCTGGGGTCAGAGACTTTTTTCCGTCCCGAAGGACGTACTTTCGTCCCCGTCTTTACCCTGATGTGGCCCGGATTTGCCTAAGCCACGGGCTATAACGGTTCAACCGGACATCCATCGCCGGTCTCTCCTACCCGGATGCGTCCCCCCACGACACTGCTACTGGTTCCGGAATTTTAACCGGATTTCCATCGACTACGCCTTTCGGCCTCGCCTTAGGTGCCGACTTACCCTGAGCAGATTAACTTTACTCAGGAAACCTTAGGTTTACGGCGCGCGGGGTTCTCACCCGCGTTATCGCTACTTATGCTGACAGAGTCTTTTCTGATCGCTCCAACGGCCCTTACGGTGCCGCTTCACAGCTACAGAATGCTCGCCTACCATGATTATTCATCATCCGAAGCTTCGGTGCGTGGTTTGAGCCCCGTTGTATTGTCGGCGCAGGGCTGCTTGACCAGTGAGCTATTACGCTTTCTTTAAAGGATGGCTGCTTCTAAGCCAACCTCCTGGCTGTCAGTGCTTCCCCACTTCCTTTTCCACTAAACCACGACTTTGGGACCTTAGCTGTCGGTCTGGGCTGTTTCCCTCTCGACCACGAATCTTAGCACCCGTAGTCTGACTCCCGGATATCGCTCATCGGCATTCAGAGTTTGATTGGGTTCGGTAACCCTGTGGGGCCCCTAGCCCATTCAGTGCTTTACCACCGATGGCGTAAGTCCGAGGCTAGCCCTAAAGCTATTTCGGCGAGAACGAGCTATCACGAGATTTGATTAGCCTTTCACCCCTAAGCACAGGTCATCCAAACGGTTTTCAACCCATACTGGTTCGGACCTCCACGTGGTGTTACCCACGCTTCATCCTGCCCATGCCTAGATCATCTCGCTTCACGTCCGAATACCACAGACTAAACGCCCTATTAAGACTCGCTTTCGCTTCGGCTCCGGCATCTGCCTTAACCTTGCCTGTGACATTCACTAGCCAGCTCATTATGCAAAAGGCACGC
>JBEVKV010000618.1:0-25122 GCA_040509515.1 Pyrinomonadaceae bacterium | reverse complement strand
CCAAAAGCTCCCTAAATAGGTGGCGCAAGTCGGCCGGCGACGAGTTGGCCGACCGCTATCACCTCGCCCGCTACCAGGCCAAGCAGCTCCTCTCAGACCTGAAGGAAGAAGGGCAGGACAAATATCAGCTCGTCCTCCGCAACATCGAAGACCGACTCCTGACCGCGACGCGCGAGGTCATCGCGAAAGACCCCGTAAAGCTGTTGAAGATTCGACAGGAGGAAGAGCGGCGGCGGCTGCGCGAGCAGGAGCTTGAGCTAAGGCGGGAACAACTTGCGCTGGAGCGGGAGAAGCTACGTGGCTCAAACATAGACCGTGCCGCTCTCGGCGTGGAATTCTCGGCCGACCTGCTCGAATACCTCGGTTCGGACGCCGAAGGGCTCACCTTCTTCAAACGTCACGCTAAGAAGTTCAACGAATTCTTAAAAGAGAAATATGCCGCCGCGTAAGTCAGTTGGTAAGCCGGGCACCTCACTCGATGAGCTGCTATCGCGCGCCGACCGTCAGGCGGCCGACGCCGGCATCGAGATCGAGCCCGACGAGTACACCCTCGACTGGTACCGTCAGGGCTGGCCGGCGCGAAAGCGCATCTTCCTGGAGCGGGAAATCAAGATCCGCAACGCCTTCGACCGGAACAAGCTAACGCCCTTCGTGCTCAACGACGCGCAACTCGAACTACTGGAGGCCAGCATCGAGGCGAGCGAAGATCCGTCCCTCGAAGACTACACTCTGAAGTGCCGCCGCCTCGGCATCTCTACCTATTACGCCGCCGACTACCTCAGCGACGCGGTCATGGAAAGTGGGCATCACGTCCGCCTCGTCGCGCAAGACCCGGACACTCTCCGCTCCCTGATGAAATCCATCAAGGAGATGTACGCCAGCCTTCGCGATGAGATCAGGCCGGCGAGCAAATACAACTCGAAATACGAACTGGAGTTCAACGACGAGGAGAGGGGCGTCGTCGGGTCGCGCATCAGCCTCTCGGCCGTCGTGCCGGGCCAGGAAGAGAAAGGGCGCGGCGATACATTCACCCGCCTGCACCTGACCGAGATTCCCTTCTGGCGAGGCGACCCCGAGACGGCCGCGACCGCGCTGTGCGACGCCACGAAGGGCGGAAAGATCAGCGGCGAGTCTACCGCGAAGGGCGTCGGCGACTGGTTTCACAGGAAGTACACGCAGGGGAAGCTGGGCCAAGGCGGGACGCGGGCACACTTCTTCGCGTGGTGGTGGAATCGGAACTACCGCATCGCCGGCTGGAAGTTCGTCGAGAGCGGCGTCGGGGACTGGTTCCTGCTGGGGCTTGGGATGAGCCTGTCACATCTCGCCGACGACGCTTACGAAGCCGCACGCGTCACGAATTATACGCGCGAGGATCGTGAACAACAGAGCCTACCACTTCAGTCCGAGCGAGACTGCGCGGAGGCTATCCTCGCCCACCTTAAAATCAAGGGTTACGTCTCGGCCGACACGCCGTGGCACTCTGCCGAGGTGGCCGAGTTCGTCTCATGGCGGCGTCATGAGATCGCAAAGAAGGGCGCGAAGAAATTCAGGGTCGAATACCCGGAGAACGACGTTGACCCCTTCGCACAGACCGGCGGCACCGTCTTCGATCAAACTTACACCGTCGTCAAGTGTGAGCCGCGCGCTGCCGTCCCCGGCCACCAGTACGTCGTATCGCTCGACCCCGCGATGGGCATTGAGGGCGCCGACCCGGCGGCCGTCGCCGTGATCGACCGCAATACCGGAGAGCACGTCTACCGCTGGGCCGGCTACGAAAAACAGGACGCTCAGGCGAAGCGCGTCTGCAAGCTCTCCGACGACTACAACAACGCCGAGATCGTCATCGAGTCGAACATGGGCGAGGCGGCCATCCTCGAAGTTGAGCGCCTCGGCTACGGACACAGGCTGTACAAGGCAATTGATGTCCAGACCCAGCGTGACATCGACCAGGGCAAGACGACGATGCAGGAGGCGCTATTGCGTGCTCGCCCCGGTCTGGCGATGACCGACCGCACGAAGCGACTCGTCATCGGGCTGCTGGAGCAGGCTTGGCGCCAGGGAGAGTTTAAGACCTGCTCACAGGAGTTGTGTGAGGAGTCGCGCGTCTTCGTGCAGAACGGCGAGCGGATGGAGGCAAAGAGCGGTTACCACGACGACGAGATAATGACCGTCGCCATCGGCTGGTATGTAGTCGTGACTAGCTACGTCGGCACGGCCGATTTCAAATCCACCGGCGTTAAGCAGGGGGCCGCGTTAACAAAGGGTTATTAGCGGCCGTTTAATGCGATGACAACTGACAACAAAAAACCTGACCTGACGGGCGAGATTCTGTCGAGTGACCGCATCGGCAGCTTCATGTCCTTTGCTTACGGCCTCCCTAATACCGCATTGCCGGATAACCCTTCGTGGATTTGGGAACAGTTACGCTTTAATCCGTGGCTGGCGATGGCGATATTTGAGGACATCGAAGAAAAAGATGACATGGTCGCTTCCTGCCTGGACACGCGGAAGGAGAACGTTCTCTCGAAGTCTCGCCATGTCCGCCCCGCCAGTGAGAAGCGGCGCGACGTGAAGATCGCCGAGTTCATCGAGGAGACGCTGGAGGGCTACCTCGACCCGGCTGGCGACGGCGAGCGCTTCGGCTTCGATCACGTCCTATGGGAGGCGCTCGACTGCGTCGGCAAGGGGCTCGTAGTTGGCGAGATCATTTACGGCGAGGCGAGCGACCGCGTCTACATCAAAGACGTGCGCTTCAAGCCGCAACACCTCTTCTCGTTCGGCACGGGGATGATGGCCGCCTACTCGACGAGTACGTATCCCTTCCCCCAGACCGGCCCGCTGCGACTGAGGCCCGGCGTGATGGCCGAGGGGTTGAGCAGCGACACGCCCCTGCCCGAGAGGAAGTTCTTCGTCCACAGCTACAGGCCGAGGCACGGCAACCGCTGGGGGTCGCCCCTCCTCCGCAAGGTCTTCTGGCCGAGCTGGCTCAAGCGGGCAAACGTGAAGAACTGGCTGCGCTACGGCGAGAAGGGCGCGGGCACCGTCGCATCCCGTTACAACGACGGCGCGGCCGCCGCCGAACAGCAGATGGCGCTCGATGCCGCACGCGCAGTCTTCGAGGAGAGCGTCGTCGCGCTGCCGAAAAAGTTTCAGATTGAGGTGCTGGAGAGTGTCCGCACCTCGATGGGGTCGAGCTTTAAGGAGTTCGCCGACGACTTCTGTAACGCGGGCATCGCGCGCGTCATCCTCGGCCAGACGCTCACGAGCCGAGGAGGCGAAGGCGGCTCGGGCGGACGCGCCCTCGGCGAAGTGCACGAGCGGGTACAGGAGACGAAGACCGAAGTAGACGCGAAAAGCCTGATGCTCGCCGTCAACACAAGGCTGGTGTGGCCGCTGTACATCGCCAACTTCGGCTACGTCGGCCAGCCCCCGATGTGGGTCATCAACTACGAGCCGGGTGCCGACCTCGACGCGCTCGCGCAGATTCTCGAACGTCTATGGAAGATGGGGCTGCCCATCCCGCGCGCCCACGTCTACAACACGTTTCAGGTCGCCGCGCCTGGTAAAGGCGAAGATGTGCTGCCCGCGCCTTCGACCATCACCGCGCCGACCGAGGACGAGGATCCGACGAAGGAGGTCGGGGACTTCGCCGAAAAAAAATCCCGGCCCGGCGCGTCGAGCGGGAAGCGGCCGACGCAGCCGGGGTTGAGGACGGAACGCTTCGCGAGGCTGCGCCCCACTACGACGCCGCGCTCGGCGAGATAATCTTCGCGCTCGAACAGTACGAAGACCTGATGCGCGTGCCCGCCCGGTTCTTCGAGGGCTTCGCGGGCACATTCGACCTGCTGTTCGCGACGCTCGCCGATGGGGTGCTCGCTGCCTACCTGCTCGCGCTCCATCACATCGCGTCCGGCGGCACTGCGGATTTTGCCGACCCCGTCGATGTTAACTTCGACGTGCCCCCTGCCGATGCCATCGCTTACTTCAGAAGTAAGAACATCGTCACACGCAAACAGTTCGACGCCCTCTTCGACGAGGCGCGCGCCGCAGCTTTCACGGTCGGAGGCCTCTATCGCGAAGACGTGTTGCGCGCCTTCAAGGAGGAGATCGTGCAGGCGCTTGAGCTGGGCACGCCCCAACGTGAGGTCATCAAGGGCTTCCGGTCGATACTCTCCGGCGCCGGTCACGAGCAGCTCGGCGAGTTTCATCTTGAGACGGTCTTTCGCACTAACGTCCAGGTGGCCTACGGCGTTGGGCGACGCCGCGCGATGGAGGCGATCTCCGACGAGCTGCCGCTGTGGCAATACAGTGCCGTGCTGGATGACAGGACTCGGCCGGCGCACCGCGCGCTCGACGGCGTCATTCTTCCAGCGGATCATCCCTTCTGGCAGGAGCACTACCCGCCCTGGGGGTTTAGCTGTAGATGCGTAACAGTCGCTTTAGCGTCTCACCCCGAAGGCTACGACCACGCGCGCCCGAACAGTGAAACTCTTGTCAGCTATGACGGCGCGGGACTTCCCGTTAAAGCCGAGTTCAAGGGTAGGGTTCACGACTTCACGCCGGGGGCGTTCAAAGGGATTCCGGCGCGGAAGGGATTGCGCGAGGTTATAGAGGAAGGTGTTAGGCGAGCGCGTAGCCAACGGGCATAAGCTATGGGTAGGTGTCGCGCGGCGTGGTTGAGGTCTAAAGGCGTCGGGCGCGGGTAGCGGGCGCGAGACTGGTACAAGGGCGGCTATCGCCGCCAGCGGGTAGTGAGAGGGGCGGGGTTCAAGTCTACGCTATGAGCAAAGCAACGCCGTCGGCCGTCTCCCCTTCTTCTGGGTATTCATGCGCGCCCCGCCCGCCTTCACTGTTCACGTTCAAGCGCAACGGTATCTCGTCAACGCCCGCCACGTCGTCATACCCGCCAGCGTGCCCGTGAATCACTACCCGCGCGTCGGGGTCGAACCCCTGTAGAATGTCCACCAACTCTCTAGCCGTCATATAAACCCCTTCGGTAAAGGAATCTTTACGTCTGCGTAGCGTAAGCCTCAAGCGCGGCCAACGCGAGGGCAGCGATTAAAAATTATTGCCCCTGTAAGAGCTTCCAACGGCGCAAATATCGTCCAAAATAGCGGGGCGTCAAAACCGTGTAGGGTAAGACGTTCAAATCAACACAGGGCGATTCTGTGCGAAGTCCACGTTTCCGCCCAACCTCTATAACCACGAGACGCGGGGCAAGTCTACTAAGTGCCCTCGCGGTGTAGGTATCTCGCATCCGTTGCCGCTGATAATCCCAAAGCGACCGTGAAGCTTTTCCCTGCGCTCAATCCTCTGGGATAGGTCGGCAACCTTTGAAGCTACCTTTTGAGGGTCAAACCACGGTTGCAGTCTAATCGCGGGCGCGAACGTCTTATCTTCGCGGTTTCTCTGTCTCAGTAGGCCGAACCCCTTGCGCCAGATGAAGACGAACAGCACTAGCCATCCCTCATCTAAAAGGTAGGACGTGCGCTTTGTGAGTGCTTCGGCGTGGCGTGGCTTCCAATTGCTGGCAAATACTTCAACGGCGATGTGGCTATCTGGAATAGCCACATCTATCAAATAGAACCCCGCCGGGTATTGATATTCAATCGCAAAGCCCTCATCTGCTATCGCCGCCCCTACTGCTTCCTCGCCCGTGTGGACGTGTGATTTGTTTCGGTAGCACGTCTGAGCGCGTTTGAGTTTTGCCGCTGGCTGCATGTGATAACCACGCCCCGCCGCAGCCGTCCACGCCGCTTTAAGCTGTCTCTCTACGGCCTCTGGATTCTTTTTAATTTGCTTCCACTTGATACCTTCCTGCTCTGACGCGCTCCGCAGTTCAATGCCCTGCCTTGCAAGCCAGCGCGAGATAGCGGGCCGGGAGAAACCTAACTCCCGGCTCAGACTTAGAATACTCTCTCCGGTCTGATAGCGCCGGATGATGGCCTCTGGGTTTGATATTTGAATCTTTGCAGTCATGTGGCTGTCTGGGCAGGGGGCGCGACCCGTGTCGCGCCCCCGCGCGAAGCGGTCAACAGATCGGCCGAACCTTAACCAACGTCTGTACCTCTTTGCCGTCGCACGCGAACTGAATCACGCGGCCCAAGATGACCGCTTCGCTTCGCGTGTAGCTCCACCGCCGCGACTTCTTAAATTCCAGCGTGCCGAGCTTCACCCTGCCGCCGGGCGCGGGGTGGTACTGCAACACACTCAGACCTTCGGGCGTGTGAACTAGAACGAAGTCGCCGGGCTGCAAGTCGGGCGTGTTCAGGAGCACGACGGCCGTATCCCCCGCGAGCACGCCCGCCACGTGTAGCGAGCCGCCGGGGACTTCAAAGTGCGCGACGGTCACCTCTATGTTCACTGTCGCAAAGTTGATGGGGGCGGGCTTAGCTGCGGACATCGCCCTCCCCTTTCTTCTCGTAGAGGTCAAGTAGCTCTGAGACTCTGACGGCGGCGCTATCGCTCAACTCAAGCCCCAACTCCCCTAGCGCCCCGAACGCCCTGTCGAAATCAACGGGCGCGTACTTGAACGCCAGCGGCTCCGTGTACGAGGTCAGGTAGAGCAGCGCGAACAGCCCGTACATGACCTGAATCGCCTTCGCCGCCGCGTGCCCGCGCCGCGCGGCCTCAAACTCTTCGCCGTTGTCCGCGATGAGGTCGCCCCGCGCCCCTTCCGGCGTGACTTGGTAGAGCCTAGCCGTGACCTCGATTGAGTACGAGACGCGGTAGTCAATCCCCTCTTCAATGCGCGTAGGGCGGTGCGTGTCGCCCTCTGTGGTAGGATTCTCTGGCATCATCTTTCCCCTTCTGAAAGGATGGGAGGTTGGTGTTAGGGCGGGCGGGGGCTGCCCAACAATCCCCGCCCGCCCGCTTCGGTGATTAGCTCCACCATTCGGCCATGCGAGCGTTCAACGCCTGCCGCTGCTCCGTGGTCATCAAGTCCACATCCTCAACCTCGTCCGTGTCCAGATACTCAGCGTCGTAGGCGTCCGCGAGGCTGAAGTCTTGCCCGATGTTGCTCTTGTATGCGGCGGCGGCGGCGTTCATGGTCTCGGCTTCCTCTCTTGCGTGGTGTGGCTGACAAGGGAAAGTATAGTGTATGCACTAGATTTAGTCAAGATTAAAGGTGCGTCGAACACTAGACTTTTTTTAGTGAACTTGTTAAGTTCCTGTTTATGAAAGGAACAGGCTATTTAACGACAAGAGAAGCTGCGGAGAAGCTTGGAGTTACTGTTGGCAGAGTTCAGCAGTTCGTAGCTGAAGGTAGGTTGCCGTCGGTAAAAATCGGACGGGACAGGTTCGTGCTTGAATCAGACCTTGCTCTTGTCTCAGAACGTAAAACGGGCAGGCCGTCGAAGGCTAAAGCCGAAGCTGTAAAGACGGGGAAGAAGAGGCACGGGAAGAAGTGAATGGCGATTTTCTCACGAAGAACAATCCAGTGTCTTATTAACGAGAATGCAAAGTTCTTGAAGGAAAGGCAGACTAAAGAGTTTGTTCGCCGGCTTAATGACAATGACGAGTTATTACTAGGATGGGAATGGGAAATAGCGATTCTCAACGCTTTCAGCAGGCTCGGCAAAGTTGTACATGAGCCGAAGCTAAAGGGCACAAACCCAGATATATATTTCACCTCACATACAGACCCAGACCAATCTTTTATCGCTGACATTGCGACTGTTTCAGACAGGGGACTAGATGAAAACTACCCTGTTGAAGCTCTTAGCCGAGAGTTGATGCAGTACGTTCATCAGCGCGGCTTGAGGGGAAATTCTTTTGCCCTGTTTGTGCGTTCCACCGCTAACAGAGAGGTGAGAGGCACGGCAAGGCGCATTTTCAAGCTGCCGACGCGATTGAACTTCAACAGTGCAATTTTCAATGAGAAGTTCCACGCATTCTTAGATGAAATCGAGCGTGCGCCAAATGTTAAGCGGGGCTATAGAGCCATCAACGAAGATACAGTTGTTGACATGGTTTATAACCCCTCACAAAGCTTTTCTCTAACATCACATCCGAGTTACTCATTGATTACTTCTCTGGTACAGAACACTGTTTATAATCGTCTTGAGGGGAAGGCAGGCAAGCTTATTAATTCGGGCTCCAACTACCCTCTTGGCATAATTATCTGTGACGGTGGTTGCAGCTTGTTCAATCAGAGGAGCGACTTGGACTCCTACGGATTCAGTGATGTGCTGAGATATTTCTTTGAACAATATCCTGCGATTAGTTTTGTGCTGACGTTCACTTTTCGAGATGACGCCACTAATGGGATCGAAATCAAAGATGTTTTATACAAAGGTAAAACTTTTAATAGAGTGGGCGAGGATGTAGTCGAGAGTATTAGTAAGATAAAAAGCGCCTTGCCAAAGCCAGAGCGGAACGCTACTAACGCGGTATATTTTTTAGATTTCTTGAGAAACGTACATTCGATTGAAGGACACAGTTTCTATGGAGGATATACGGTGGGAAGCCATGAGATTACAATATCTGCGAGGGCGTTGCTAGATTTACTGTCTGGCAAAGTTACACAGGAACAGTTCTTTAAGAAGCATCATTTCATGCCTGATGAAGGGGAGGCTTATCCTTCATTTAATCCGTTTACATATAAGCGTGAGAAAGGGATGTTAATTACTGAAATCACAGTTGAAGAGAATGAGGATGAACGGGACGATAACTGGCTGACAATTAAGTTCGGGGAGCCTGACCCGGCAATAACTCCATTCGTTGTTCCAACTAAGGAATAATGTTACCGCACGGTCGGGAATACCTCTTCTTCTAGTTAACAATAGATAGCCATTCCGGCACTCAAAACAAACCCCACGCGGGACGCTCCCCAAGCCAGCCCCCACAAGCGCCGAGAGACGCCCCATGTAAAGCCATTGACACCCGCCCCGCCCCCGCATATATTCCCTGCGCTTTACCTTATCTCACGCTGGCGCATAAGTTGATTATTGCAGGCCGCCGAAGGCTAAAGCCGAGGCTTCAAAGGCTGGCAAGAAAGAACTAACAAATCTCTCACGAACTCACTCATATGAGCCAACAAATGAATGAAATTCAGCCGCGAGAATCTCTAACTCGGTTCGATTGGTTCGGCATTATATCCGGCGTCATTGGGCTGATTGCAGACGTAATCGCTATATCATCCGTGCTGATAATGTCTCAGAAGGGGCAAGATGTTTCCACCGCCCTCTGGCTCATTTCCTTCGTCGGGATTATTTACACCACCTTCGTCGTCAGTTTCTATGCGCGAAGAGTCTTCACCGCCAACCATAAACTCAAAGGCGGAGAATTAACACCGAAAAGTCAAAAGACCATTGACTCTGGTTCCGCCGCCCTCACTATCGTCGTCGGAGGGGCACTTTTTTTCGCCTTTCTCTTTTCCGTCTTGGCGCAGCCATCGCCGACACCGGCCACAGATATACCCAATATACCCGACAAACATTTTGCGGATATGGTGCTGGCGTCTATATTCGTCATCCTACCCTTTTCATTATTTATGAGCTTCGTAATCAGCGTCGCAGCGAGACGGGCATATGCCGCCTTCGATCCAGACTACGATGAGGAGTTCTTTTTTTGACCAATTTCTCGGAAACACTGTGAAGCTGATACTTGAATCTCGCTCGGCACTTAAAACAACCCCCACGCGGGACGCCCCACAGCCAGCCCCCACAAGCGCCAAGTGACGCCCCGCGCGGAATCGCCTCACACGCCCCTAACGGGCGCGAACCTTCACCAACCCCGCTCCCCTTCCCCAAACCTCGAAATTAACGAATATTTGCACCATTGAAAGCCTATTGATAAACCGTTGGGAAGGTCTATAATCTCCGCGACATAGAACCCCGACAGCGGGTCTTAATAGCAATCATCTTAGAGGCTCACCAGCAGCCCACACGTTCTAACCGGACGTGTGGGCTGCTCCGTTTTAGGCTTCGGGCGCGAGTCCAACACAACCCAACAGAAAGGATGAACGATGAAGAGCCTACCAAAAGCCTGCGCCGCGCTCGGCTTCTGCGTCGCGCTGCTGCTTCTGACTTCCGTGCCGCAAACCTCCAAAGCGCAGACCGAGGGCATGATTGTCGCGGAGGATGTCAGCGTCATCCCGACGACCAACCGCCTGACGAAGTGGACGGCTAGGCGGCTCATCTCCAACTCGCTCCTGTCCGACGACGGCACGAACATAACGCTAAACGGCGCGACGGGCGCGCGGCTCATCTTCCCGAACTTCTCGTTCTCGGACAGCAGCGCACTAGGCGGGCACATGCAACTCCGCAACGCGGCGGGCTCGGCCTACGCCAAGTCGCGCATGGCCGCGCTGCTCGTCACGCGCTCGGACGACTCGCTCTCCTTCGACGTGGGGAACACGGCCGACGTGTTCGGCGTCGGCTCGGGCGGCGTGGTCGCGTTCGCCAGTGGCACCAATGCGGCGGGCGCGAAGGACACCTCCGCGAGCAGGGCGGCGGCGGGCGTGTGGCAGTTCGGGGACGGCGGCGCGAACGCGAACGGGCGAATCAAATCACTCAGCGCGCAGATCGGCACGGCTACGGCAAAGGGGACGTGCGACTCGTCGGCGCGCGGCACGCTTTACACAGAGTTCGGCGGGGCGGGCGTGGCCGATAAGATTTACCAATGTATGAAGGGGAGCGCCGACACTTACAGTTGGGTGCAAATAGTCTCCGCGCCGTAGCAGCGACCAAAGAGAACTAGGAACATGGGCAGCAGCACAGCTTTCGAGTTAGCCATCCTCCTATCCCTCCGCGATGCGGCCAGCGGGGGGCTAGACCGCTTTGAAGGTAAGCTCCGCGCGACGGGCAAAGAGGGGCGGAAGTTTCTGCATGACATTGAAGACATGCGGAAGTCCGTCGGGCGTGATTTCGCCATCGCCGGGACTGGCCTCGTCACGCTCGCCATGCTCAAGAAAGGCGTTGACGCCGCAGGCGACTATGAATCTTCACTCCTAGACCTTCGGGGCGCGTATCAGGAGATAGCGAGCGCGGGCGGCAGGAGTGCGACACAACAGGCGTCGGACATCAACAACCTGATGGCGCTCTCAACCTCACTCGGCAATAACCTACAGGGCAGCACGGCCGATTACGTCGGCATACTTACATCGCTCAAGAAAGCGGGCGTTGACGTTGAAACAGTCTTAGGCGGCGCGGGCGAAGCTGCGGCCAACCTCGCCAACGTGAGCGGCGCTCTCAAGATGGGGCAAGCGAACGAGCAGGCAAAAGAGCTAGGCCAGTTCGGGAAGCTGTTCGACTTGAGCGGCAAAGACTTCGGTAAATCCGTTGACCTCTTCTCTGCTCTGAAAGACCGCTTCGACATTGAATCGAGCGACCTGATTCAGTCCGCGAAATACTTCAACAACACGGCGCGCGGGTTGAAGCTTACAGGGTTTGAAGGCGCGGCAGAGACTTCTAAATTCTTCGCGCTGCTCAAACGTCAGGGCGCGATGGAGGGGAGCGAAGCGGGCACTAGTGCAACGTCATTCTTCCAACAGTTCATCGCCAAAGCCAAAGACCGCAAAAAGGTAAAGAAGGCGACCGGCCTAGACATTCAACTCTTCGATGAGAAGGGCGAGTTTCTGGGGATGGAAAACGCCTTCGCTCAGATGGAGAAGTTTAGAAAGTTTTCGAGTGAGAAGAGACTAGAGATACTTAACAAGCTATACGGCGAGCAGGGCGGGAAGGTCGCGGGCGTGATGGTTGACGCCGGGGCTGAAGGCTGGCGCAACGTCACGGCGGAAGCTGCTAAGGCCGTGCCCGTGAACGAAAAAATCAATCAACAGATGGCGACGTACAACGCCAAGATGGAAGCCGTCTTAGGCACGCTTGAAAACATCAAGGCCATCACGTTCGCGCCGATGCTGGACACTGTTAAGCCGCTACTGGATTCCGCGAATAGCTTCTTAGGGTCGGCGCAGGGCTTCGCGCAGGGGCATCAGGATTTAGTCAAGTACGGCCTCGGACTCATCACCCTCGGAACCACCGTCTACACCCTCAAGGGCGCTGTCGGCGGACTCACTACAAGCTGGCAACTGTGGCGCATCGCTTCGGACATCGGCAAGAGCGGCAACCTCGTCGAATACTTCGCGCGCCTGAAAGACGGGGCCGGGGGCGTCGGCGTCGGGCTGGATGCGGCGACGGGCAAGGTCGGAAAGATGCGGGGCATCCTCTCGGAACTAACCAGCAGCCCCTTCAAACTGACTCTCACCGTCGCGGCCATCGGTTTCACCATCGAACAGTTACTTGAGCTTTACCACTGGATAAAGGAGAGCGAGAAAGCCGAGAGGGTGTTGGCGCAGGCGCAGAGGGAGAGGGCGGCGGGCACTACTGCGGCCGTCGCGTCCTTCACGCATCACGGGGTTGAGAAGGATGGCGTCCCCGCCGACTTCTGGAACAAATCCGCAAAGGGCATCCTCGCCACGCTCAACCCGCCGGAGGTCACGGCCAACTTCGCGGGCGTCATCCCGTACACGGCAGCGGGGCGCGACCTAGAGTTCGGGTTGATGCCCGAACGTATGGGGCTGTACGGCAGCGTAATGAAAGACGTGTTCGGGCCGGGTAACCGCTTCCGCGCGTGGCAAAAGTCGCCGGAATACGGGGAGACGCAGAAGGCATACGACCGGCGCGAGGGGCCGCTGTATCAGCGTACTCAAGAGCTAGAGAAGGGCGGGATGCACTTCACCGCCGCGCTGGCCCGCGTGGCCGACGAGTTGAAAGGCGCGAACACTTTCAAAGCGCAGGCGGGTGACGTTCTCAAGTTCCCCGAGTTGATGGCTTCGTTTCGCAAGGCCGTTGAAAGTCTGAACCCGACCGACGAAGCGCGCGACCGGCTCAACAATATGTTGAAGCTGGCCGCCCCCGACACGTTCGCCAAGTCTACAGGATTACTCGCGCAGATGACGGAACAGTCGGGGCGCGACCTCGGCTCCCTGCATGACAAGACGCTCCCGCTGATTCAATCGTTCGGTGACATCCGTCAACCTCTATCATTCTTCCCCGGCGCTCTCGGCTCCGCCACGACCGCCGCAGAGAGTTTCGCCGACAGGGTGAACGGGATACAGATACAGATACCCGCGCCCGCGCAGGGCGGGACGACGAGCGGTCCGCGTTTCCTGCCCAACTTGGACGGCACTCTCAGCATTCCTTCAAGGGCTTCCGGCGGCATCGTGCGCCGCACGGGATTCGCGGAGGTACACGAACGCGAGGCAATCGTACCCGCGCACGTAACAGACAAGTGGCGAGATGCGGACGCGCCCGCGACGCTCGGAAGTGGCCGAAGCGCGGACTTCACCGCACCCGCCACGCTCACGCGCAGGCAATCAATAAACTTTGAAGAGACGTTCACCGCGCAAAGACAGCAAAGGCGGGGCGGGGATAGGCATATCCATTTACACAAAGGCGCTATAAGCATTCCGCCCGGCTCGCGTGCGGCTGAAGACCCGAGAGCTTTCTTTGATGAGTTTATGGATAGACTAGCCCACGAAGAAGCCATATCCGACGAGCGTGCATGACGGGCAAACTAAAGCCTTACGCCTGCGCGATAGTGGCGCTGCGCCCCGACCCTTTTCTCACCAAATTCATTGATGGGAAGACGGGCAAGGTGCAACTCTTTTTCGACGGCGACGAGGGGTTGCTTTCTTGTGTTGATTTCTCCCCCGAAATATCCGTAAACGTCCACGTTATTTTTGCCGAGTCGGAAGCGGAGGCGATAGACGCCGCCAGTGAAAAGGTGAAAAAGGATTACCCGGAAGGTGAAGGCTGGATATACGCAGAGAAGTCCTGCCGCGCTTGGCCGTTGGACTCGCTGATTCGGCCGGACAGTTCCCGCGCGCACTTCGTCAGGCCGGGAGACGCCCCCAACAATGAACCCGCCATGTAAGATTCATGTGCAGATGCTCCGTGTTCTCCCTCGACTCAATGCCGGCAGACTACAACCACAACAACCCGAGCGGCGAGGCCGAGCTTGTGTTCGGCCAGGGCGGCAGTCCCGTGAAGGCCGAATACGGCACGGCCGTTCACGACCTCTCGGCGGGGCGCTTCCAGGGCATACCGCAGCAGGCGGGCTTGCGGGAGACCATCGAGGCCGGCGTCGCGCGCGCGCGGAAAGACAGGAAGAAATAAGAAAGTAATTGTTTAGTCCAAACATTTGCCTCTATGATTCGCGCCCGGCGGATGTTTGAAGGGTGGTGCAACCGGCCACTAAACTCCACCCTCTAACGTAGACTTGGCGGCTGGCAGTTCGAGAAAAGGCTGCTCGCGCAAAATCGCCCTGTGCTGGCGCGGGAGAAGCAAAAGTCCAATTCCGCAAGCGCCCCCTGAAAATTGAAATTAACAAAGATTTGCGCCATTGGAAGGTGTCCGGGCCGGTGTCGGCGATTGAAATCGGCCTGCCGAAGGCGCAAAGAAGGAATTTCAGTTGCTTAGCGAGTATATCGAGCTGCGATGTAAGCGATGCCGACGCCTGCTACTCAAGGCCAGTCTGGATACCAAAGGCTCTATTGAAGCGTACTGCAAGAGATGCGGTAACAAGATAATCTTCGACCTACCTTTCCAAGCTAAAGCCGAGAACCTCATAGCCGACTCAGGCAGGTTGAATCCCGAGCGGCGCGCGATTGGTTACGCGTAGGTCGGTTCAGTAACAGAGCCCCACCAGCGGGCCGTACTCTCAAAATACAGAGGCTCACAAGCAGCCCGTCACTCCGCGCAGGAGTGACGGGCTACCTTTTTTCTTATGACTACAAAAAGCAAAGGCTTCGGCGGCCAGTGGGTGGACGTCTTCAGGGCCGGCAAGCAGCGCGACGACAAGGGCAACGAGCACGAACTTGACGTCTCGTTTCTCGAACAGGTCGTGGCGAACCTCAAACCCGAAGAGCACGAGGCCCCGGCCACTATTGGCCATCCCAAGACTGACGCGCCCGCCTACGGCTGGGTGTGTGACCTGCGCACCGAGGGCGACGTGCTCCAGGCGCAGTTCTGCGACGTCGACCCGGCGTTCGAGCAGCTCGTGCGCGACGGCAAATTCAAGAAGAGGTCGGCTTCATTTTACCTGGACGCGAGCAAGTCCCCCGGCGGTCGCGTCCCGCAGCTCCGTCACGTCGGATTCCTGGGGGCGCAACCGCCGGCCGTGAAGGGCCTGCGCGACATTCACTTCCACGAAGGAGAGGCAATCACCTTCGAGGACATCACCTTTAGCGAGGGAGACAGCTCAATGGAAGAGAAAGATAAGAAAGAGATCACCGACGGCCTCTGGGAGAGGATCAAGGCTGCGTTCGGTGGCGGCGCTGAGAAGAGTCCCGCGCAGGAAGCCTCGTTCAGCGAAGCCGACGTGAAGAAGCTCATCGACGACGCCGTCAAGGGTGTCGAGACGAAGTACTCCACGGAGTTTGAGAAGCTGCGCACACAGGTCGATAAGACCTCCGGGTCGGCGGCGCGCGCGGAGATCGTCTCCTTCTGCGAGGGGCTCGGCTCGGGCAAGTTCCTGCCGGCCTTCCGCCGAATGGGCGCCGTCGAGTTCATGGAGCAGCTCGCGGCCGCCGACGATAGGAAGGTCGCCGTCATCAGCTTCGCCGAGGAAGGCGGGAAGCAGGTCGAGAAGAAGATCGAGATGCCACTGCTCGGTTGGTTCCAGAATTTCCTCGCCGCGCTCCCGCCGTTCATCGAGTTTGGCGAGAAGTTCGGCGACCTGAAGGTGACGAGCACGGGCGCGGAGATCGTTGACCCGACCGAGATGGAGAAGCTCCGCAAGGGCATGGGCATAAACAAGAACGAAGGAGGTGGCAAGTAATGCCGACGAAGACTATCGCGACCTACGGGGAGCGTAACCCTCTCGAAGCTGTCCGCGCGGACTTGGCCGTGAAGGTCGCGGCCGTCATCGCCAGCGGCTTCATCGTCCTGGTCGGCGACGTGCTCGGCGCGATCTCTGCGTCAGGCAAGCTGCGCCGCCGCACGCGCGCCGTTGCGGCCGGCTCCGGGTTCGGAACCGGAGCGGCGACCGGCGAAGTTGTCGATGCTTCGGTCTTCAAGGCGGGCGACGTGTTGAAGAACGCTGCCGGTACGACCATCGGCACCATCGCCGCCGGGGGCGTCAACACCTCGACGAACGTCATCACGCTCACCGCCAACGCGGCTGTGGCGGTCGCGGCTGGCGCGGGCGTCTACGGCTCTGACGGCTCGCAGGTGGCTGCCGCCATCAGCGACGACGAGACGGATGGCACCGCGGACGCGAACGCGACGGTCTTCATCGGCGGCTACCTGAAGGAGTCGGAGCTGCGCGGCCTGGACTCGACGGCGAAATCTGAACTCGGCGGCGCGAGCGTCGTCGGGGGTAGGTTCAAGTTCTAAGAAGGAGAACCATAGTGTCAGGAATCATCTACCGCTTCCCCACCAACGTCTCGATGACGCAGACCACGCAGGAATACGCCATCGAGCGCGAAAAGCTGCTCGGCCTGAAGATCATGCCGTTCGAGGAGCACATGACCACGCAGGTTGAGTGGGACGAGCTTGACAGCGAGCGCGGCATGACGTCCGCACACAACATGGGTACCGACCCGAAAATCGGGAGGCGCCCCGGCTCGAAGACGCACAGGTACGAGCCCATCCCGTTCAAGGAGACGGACATCGTCGGGGAGTCGGAGCTGCTGCGCGCGCGCCAGTTCGGCACGCTCGGCGGCGTCATCGATCTGCACGAAACGATTGGCCGCATCCAGAAGGCGCGCGTGGACAAGAACTTCATCCGCGCGGAGTGGTGCGTGTGGTCGGCCCTGCGCGGCCACCTCGTCGTCGAAGAGAACGGCGTCTCCGTGGATGAGACGTTCAACGTCCAGTCCTACAGCGTCGAGGACGATTGGGACGAATTCGCGAGCGCCACGCCGCTCGCGGACGACCAAGCCGTCGCGCTCAAGTTCCGCGGCACGGGGGCTTCGGCCAAGGGGGCGAGGGCGTACCTGAACCAGACGACTCTTAACTGGAGGCTGGGCAACCGCAACGCTAATGATCTGGCTGGCCTCTGGCCCGCCAACCTCAGTTCCGTCCTCTACGACCTGGAGCAGATGAACAAGCTTCAGGAGAAGCGCGGCCTCCCGGTCTACGAGCTTTACGACGAGGGCTACATCGACGACTACGGCGATTTCCAGACCTACATCGAGGACGGCGAGGTGATCGTCGTGGGTGCGCGCCCGAACGGCCAGAAGGTCGGCGGGGTCGCCATGACGCCGACGCTGCACAACCAGAAGAGCGGGCAGCCAGCGCCGGGCTTCTTCTCAATCCTCGAAGTCAACGGCCGCGGCAACCCCGGTGCCGTCGAGGTCAGCTCGGCCGAGTTGGGCGCGGGCAAGAACCCAAAGGTCGAGATCACCGGCGGCTTCTACGGCGGCCCACGCATGCCCTACCCGCGCTCGGTCATCCGCATGCGGGTGAAGCTCACGTAAGTCGTCGAGAAGAGGAAGGATTGAAAGATGGGAAAGAAGAAGCCGGCGGCGGACGCAACCGCCCCCGATACGGAAAAGGCGAAGGGAGCAACGGAGTCGGCGAGTGCCGCGCCGCCCGTCTCCACGTCCGAAGCGCAGGCCATCGAGCCAGCGGCCGAGGTTAGTGAAGTCCTCGTCGAGGACGACGGCGCGACCGAGGCCGAACAGGACGAAGTCTCACCGCCCGCCCTGCTTCCATCCCTCGACAGCGGCGCGGATTCGGCGCCGCCCTCGCCTTCTTCGGGCGACGGGAGCGCGGCGGCCGAACAGCCCCGGCCGTCCGCTCCTCTCGCTCCCGAGCCCGTGCTGCCGCCCCCGCCCGTCGAGGCGACTCCGGTGCGCGTCGTCGTGATGGTCGAGCATCTCGGCCCCCGGGGCTTCAGGAGGGGTCAAGTCACGAACGACCCGAAGATCGTGGCGATGCTTGGCGACGGCAGCGGGCGCGTGACGCTCGCCGGCGAAGAGTTCTTCACGGAGTAAGCAGTTGAGCTACATCGGTCCACAACAACTTGAGCAGGAACTTGGCGCGGACAAGTTTCTTCAGCTCACTGACCCGAATAAGACCGGCGAGGTGGATACGGCACTCGTCGGCCAAGCCATCGCCTACGCGGTCGGCCTCTTCGATTCATACGCGCGCACTCGATACGAGTTGCCCGTGCCGGCGACCCAGATGGTCGTGTCGATCTGTCTCGACCTCGCCAGCTACAAGCTCCAGCGTGCGCGCGCTACCACACAGGAAGCCAGGAAGTCTTTGAAGGAGTCCCTCTATGACCCGGCGATCAAACTGCTGGAGGCGATACAGGGCGGCAAGGCGGCGCTCGATGTGCCAGCGCAGGAAGAGACGGCCGCCAGTCCCGCGAGCCCCGACAGGATTTTGAAGGGCACGGGCAAGTCGCAGTTCGGCGAAGACAAGATCGGTAGTTACTGAGAGGAAGCATGGCGGAAGAGATTCAAGGGCTGAGCCGGCTGATCGGTCGCGTTAAGCGGCTGGCGGCCGACGTGCGCGATGCCGAGCGCCCGATGAGGGCGTCCGGCGAGGTGTTGCGCCGCTCGGTCGAGCAGAACTTCCGCGCGCAGGGGCGTCCCGCCAAGTGGCCCGGGCTCGCGGCCGCGACCATCAGCCGCAGGCGGCGTGGCAAGGGTCGCGGCCGGCCCCAGATTCTCATTGACACCGCGCGGCTGAAGAACTCCATCGGGTATCGGGTCGTGTCCGAGGGTGTCGAAGTCGGCACGAACGTGAAGTATGCGCGCAGACAGCATTTCGGTTTCCCGGGCGGTACAGGTCCCGGTCACTCGAAGACGCCTGCGCGCCCGTTCCTCGTCGTCCAGGGCGAGGACATTGAAACCATCGCCGGCATCTTCAGGAGGCATATCGGAAGATGAGCATCGAGCGGCGAGGCTTTAGCTTCAAGGTCGGCGGCATCGAGGACGGAATGGTCGCCGCGCTGAAGGAGTACTGCGCGAGCTATCGGCCGGACGTGGCTACCTACGGAGGCGAGCTTGACACGAAGAATCTGCGCGAAGCCCTCGACTCACTGTCGGCCCGTTTCCCGCTTTACCTGGTGAGCTACGGCGACGGCGAAGACAAGTTGCTGTCCCCGCTGGGGCCGGAGATCGGCGCGCCGCGTGAGTACCTGCACGGGTGCAGCTTCAGCGTGATCTGCTGCGACGACAACGCGCGGGGCGAGGCCGAGAGGCGGCGCGGCGCGACCGGACACGTCGGCGTCTGGCAGATGATTGAAGACGCCCAGACCGCCCTCACGCGCATGCAGTTCGTCGCCGTCATAAGGCGCGAGGGTGAGGCCGACGAGACAGTAGTGCTCAACACCGAACCCTTGAACCCGGCGGGGATCGAGCACATCACTCAGTTGCCCGAGTTGACGGCCTACGCAGTCCACTTCGACACCGCCTTCGTCTACTCGACTCCCGACCGCCGGCAGCCGGGCGCGGCGGTGCAGGAGATCGAGATTGAAATCTTCCCGAGCGACCACGGTAGTAACTCGTCGCGCCCGGGAGTACTTCTGGGAGAACAGTCATGAACGTGAGAGTCACAAACCTTCAACCGCAGCCGCTCTCGCTCGATAACGGAGTCCAGCTCGCGGCGGCGGGCACCGACGGCTCGACGCGCGAGGTCGCCATGTCCGAGCGCGTCCGCAAGCTGGCCGAACGGGAGATGATCTTCATCCACCCGGCGGCCGAGCCGTTGACCGCGTCCGCCACCATCACCGCGCCCAGCGCGGATGGCGCAGTTACCGTTTCGGCCAGGACACTTTCGGCCGACGAGAAAAGGAGCAGAAAGTAAATGTCCCTTGCTATCGAAAACTCGAAGCCGGGCGTCACGGTGCTCGTCAACCAGTCGCAGGTCGGGAGCGTCGTCCAGCGGCAGCCGACTTCGACGGCGTTCGCCGTGGGCTACGCTCCCTGGGGGCCTGTCGATAAGGCCACGACCGTTTTGAGTTGGGCGGACTACGTCAGGCAGTTCGGCGGGTTCAACTCGAACAGCTACCTGGCGAGCTTCGCTTACATCTTCTTCAATAACTTTAAGGGCGCGACGGCCGTCATCAGTCGGGTTGTCGGGGCGTCGGCGGCGGTAGCGACGAATACGATGATGGATCGCGCCGGCACCCCCATCGCGACCCTCCGGGTCGACGCGCTGTACCCCAGCTCGACGGTGGACGTCCGCAGGAAGGTCGAGGCCGGCACTGCTACGAATACGGTGAAGCTCACCTTCCGTAGCGTGAAGCTCGGCATCACGGAAGTCTACGACAACTTCGACTTGTCGGCTGCCGCCATCGGCGAGATCAACCAGAAGTCGAAGCTGGTGAAGTTGACCAACCTCGCCTCGGCGACGGCTTCGCCGAACAACCTGCCCGCGGTCGCCGCCGAGGCGATATTGGCTGGCGGCAACGATGACTTCTCCGCCATCAACGCCGCGCGCTACATCGGCACGGACGACGGCACGACGCGCACCGGGCTTCAGGCGTTCAACAGCGAGCTGCTGGGCACCGGTCAGGTGGCGATCCCCGGCATCACGTCTACGGCCGTCCACGCGGCGCTCGTCGCGCACGCCGAGGCTTACCACCGCTTGGCGCTACTCGACCCGCCGCTGGGGAGCGATAAGGGGGACGTGGCCGCGATCCGCGCTCTCTACGGGACGTGGTACGCAAGCCTCGCGTGGCCGTGGTTCGAGGCGCGCGACTTCTCCGGCGTGACCGACCTGAAGATGTTCTACCCGCCGAGCGCCGCGGTGGCGGGCGCGTGCGCGCAGGCCGACCGCACGGTCGGCGTCCACAAGGCCCCGGCGAACTTCGTGATCCCGGAGGCGCTCGACGTGGAGCGCGCCGCCGGCGACCAGATGCAGGCCGACGAGCCGACGCTCGAATACCTCAACGGTAAGGACGTGAACGTCATCCTGCGCATCCCTGAGGGCGGCATCCGGGTCTACGGCGCGCGCGTGATGACCGCCGACCGGCGCATCCAGATGATGCACGAGATTCGCCTGCTCAATCTTTGCTACTACTCGCTGAAGACGGCTTACAGGTACGCGGTCTTCTCTGTGGTCGGCGAGGCGCTGTTCCGCGAGCTAGCGTCGGTCGCCCGGGCGTTCCTGCGCAACCTCTGGAGGTCGGGCGCTCTCTACGGCCGCAAGGAGACGGACGCCTTCGCGGTCGCCTGTAACGAGAACAACAACCCGCCGGACGATCTCGCCGCCGGGCGCGTCCATGTGGACATCGGCGTGAAGATTTCGCCGACCGCCGAAACCATCATCGTCAAGATCGACAACGTACCGCTGAGCCAAGACTTGGGCGTCCTAGCGCAGTAGTAAGGAGACAACATGCCTTCATCGGATAGCAGATACCTTCTCGAACTCGACGGATTCGGCCCCATCGCGGCTCTGGACGTGACGATGCCGACGAAGACCCACACACCGGTTGAGTACCAGCCCGGCAACGTGGCCGAACCCGAGCTGGTACGCGGCAACACGAAGACCGAGGAACTGACCCTTAAGCACGCCCACGGCGTCGGCAACGTGGCCGAGAATTTCGCGCGCTATTTCGACGACTTCATTGACGGCCTCCGCACCGACAGGCTGCAAGGCCGCTTCCTCGTCATGGACGAGAGCGGGCTGGTCGTGCAGCAGACCTACGAAATTCAGGACGCCGTCCCGACGCAGTTCAAGCCTGAGCAGCACACGGGCACCGGCACCGGCGTCTCGTCATTCACCATCGGGCTACGCCCTTCCAGATTCCGCCTGCTGTAAACGCTATGAAAGAACTAACACTGGAGGTCGGCTACACCGACGCGCAAGGCACAGTCCACCGCGAAGTAGTCTTCGGGAAGCGCCTGCTCGGGGCCGACCTCTTCGAGATCGACGAGCACCCGCTGGCGGTGCTCAAGACGAACCGCGAGCATCTGTTCTTGACTCGCGCCATCACGAAGTTCGGCGACCTGAAAATGCCGGTGGCGCCGACCGTGTTTCTCGCGCTCGACAGCATCGACCGCGACGACTTGGTCGAAGCCTATAACCAACTTGAGGGCGCGGGCTCGGACGGGCGCAGGCCGGAGGCGTTGACGGACAGGACTTTGCGCCTCGGCGACGGCTTGACGATGGGTGGCGTCGTCTACGACGTCGTCGAGTTCGGCGTGCGGCTCACGGGCAAAGATTACGTCGAAGCCGACCAGCAGGAGTTGGACGCCTCGCGCCGAGCCTTCTACCTCGTGGGCCGCCAGGTCTCCCGCCTCTCCCAGACGGAAGGCGACGCGACGCTCTCTGGGCCACTAACGCTGGAGATGATGGCGACGATGCACGTCTCGGACCTGTACGCACTGCGGGGCGGGTCGGAAGTCTGGAGGCAATCTTTTCGTCGCTCACGAAAAGATCTACAGAAAGACGATGGCCGAGACGGTGTTCGCACTGATGGCGGCGACGGGTCAGAGTGAGGAGTCAATCCTCGGTTGGCCCATCGAGCGCTACAACACCTACGTCGCGATCCTCGACGAGCGTGAAGACGCCCGACACTCACTCCTGAAGGCGCTGTTAGGCAGATGAACTCTTCGACCTTCGAGCTTGCGATCCTATTAAGCCTGCGGGATGTGGCATCCGGCAGGCTTGATCGCTTTGAAGACAAGCTCCGCGCCACCGGCAAAGAGGGCCGAAACTTCCTTGAGCAGCATGAGAGGCTGCGCAAGTCGATGGGCCGCGACCTCACTATCGGCGGCGTCGGCATCGCGACGATGGGCGCGCTGAAGAACGGGGTCGGCGTCGCGGGCGACTTCGAGGACGCCATCACCGATCTGCGCACCTCACTCACCCAGCTCAACGCTGACGGCTCGGTAGACGTCGCCCGGCTGAACGAGCAGATGCACCGCCTCGACCAGATCGGGAAGCGGCTCGGTAATAACCTGCCCGGTAATACGCAGGATTTCTTAGAGCTATTTGCCACGCTGAAAGAGAAAGGCGTCGACGCCACGGAGATCATCGACGGGGCGGGCGAGGCCGTGGCGAATCTGGCCGTCGTCTCCAAACAAATTCCCAAAGAATTAGCCGTCCCCTTTGCGGAGTTCGGGCAGCAGTTTCAGCTCAAGGGTGCGGACTACGTCAAACTCGCCGACCTGTTCGCGCGGGCTCGCGCGGCGACGGGGACAACGCCGAACGAGTTGGTCGAAGCTTCCAAGTACTTCCAGTTGCGGGCCGGTGCCTCGCTCGGGATGACGGGATTCCAGTCGGCCACGTCGACGACGCAATTGCTGTCGTTGCTCGGGCGCAAAGGTCTGAAGGGCAGCGAGGCCGGCACCGGCCTTTCCGCCGTCTTCAGCCGGCTCGTCGTCACGACGCCCGAACAGAAGAAGACTCTGGACGAGCTGCGTAAGAAGTCGAAAATCGACCTTCAATTCTTCGATAAGAAGGGTCAATTCCTCGGCATTGAGAACGCCATCTCCCAACTGGAAAAGCTCAACAAGCTGAGCACCGAGACGCGCACGCGCGTCGTCAAGAAACTCTTCGAGCAGGAGGGCATGGGCGCGGCCAACATCCTGATCGACGCCGGGATCGGCGGATACCGCGCGTCGAATCAGGAACTGGAGCGGAAGCTGTCGCTCCAGCAGCAGGTGAACGAGAAGACGGCGACCTTCAACCAGAAGATGGAGGCGCTCTCGGGAACGCTGGACAACGTGAAGGTGACGGTCTTCGAGCCGCTGCTGCCGCCGCTCACGACCGCCGCGAACAAGGCGAACGAGTTGGTCGGCAACCTGCAAGGGTTCGCGGCGGCGCACCCTGGCCTGACGCAGACGGCCGTCTACACGCTCGCCATCGGGGGCGCGGCGTTGACCGCATACAGCGGCGTCAAGGTGCTCATCACCGGTTGGAAGCTTTGGCGACTCGCGAGCATGGTCGGGGGCGCCGAGAAGGGGCTGCTCTCCTTCCTCGCGCAGACGAGGACAGAGGCTGCGACGACGGCTGCCGCCGTGCAGACCTCCGCGGTTAAGGTTGCGGCGGCGAAGGCCGTGATGGCGCAGCCTTCGCAGATGCAGTTGCCCTGGGCTGAAAACATGCGCGGGAAGGGGCCGGTACAGCAGGAGTTACTGTTCATGACGGCCGCCTCGGACAACCTCGGTAAGTCGCTCGACGCGACGGCGAAAAAGGCGACCGGCCTGCGCGGCAAGCTCTCCGCGTGGCCCCGTTTCGTTGACACGACAGTGCACTTCGGAGAAACCGGCCTCTCGAAAGTCAAAGGGATGTCTGCCGCCATCCCCCCGGAGTTGAAGATCGGCGTCCTATTCCTGGCGGCTCAGTGGTCGATTAATAACGTCCTCGACATGATCGACCTAATGTTCGAGTACTCGAAGTCGAAGTCCGCCGAGGGGGGCGCTCACGGCGGCAACTTACAAACCATTCAGAAAGCGCGCGAAGAGTTCACCAGAATGGGTCAACCTGTCCCGCGCGAAATTTGGCAGGGACAGGCTCGGGCATCCCTCTTATCCATCAACCGGGAGAATCAACTCAAGGAAGCACTCGGCGGGTGGTCGATGGGGTCATGGGCACATGACTTGGTTGGCCGCAGGATGTTTGGGGCTGACATCAATCCCTATGCAGACTTCCGCCGATTCACGCCGGGGGGGGGTACCCCGCGTGTGTTCCGGGAGCGTGCGCCGGAACTGGCTAACGCCGAGGTGATGGCCGAGTTCAGGAAGATCATCGACAGTTGGAAGTTGCCGACAGAGTCGCGGGCGAAAGTCGATGATGCGTTGAAGGCTGCCTTCCCCGAATCTTTCTCGGCGGCGACGAAGATGGCGGCAGCCGATATGGAAAGGCTGAGCGGCGCCGTCTCCCAGAGTTTGGACATCTGGCAGCGATTCAACGGTCCGCTCCAGCAGCTCGTAGAGGGAATGGGGAGCGTCAACACTCAGGCCGCCCCGCTCTCCGACACGCTCAGGAACACGCAAAGCTCCGCGAGCAGGGTGCCGCCCGCGTTCGACCGCGCTGCCGGTGCTGCCCAGAGCTTCGCCGACCGCGTCAATTCGCTGGACGTGAGGGCCCCGACGCCGCTCACGCTGCCGCCGTTCTTTCAGACGCAGTCCGCCCCATCACCTTCGAGGGGTGTGGAGCAATCTCAGGCTTCCTACTCTCGCGTCGCGACACCGAGCGCGTCCCCACG